>CAMIXG010000010.1 GCA_946402705.1 uncultured Tissierellia bacterium | reverse complement strand
AGGAACTTTAGCAGAAAGAGTTAGAAGTGCTGCAGCAGGACTTGGCGGATTCTTAACTCCAACTGGAATTGGTACAATTGTTGAAGAAGGAAAACAAAAAATAACTGTAGATGGACAAGAATATTTACTAGAAAAACCAATTAAAGCAGACATCGCTTTAATAGTTGGACACAGAGTAGATAAATCAGGAAATATAGTTTATAGAGGAGCTACAAGAAACTTTAACGAACTAATGGCAGGAGCTGCTGATATAGTTATAGTTGAAGCTGAAAACATAGTTGAAGTTGGAGAATTAGACCAAAATCATGTTGTAACTCCAGGTATTTTCGTAGACTATATTGTTGATGGAGGTGCTATATAACAATGACTAATAAAGAAATTATAGCTAGAAGAGTAGCTAAAGAAATAAACGATGGTGACGTAGTAAACTTAGGTATAGGTCTACCAACTATGGTAGCTAACTATTTAGAGCCAGGAATAAATGCTATATTCCAATCTGAAAATGGATTCCTTGGACTTGGACCAAAACCAGAAGAAGGAAAAGAAGATAAAGACATAGTAAATGCTGGTGGACAACCTGTAACAATATTACCAGGTGGAATGTTCTTTGATTCAGCAACTTCATTCTTAATAATCCGTGGAGGACATGTTGATATGACTGTTCTTGGAGCATTAGAAGTTGATGAAGAAGGAAACTTAGCTAACTGGATGGTACCAGGAAAAATGGTTCCAGGAATGGGTGGAGCTATGGACCTTGTAGTAGGAGCTAAAAAAGTTATAGTTGCAATGGAACATTTAACTAAGAAAGAAGAAGCAAAAATTCTTAAAAAATGTCAATTACCATTAACAGCAGCTAAACAAGTTAACATGATAATTACTGAAATGGGAGTTATGGAAGTAACTGATAAAGGTATAGTGTTAACTGAATTAAATGAAGATTACACAGTTGAACAAATTAAAGCAGCTACTGAAGCTGAATTAACTGTTTCTGATAATCTTAAAAAAATGGAATATTAATAAAAACTATTTTACAACCGTGGAAAATGGTTTATAATGTATATATAGAACGCTTATGGTATAACATAAGCGTTTTATTGAGACAAAATATATAAATTATTTAAAAATCTCTTTTATGTGTAAGAATAGGAGGGTATTTTATGTTTAAGAAAATGACGAATTTTTTCGTATCTTTAGTACAAAAGTATTTACCAGATGCATTTTTATTTGCGATATTCCTAAGTATTGTAACCCTAATTTTAGGAGTTGTATTTACAGGACAATCGTTAATGGCTATGATAGATCACTGGGGTAACGGAGTATGGGCTTTACTTGCATTCTCAATGCAAATGACGTTGGTACTAGTTACAGGACATGCGCTTGCTAGTTCTAATCTAATTAAAAAAGGATTAAAAAATATGACTAAGCCAGCTAATACACCAGAACAAGCTATATTTTGGGTATCTTTAGTATCTGCAATTGCTTGTTGGTTAAACTGGGGTTTTGGTCTAGTAATAGGAGCTTTATATGCAAGAGAATTAGCTAAAAAAGTTAAGGAAGTAGATTATAGACTTTTAATAGCTTCAGCATACTCAGGATTCGTAGTATGGCATTCAGGTATATCAGCTTCAATACCTTTGACTTTAGCATCTAAAGATATTGATTTAGCTTCACAAACTGCAGGAGCTGTAACTGAAATGATACCAGCTTCACAAACTATATTTTCACCAGTGAATTTAATAATAGCTTTCGGAATTATTTTAACTTTACCATTATTAAATAGAGCTATGCATCCAAAGGGAGCAGATGTAGTAAAAGTGAACCCTGCATTATTAGAAGAACCAGAGGAAGATGAAGCATTGAATAAAAATGATACACCTGCTGATAAAATTGAAAATAGTAAGCTAGTTAGTTTCTTAGTATTTTTAATGGGTGCTGTATATTTAGGGAATTATTTCAGAAAAAATGGATTTAATTTAGACTTAAATATAGTAAACTTAATATTCCTTTCTTTAGGGGTATTGCTTCATCAAACACCAAGAAGATATGTTCATGCAGTAGCAGAAGCTACAAAAGGAGCATCTGGAATTATACTACAGTTCCCATTCTATGCAGGTATAATGGGAATGATGACTGGATCTAATCCAGAAACAGGAGCTAACTTAGCAAGTTTAATCTCTAACTGGTTTGTTGCAATATCAACACCAAGGACTTTCCCAATATTTACGTTCTGGGCAGCTGGAATTGTAAACTTCTTTGTACCTTCAGGTGGAGGACAGTGGGCAGTTCAAGCACCAATCATGATGCCAGCAGGAGCAAATCTTGGAGTTTCTCCAGCCCTTACAGGTATATCTATAGCTTGGGGAGATGCTTGGACTAATATGATTCAACCATTCTGGGCATTACCAGCATTAGGTATAGCAGGACTTGGAGCAAGAGATATTATGGGATTCTGTATGATGGTATTAATTTATACAGGAATAGTAATTTCATTAGGATTATACTTCCTACCAATGATATTTGGAATGTAAGTATATATAAAAACAAAAGAGATTTTTAAAATATAATAATTTATTATGCAAAAGAGAAGTTATCTAACTTCTCTTTTGTGATATAAAGAGATTAACAAGAATTTAACAATGTAAAAAATTGTTAAAATATATAAAAATAATTATAAATCTGTTATTTGCAAAGTTTGCTTATCTTATATATAATTATTTTATTGACTAAAATTGTAGAGTTAATAGTGTGGAGTGAGTGAGTATGAATAGTGATAATAAAAACACCTTTAAGTATTTAGCGTTAATAACCCAAGTTGGAATAAACTCGATAACACCAATTGTGTTGGGTTTATTTGTTGGGAGTAAAATTGACAAATGGCTAAAAACTAGAGGTGTTTTTTCTATTACTTTTTTAGTATTAGGAGCTATGACATCTATATATAATATCTATAAGCTAGTGGATTTTAACAAAAGGAGCAAGTGATGAATAAGGATTTGATTCAAAAAATATTTAAACGAGTTTTAATTTGGAGTGTACTAGTAATTATATTGATATTTTTCTTTAAAAAAGATGTTAAAGCAGGTATTTTAGGGTATATATTCGGAGTATTGATTTCTATGCTAAACTTTTTACTTTTAAAGCAAAGTGTAGAAAAATCTGTGAAAATGAACCCTGCAAATGCATCTAGATATGGAAAAACACAATATTTCATAAGAATGATGATACAAGGTTTAGTCTTAATCATAGGAGCAAAGGCTGATTACTTAGATTTTCTAATGGTTGTGCTTGGGCTTTTAATGGTAAAAATAGTGATAACACTATCTAATGTTATCAACAAAAACTATTTAAAAAAAGATAATTAAAATTTTAGAGAGGGGGGGGAAGATGAGTATAAAGTTTATTCTATCAGTAGTTTTAATAGCTGTAGCAGCATTTTATATGGTTAAGAATGTAAAGCTAGCCATTATAACTTTTTGTGTAGCAGCTTTGGGAGCTATTGTAAATTACGCGGGAGGACTTGTTTCAAGTTTTATTCCTGTCACGATATTTAATGCAGTTGTAATTGCATTAGGATTAGTAGGATTTGCTTATTACTTTAATGGAAAACTAAAAGAAGAGAGTATTGAAGGACAGCCATCGAATTTATTGACTTTAGTAGAGTTTTTCACTGAAACTGTAAACGGTTTAGTGGTTTCTACTATGGGTGAGAAAAATTTAATGTTTGCCCCTTATATTTTTACTTTATTTATATTCTTGATTATTTCCAATATAGTAGGTGTAATTGGTGTTTCATCACCAACAGCTAATTATTCTGTGACACTGTCTTTAGCACTGATAACTTTTGTGACATCACAATATTTTGGTATAAAGACTGCTGGAATAGGTGGGTATTTAAAAGGATTTTTTCAACCAATACCTTTACTTGCACCACTTAACATTATTGGAGAAATAGCAAACCCAGTATCTCTATCATTCCGTTTATTTGGTAATATACTAAGTGGTGGTTTGATAATGACTTTAATTGCTACTGCTTTTGGTACTTTAACAGCAGCAATAGCACCAGCTTTAAATATATACTTTGATTTATTCTCAGGTATATTACAGGCATTTATATTTACTATGTTAACTATGGTATTTATAGCAGGATCAATAAACGATTAAGATTTTTAAAATAAAACAATAAACAAATTTTTTCTAAAATTTGGGAGGAGGAAATTAAATGTTACAAGGAATTTCAAATGAGGCTTTTGTATTAGGATGTTCAGCAATAGGTGCTGGTTTAGCAATGATCGCAGGTATGGGACCTGGTATAGGACAAGGGTTCGCAGCTGGTAAAGGTGCTGAAGCAGTAGGTAGACAACCTGAAGCAGAAGGCGATATAACAAGAACCATGTTACTTGGACAAGCGGTAGCTGAAACTACAGGTATCTATTCTCTAGTAGTAGCTATTATATTACTATTTGTACAACCATTATTAGGCGCACTTTAATTAGAAGGAAAGTCTAAGTCTAAGATTCAAAGGGAGGGTTGTAAATGGATATTATAGTAGAGGTTATACCTAGTTTGCCAGATATGCTTATTATATGGATAACTATATTCTTCCTGTTTCAATTATTAACAAAATTGTTATATAAACCTATGACAAATTTTATAAATGAAAGAAAAGAAAAAGTTCAGTCTAATTTAAATGATGCTAAAACTCTAAGAGAAGAAGCTGAAAAACTAAAATTAGAATATGAATCTAGAATTGCTGAAGCTAAAGAAGAAAGTCAAAAAATCTTAGCAGATGCAAGAAATAGAGGAGAAGAGCTTAAGAATGATATGATTGAACAAGCTAAAAATGAAGCTGAAACGCTAAAAACTAGAGCTGGTAAAGATATTGAAAGAGAAAGAGCAGCTGCTTTTGAGTCTATTAAGTCTGAAACTGGTAACATGGCAGTATTAATAGCTTCAAAAATAATGGAAAAAGAAATGAATGTTGAAAACCAAGACCAATTGGTTGATAAATTCATAGACGAAGTAGGTAATGCGTCATGGCAGAATTAATAGCTGATAGATATTCTACTGCTGTATTTGAAGCGGGGGAAGATCTAGGAAAAATCAAAGAGTTCTACAATGAATTCACATTTTTAAAGGAAGTATTCCAAGGGGAAGAAAAATTAGTAGAAGTACTAAAACACCCTAAAATAAGCAAAAAAGAAAAAAAAGAATTGATGAATAATATATTTGGAGAAAATATATCACAGGAATTAATAAATTTTCTATATATCTTAATTGATAAGAATAGGGAAGGTTATTTAGTAGATATAATTGAAGGATATGAAGATTTGTACTTTGATTATCAAGGTATCTTAAGGGTTGTAGCAGTTACTGTAAAACCTCTAAAAGATGATGCCAAAGATAGATTAGCTGAAGCGCTAAAAGCTAAGCTTAATAAAGAAATAATTATAACAAACGAAATAGATGAGGATATTATTGGTGGAGTTAAACTTGAGATAGAAGGCAAGCTTATTGATGGAACAATCCAAGGTAAGTTAGAATCTATATCAAAAATGTTTAAAGCTGCTACAAACTAGAACGAGCGAGGTGATATGATGGCAGCGTTAAGGCCAGAAGAAATTAGTTCTATAATAAAAGAACAAATTAAAAGATATGACCAAAGTCTTGAAGTTGTGGATACTGGTACTGTCATTGAAGTTGGGGACGGTATATCAAGAATTTACGGTCTTGAAGGTTGTATGGCTGGGGAACTTATAGAATTTCCTGGTGAAGTATATGGTATGGCTCTTAACTTAGAAGAAGACAATGTAGGTTGTGTACTTTTAGGTTCAGATGCAAATATAAAAGAAGGCGATACAGTAAAAAGAACTGGTAGAATAGTTGAAGTTCCTGTTGGAGACGCAATGATAGGAAGAGTAGTTAATGCCTTGGGCCAAGCTATAGATGGTAAAGGTGATATAAAATCAGACAAGTTTTATCCAGTTGAAAAAATAGCACCTGGTGTTATTGAAAGACAAAGTGTATCAGAGCCTATTCAAACAGGTATAAAAGCTATAGATTCTTTCATACCAATAGGTAGAGGACAAAGGGAGTTAATAATAGGAGATAGACAGACTGGTAAAACAGCCATAGCTGTTGATACTATTATCAACCAAAAAACTGAAGATGTTATCTGTATTTATGTTGCTATAGGTCAAAAAAGATCTACTGTTGCACAGATAGTTGACACTTTAGAAAAAAGAGGCGCTATGGATTATACTGTAGTAGTATCTGCTACTGCCAGTGAACTTGCACCACTACAATATCTTGCGCCATATGCTGGAGTTGCAATAGCAGAAGGTTTTATGGATCAAGGTAAGGATGTTCTAATAGTATATGATGATTTATCTAAACATGCAGTTGCATACAGATCGATGTCATTATTATTAAGAAGACCACCAGGAAGGGAAGCATTCCCAGGGGATGTATTCTATCTACACTCTAGATTACTTGAAAGAGCAGCTAGAATGTCAGAGAAAAATGGTGGAGGAAGTATTACAGCACTTCCAATGATAGAAACTCAAGCAGGAGATATATCTGCATATATTCCAACTAATGTTATATCTATAACAGATGGACAGATATTCTTAGAAAAAGATCTTTTCTTTGCAGGTCAAAGACCAGCAATAAACTCTGGACTTTCAGTATCTAGGGTTGGGGGAGATGCTCAAACTAAGGCTATGAAAAAAGTTTCTAAAAGTATAAAACTTGAACTAGCACAATATAGAGAATTAGCTTCTTTTGCACAATTCGGTTCAGAATTAGATGAAGGAACTAAAAATATATTAGAAAAAGGTGTTAGAATACTAGAAGTATTAAAACAACCACAATACAGTCCAGTTTCACTGGAAAATCAAGTAGTTATCTTATATGCTGTTATGAATGATTATTTAGCAGATGTTGAAATTGAAAGAATAAAAGATTTCGAACAAGAAATCGGAATATTTATAGATAATAAACATCCTGAAATATTTGCAGAAATAAGAGAAACTAAAGATTTATCAGATGAAAATATTGAGAATATCAAAAAAGCTATTAAAGAGTTTAAAGAAAGTTTCTAAATTTTTTATAGCTATCTGGAGGTGTTAAAGTGGGAAAATCGATACGTGAAATTAGTAGGCATATCCGTGGGATAAGAAGCACCATGCAAATAACCAGAGCTATGGAAATGGTTTCCTCTGCAAAACTTAGAAAAGCCAGAGAAGTTTTAGATGCATCTAAGCCATATTATGAAACTGTACTAAATAATATCCAAGATATACTTGGTAGCGTAAAGGGTATTAAACACCCTTTGTTAGAAGAGCGAGAAGTAAAAAGCACTCTTTATATAGTACTAGCTTCAGATAGGGGACTTGCAGGAGGATATAACTCTAATATAAATAAATTAACACTAAAAGAAATTGAAGAATCCAATGGAGAAGAGAAGATTATAACTGTTGGACTTAAATCTTATGAGTTTTTTAGAAAAAAACATAATGTAATAGAAAATTTCTTAGGAATTAGTGAGAAACCAGAATTTAGTGATGCAGTTCATATCGCTAAAATTGCTATGGATCTTTTTAATAAAGGTGAAATAGATGAAGTAAAAATCATGTATACAGAATTTGAAAGCATGATAAAACAAACTCCAAAAACCTTAAAAATACTTCCAGTTGATAAGTCAGCTATAACTGAAGAAAAAACTGGACCAAGTGTTTTAATGGAATTTGAACCTTCAGCAGAGGGTGTACTTGATTTCTTAGTACCAAGATATATAGAAAGTACTATTTATGGAGCCTTGATTGAAGCATCTACAAGTGAACAAGGTGCTAGACAAGTTGCCATGGAATCAGCTACAGATAATGCAGAAGAAATAATTGGAGAATTAGAGTTAACATATAATAGAGCAAGACAGGAAGCTATAACTATGGAAATTTCAGAAATAGTTTCTGGTGCAGAAGCCTTGAAATAATATAGAAGTAATAAATGGTATGAAAGGAGAGGGCAAATGAAAGAGAACATAGGAAAGATTGTTCAAGTTATAGGCCCCGTAGTTGACGTTCGTTTTAGCGAAGGTAATTTACCAGAACTATTAAATGCTATTGAAATAGAATTAAACGGACAACCAATAATAATAGAAGTTTCACAACACGTGGGTGATGATATAGTAAGATGTGTATCCATGGATTCAACTGATGGTTTAGTACGTGGTATGGAAGCAAAAGATACTGGAAAACCAATAGCTGTACCAGTGGGAAAAGAAACTCTAGGTAGACTTTTTAATGTACTTGGAGAAACTATAGATGGTAAGGATGCTTTAGATGATAAAGTTGAAAGATCACCTATACACAGAGATGCACCATCTTTCGAAGAACAAGAAACAAGCGCAGAAATATTTGAAACAGGAATCAAAGTAGTTGACCTTATAGCACCATATTCTAGAGGTGGTAAAGTAGGTCTATTTGGAGGAGCTGGAGTAGGAAAAACAGTTCTTATACAGGAACTTATAAATAATATAGCTACACAACATGGTGGTATATCAGTATTTGCCGGTGTAGGAGAAAGAACAAGAGAAGGAAATGACCTTTACTATGAAATGATTGAATCTGGAGTAATTGATAAAACTGCTTTAGTTTTTGGTCAAATGAATGAGCCACCTGGAGCGAGAATGAGAGTTGCTTTAACAGGACTTACTATGGCAGAACATTTTAGAGATAAGGCTGGACAAGATGTACTTTTATTTATAGATAATATATTTAGATTTACGCAGGCAGGTTCTGAAGTATCAGCTTTACTTGGACGTATGCCATCAGCAGTTGGTTACCAACCAACACTTGCTACAGAAATGGGACAGCTTCAAGAAAGAATTACATCTACAAAAACAGGTTCAATAACTTCTGTTCAAGCAGTATATGTACCTGCAGATGACTTGACTGACCCTGCACCAGCTACAACATTTGCCCATTTAGATGCGACAAATGTATTATCAAGAAAAATTTCAGAGCTTGGTATATATCCAGCAGTGGATCCATTAGAATCTAGTTCTAGAATCCTTGATCCTGAAATAGTTGGTAAAGAACATTATGAAGTAGCAACAAAAGTTCAAGAGATGTTACAGGCCTATAATGATTTACAAGATATAATTGCAATCTTAGGTATGGATGAGTTATCAGAAGCTGATAAACTAACAGTTGCTAGAGCTAGAAAGATACAAAGATTTTTATCTCAACCATTTACAGTAGCAGAACAATTTACAGGTATGAAGGGTGCTTATGTGCCAGTAGCTGAAACTGTAAGAGGGTTTAAAGAAATTTTAGAAGGAAAGCATGATGATTTACCAGAATCCGCATTTCTATTTGTTGGTACAATAGAAGAGGCTGTTGCCAAAGCGAAAAAAATGGAGGGGTAAGTTATGCTTCAACTAGATATAGTAACTCCAGATAGAAAGTTTTATTCTGGAGAAGTAAAGATGGTAGTAGCGAGAGGTGTTGAGGGTGACCTTGCAATTCTTGAAAATCGTGCTCCTATAACTACTCCAATAAAAATTGGAAAGGTTAGATTTTTTGAGGGAGAAACTGAAAAATCAGCTGCATTAACAGATGGTTACTTATCAGTTTTAGATAATAAAGTTACTATTATAACAAGTGCTGCTGAGTGGCCAGATGAAATAGATTTTGAAAGAGCTGAAGCTGCTAAAAAAAGAGCTGAGGAAAGATTAAAGTCTAAAGCAGATGGTACTGATGTAGCAAGGGCAGAACTAGCTTTGAAAAGAGCTATAAATAGATTGAGTTTTAGAGCATAGATAAGGGAGTGTCTACAAAAGGTAGATGCTCTTTTTCTTTAAAGGAGAAATAAGATGAGTAAAAAAATATTGGTTTTAACCATGCTTGTAAGTATACTAATGACAAACCTTGTATTTGCAGAAGAAAACCCAGATTTATTAAAAACTGATAGGGAGTATTTAAACAAAACTTATAAAACAGCAACTGGAGATAAGGCACCTAAAACTATTTTAGAATATGAACCTTTAAGGCAAGGTATGAGAGTTCTTGAAAGTAATAAGGATTATCTTTGGTTTGCTGGCGGAAATGATAGAGATGGCTATGGAAATGTTTTATACAAATCTAAGGATTTAGGAGATAGTTTTGAATTTGTATATGCCTTTGATAAGCTTATAGAAGGAATACATATAACTCCAAAAAATACAATTCTAGTATCCATAAGTAATGACAGATGGAGTAAGGATGCAAAGTGTGAAATTCATAGGTCTATAGATGGAGGAAAAACATTTACCAAAGTCTTAGATGTAACTTCGGGAGCAGTTACAAATTGGAATTTTACTAGTGATAATGATGGCTACATCTTTGTGTCTGAATATGGATATAAAAATCTACCAAATAATGCTAGAAAAATCTACAGATCAAAAGATAATGGAGCGAGTTTTCAGGTAGTTTATAATCCAGCTGAAAAAAATATGAGCCATAATCATGTTATACAAATAGATAAAAATAATAAAAATATCATCTATCAATCTATAGGAGATAAGTATAAGGAGATAATAGTATCTAAAGACAGGGGAAATACTTGGAGTAGATTAATCTATGATTACAACCCAACATCCATGTTGCAAATAGATAATTATGTGTTAATAGGACTGGACAATCATCCTAAGACTGGGATAGTGAAAATAGATAAGGCTACAAATACACCACAATTTGTCTTTAGCCCAGAAAAACCTATAAAGGGTTCTATCTATGATATGCTTTATGCAAATGACATAATTTATGCTGGTCTTTTATCTTATAGTCAGGATAGTCATACTTGGCCAGGATCTATGTATATAAGTAAAGACAAGGGAAATACTTGGGAAAATGTTATGATTTGGCCTAAGATAACAAATGAGTCTGGTATAGGTATGTATAATTTTTATGAAAAAGATGGGTATGGCTTTATAAATGGAATCTTCCCATATTTTGTAAATGGAATGGCTGGACACTACACTGGAACTATGAAATTTAAACTCTTAAACAAGTAAATTTAGTCAATGTTACATTTGTATTACATTTTTCCATTTAAGGTCTAGAAATCATATATATTTAATGGTATAATTGTAGCGATGCAATAAAAATAAATAGTTAGAAAATAGCATAAAATTTGAAAATAGAGTATAATTGTTAAGTTAAGTATATATGGTTTGGGGGAGATTTTTTGGAAAAATTAATGGTTGAAAAGAGTTTACCATTAACGGGAAAAGTTAGGGTGTCAGGAGCGAAAAATTCAGCACTTCCTATATTGGCAGCATCACTGTTAGGTACAGAAGATATAATCTTAGAAGATGTGCCAGAACTAAGAGATGTAAAGGTTATGTGCCAAGTATTAGAATCACTAGGTGCTAAGGTTGAAAAATTAGATAAAAATACTATAAAAATAAATTCTAAAGGTTTAAATAACTATGAGACTCAATATGAGTTAATGAGTAAGATGAGGGCATCATTTTTAGTTATGGGACCATTACTAGGAAGACTTGGAAAAACAAAAAATTCTTTACCAGGTGGATGTGCTATAGGAACTAGACCAATAGACTTACATCTAAAAGGTTTTAAAGTATTAGGTGCAGAAATAGATGGAGATCATGGTAATATATCAGCATATGCAGAAGAATTAAAAGGAGATAGAGTATATCTTGATTTCCCTTCTGTAGGAGCTACAGAAAATATCATGATGGCAGCAGTATTAGCTAAGGGCGAAACTACAATAGATAATGCAGCTATGGAACCTGAGATAGTTGACTTAGCAAACTTCTTAAACAAGCTAGGTGCAGATGTTAAGGGTGCTGGAACTTCTACAATTAGAATAAAGGGTGTAGAAAAGTTAGGTGGAGGAAACCACTGTATTATACCTGATAGAATAGAAGCAGGTACTTTTATGGTTGCAGCAGCTATTACAGGTGGAGATATTATAGTTGAAAATGTTATATCTAACCATATAAAACCAGTGATAGCAAAATTAGAAGAAGCAGGCTGCGAAATAACTGTAGAAGTTGATAAGGTTAGGGTAAAAAGTATGGGAAGACCTAAGGCTATAGATATAAAAACTATGCCATACCCAGGATTTCCAACAGATATGCAGTCGCAATTTATGGCACTTATGAGTGTATCAGAAGGAACTTCAGTATGTATAGAAACTGTATTTGAAAATAGATTTATGCATGTAGATGAATTAAAGAGAATGGGAGCAGACATCAAGATAGATGGAAGATCTGCTATAATTCAAGGGGTTGATAACTTAACAGCTGCAACAGTTAAGGCTACAGATTTAAGAGCAGGAGCAGCACTTGTACTTTCAGGACTTATATCTGAAGGTGTAACAGAAGTTAGGAACATTGATCATATAGATAGAGGTTATGAAAATATAGAAGCTAAATTTAAGGCTTTAGGTGCTAAAATAACTAGGGTTGAAGAATAATAGTTAATAAAGTTCAGATATTAGGAAATATTGAGAAAATTTTAAATTCTTTCTTTACATTATGGAAAAAACTGCTATAATGATAGTTAAGGAAGTATTTTAACTTTGCCTATCCTTAAGATTTTAATCTATAGATTGAAGGGTCACTTTTCCTATTGGAAGAGTGACCTTTCTTTTATGATTATTGTGATGATTATGATAACTTAGAAAATGGTAATATATTAAATGAGGTGAATTTATGTTTGGTATGAGGAAAGACATAGGAATAGATTTAGGAACAGCAAGTGTCCTAGTTTATATTAAAAATAAGGGAGTAGTATTACAAGAACCTTCAGTTGTTGCCTTAGATACAACTAAAGATCAGTTTTTAGCAGTTGGTGAGGATGCTAGAAGGATGCTTGGAAAAACTCCAGGAAATATAGTAGCTATTAGACCCTTAAAAGATGGTGTGATTTCAGACTATAATATAACTAAAAGAATGCTTAAACATTTTATAAAAAAAGTAGGATCTAGCTCTTTTGTAAGACCAAGAGTTGTAGTTTGTGTGCCTTCAGGTATAACAGAAGTAGAAAAAAGAGCGGTATTAGAAGCTACATATGAAGCAGGAGCTAAAAAAGCTTATCTAATAGAGGAGCCAATAGCAGCAGCTATAGGAGCGGGTATAGATATAACAGAACCAGATGGAATAATGATAGTTGACATAGGAGGAGGAACAACAGATGTTGCTGTAATCTCCCTTGGTGGAATAGTAGTTAGTAAATCCATAAAGGTTGCTGGTGATGATTTTGATGAATATATAATCAAATACATTAAAAACAAATATAATATGATGATAGGTGAAAGATCTGCTGAAAAATTAAAAGTTACAGTTGGTAGCGCTTACAAGAGAGATGAAGAAGTTTTCCAAGAAATTAAGGGGCGTAATCTAGTAACAGGACTTCCAATAACTGTATCTATCAGTAGTAAAGAAATGCAAGAAGCTCTAGCAGAACCAGTTGAAGAAATAATTGCTACAATAAAAGCAGTACTTGAGATAACTCCACCAGAACTTGCTTCAGATATATCAGATAAAGGTATAATAATGACAGGTGGAGGTTCACTACTTTATGGTTTAGATAGATTGGTTGAAGAAAATACTCAAATTGAAACTAACCTAGCAGAAGACCCAGTATCTTGTGTAGCTATAGGAACTGGAAAATCTTTAGAGTGGATATCTGTTTTAGATGGAGATATCTTGAGAGAAGATTTAAGTGGAAAATACAAATAAAGTTAAAGATTTATAGAATTTTGTCGATAATATTCCAGAGTATAACTTAGGATGTGATTAAATGAATAGAGGGCTGTATACAGCTATGACATCTATGGTTAATAACCAAAAACGCATGGATGTTTTATCAAATAACTTAGCAAATGTAAATACGACAGGATATAAAAAAGATTATTCAATATCAGAATCATTCCCTGAAAAGTTATTTGCAAAAAGAAATAGAGTAAATGAACCAAATAGAGTTGCGCCATTAGATAATGTTACAATGCAAAGAGATGGTGATGTTTACAGAGCCAGAGTTAAAGAAGGCTTTTTTAGAGTGGAAACTCCAACTGGGATTTCACATGTAAAAGAGATAAGCTTTGTAGAAGATGAGGGTTATTTAAAAACTTCATATAAAAGATTTAATGATCAAAGGACAACTTTAGGTGAAAATTATATTTTAGATAGAACAGGAAATAGAATTGCAGCTGGAAATATGAATGAAAATATTATGGAAAATCTAGTATATAATCCAAAGGGGTATGTAATAGGTACTATGAGTGGTGGTGTAAAGTTTAAGAGAAGTTTTGCTGATTTTACTCAAGGTGGAATAGTAGATACTGGTAATAAACTAGATGTAGCCCTACTTGGACCAGGTTTTTTCAAATTACAAGGTCAAGAAGGTGTCTTATACACTAGAGATGGTAATTTTTCATTAAATGGACAAAATCAATTAGTAGATATGGATGGAAAAGCAGTTTTGAGTAATAATAATACTCCTATAACTTTACCAAATGGAGATATAAACATATCGGAAAATGGAGTAATATCTGTTGATGGGCAGATGATAGCTACCTTAGGTATAGAAAATATAACTAATACAGAAGCTCTAAAAAAAGTGGGAGATAATAACTATCAAGGAATAGTTCAAAATAATGAGCCTATTCCCCTACAAATAGAAGCTTTTCAAGGTAGAACTATGCAAGGTCATGTAGAAAGTTCTAATATGAATCCCATAGATGGTATGGTTGAAATGATAAAGCTACTAAGAGAATTTGAGGCTAGCCAAAAAGTAATTAGAATGGAAGATGAAATGCTAGAAAAAGCGGCTACTGAAATAGCTAAATTATAGGAGGTAGAATATGAGATCAATGTGGACTGCAGCTTCAGGAATGAAGGCTCAACAGTTTAATATAGACACAATATCAAATAACTTGGCAAATGTTAATACTACAGGATACAAAACTAGTAGAGCTGAGTTTAAGGATTTGTTTTATGCAAATATGAAAAGAACTAATAGGGTAGATGATGGTGGTAGACCAATACACTTAGAAGTTGGACATGGTACTATGCCAGTAGCAACTAAGAGAACATTTACTACAGGTAGTTTTATTCATACAGAAGGACCTCTTGATGTAGCTTTAAATGGAGATGGATTTTTTGCTATAGATTTAGGTGATGGAAATGTAAGATATACTAGAGATGGTAGTTTTAAATTAAGTTCTGAAGGAACAGGTGGAATGCTAGTAACTTCAGAAGGTTATCCAGTGCTTGAACAAGGCGAAAGTACTATAGAATTTGATGACAACTTTAGAGATATAATAATCGATGAAAGAGGATATATCTTTACTAAGGGTGCAGATGATGATGAAGCTACTGAAGTTGGAAGACTTAGACTAGTAAGATTTCCAAATCCAGAAGGATTAGAAATTTTAGGTGGAAATCTTTATAAACAATCAGATAGTAGTGGTGAACCAATAGAAATCGAAGATAACGATACTCAGACTAGAGTTGTACAGAATTATTTAGAGTCTTCTAATGTTCAAATTGTTGATGAAATGGTAAAAATGATAACTGCTCAAAGAGCATATGAGATAAATTCAAAATCAATAACAACTTCAGATGAGATGTTACAAATAGCTAATAACTTAAAAAGATAGGTGATTAGATGAAGATTAATGATTTAGGTTTTAATAATGCCATTGATACAACTAAGATACAAAGAAAAAATGTGGATATAGAAAATAAGGAAGACAAGGAATTAATGGACGCTTGTAAGGAGTTTGAATCCATTTTTCTATATATGATGATGAAGGAAATGAAAAAAACGGTTCCTAGAGATGGTCTAATAGAGAGATCATCAGCATCAGACACTTTTGAGGACATGTATTTAGAGGAAATGTCTAAGGAAATATCCAAGGACGAAAACTCACTAGGTTTTGCTAGACAAATGTATGATAGTTTTAAAATGCAAAAGCGAGTAAAGCTGTAAATTAATTTGTTAGAAGTATATACAAAAGTGGATATATACTTTAAAAAAATCTAGTAAAATGTGTAAATATATGTTATATTGTATATGTAAGAAAGTTTTAAAAATAGAGAATGTATAGAATATATAGTTTTCCAACCCACAATATTGCTAGATATTGTTATACAATCTCTGAAGATGTCCCTATAATAAAGTACCAGGCCTAGGCCTGGTATTTTTTTGTCATATTTTTTTCTCTTTTGAAAACTCATTTGCTATAATCCAGCCTAGTAATTCAGTTACTACTGTTGCCGTTCCTGCATTTATAACATTTCCAGCTACTGGAAGCCAGCCAACTAAAAACTGAGATGCAGTTCTACCAGCCATGGTAGATAGGGCAGTGCCAAGTACTATTTCTGCAGAGGACTCTGTTAGAGTTAGATTAAATTCTTTAGCTATTTTTCTTATCATATTTATTTGAATGGGAACAATTAGAGCAGAGTCACCACCAGGTATTTGGGCTAAGCCAGCACCAATAGAACCAGATGCTAAAGATGAAAAATGTATTATCTTCCCAATTTTCTTTTGCTCTACAGGAGTCATATTTTGCAAAGCTTCTTTTTTCATTAAAGCTAATTGTTGTTTAAGATTTTTCTTTTTCATTAAATCCCTCCATATTATAGAATATTATACTACAATATTAAATTAAATAATAATCATATGTTAGACTATAGTATAATGGTGTATATATTATTATATAAGAGGTGGAATATGTTAACTGATATAATAAAGAAAAGTACTTTATTTAAAAGATTTACAGACAAAGAGATAGGGGAAATATTGGATTCAAGATATTGTAATATACTTAAAATAGATAAAAATTCATATGTATTTCAACAAGAAGATGAGCCGACTAGCATGTTTGTTTTAATAGACGGTTCTGTTCAGGTGGAGAAAACAGATGTAAATGGTAAAAGAACCATAGTAAATATATTTACTGATAGTGGAACTGTATTTGGAGAGGTCTACTTGTATCTATCAGACCATCCTTATGATTATGGATGTTTGGCTAGAAAGCAAAGTACAATTTTATCAATAGACAAGGAGTTTTTTGAAGGCGATTCAAACACTCAAAAACAAATAGTTCAAAATATGCTGGAAATATTGTCAGAAAAAGCTTTTCATCTAAATCAAAAACTGCTAATAATGGGGAGCTTTACCTTAAAACAAAAAATAGCTAATTATTTACTACAAAAATTAAATGAATCAAAAGAAGTAAATCTAATCTATAATAGGGAAGAACTTGCAGATTATTTGGGGACAACAAGACCTTCGCTATCAAGGGAACTTAGCAATATGGAAAGAAGTGGACTTTTAAAGCTTAATAGAAATTCCATAGAAATAATTGACCTAGAAGAGTTAAAAAATATTATCTAAAATAATTGGACTGTAACATATGTTACAGTTTTAATTATATAAGTTCAATATAATTAAGTTAGAAGTAAATTAATGGAGGGGAAAATATGGAAAATAATATGTTTTGTTATCAATGTCAGGAAACAATGGGAAACAAAGGATGTACATCAAGAGGAGTTTGTGGAAAAACTTCACAAGTTGCAAATACTCAAGACTTACTAGTATGGTTATTAAAGGGACTATCTGAAGTAACTACTAGACTTAGAGCAGAAAATACTGCTATAGACAAAAGTGTTAACCATATAATCACAAATAGTTTATTTATGACTATTACAAATGCAAACTTTGATGAGGACGCTTTTAAGGAAAGAATATCTAAAATAATGGATATTAAAGAAGAGTTATTAGCTAGTCTTAAAAATAAAGAGAATTTACCAGAAGCTGCAACATGGAATGAAAAAAATCAAGCTGTATGGGAAGAAAAATCTAAAGAAGTGGGTGTTCTATCTACAGAAAATGAAGATGTGAGATCACTTAGAGAACTAATCACTTATGGATTAAAGGGTCTATCTGCATATTCTAAACATGCAAATGCTCTTTTACAAGATAATGATGATGTTGATAGATTTTTACAAGAAGCTTTGGCTAAAACATTAGATGATACATTAAGTGTTGATGATTTAGTTGGTTTAACATTAAAAACTGGAGAATATGGAGTAGCAGGTATGGCTTTACTTGATTCTGCTAATACTGGTAGTTATGGTAATCCAGAAATAACAGAAGTAAATATAGGAGTAGGTAAAAACCCAGGAATCCTTGTTTCAGGACATGACTTGAGAGATTTAGAAATGTTATTAGAACAAACTAAGGGAACTGGAGTGGATGTATATACTCACTCAGAAATGCTACCAGCTCACTACTATCCAAAATTCAAAGAATATGATAATTTCTTTGGAAACTATGGAAATGCTTGGTGGAAACAAAGGGAAGAATTTGAAACATTTAACGGACCAATCTTAATGACTACAAACTGTATAGTACCTGTAAAGGATAGTTATGCAGATAGAATATATACAACTGGGGCAGCAGGATATCCAGGAGTAGAGCATATAGCAGGTGAAATAGGGGAACATAAAGATTTCTCTAAGATAATTGAACAAGCTAAGAAATGTGAAGCACCTACAGAAATAGAAACTGGAAAAATAGTTGGTGGATTTGCTCATAATCAAGTATTTGCTTTAGCAGATACAGTAGTAGATGCAGTTAAATCAGGAGCTATTAAGAAATTTGTTGTAATGGCAGGTTGTGATGGTAGACATAAGGAAAGAAATTACTATACAGAATTTGCAGAAGCTTTACCAAAAGATACAGTTATCCTAACTGCAGGTTGTGCAAAATATAAATACAATAAGTTGGATTTAGGAGATATAGGAGGAATACCTAGAGTTCTTGATGCAGGACAATGTAATGATAGTTATTCATTAGCTCTAATTGCTTTGAAGTTAAAAGAAGTATTTGGCTTTGATGATATAAATGAATTACCAATAGCTTATAATATAGCTTGGTATGAACAAAAAGCAGTTATAGTATTATTAGCTCTTTTACACCTAGGAGTTAAAAATATACACTTAGGACCAACATTACCAGCATTCTTATCACCAAATGTTGTAAATGTATTGGTAGAAAACTTTGGAATAGCAGGTATTTCAACAGTAGAAGATGATATAGAAAAACTAATATTAGCTTAACATAGATTAAGAGGCAGTTAACCAAACGGTTAACTGCCTCTTTTATATATTAAAGTTTAATTAGGAGTTATTTAAATCAAAGTTTAAGTTTAAACTTTTCTTTTTGTTTTCTTCCCAGCTATGAAGTATAAGCGCAACCCCTATTACTCCATAGGCTATAAATACTCTAAAGTACTCTCCAATCTGAGCATCTCCAGCTATATTTTGTCCAGCTAGAGGAGAAACTATAAACAATAGATGGAAGAGGAAGGTACCAAGGACTACTTCCTTCCAAGATACCTTATTTACAGATGCTCCACCAATTAAGATAGAAGCAACGGCAAAAAGTCCAACTTGTTCATGATTATTGTAGGTATTAAATGTCCCCATATTTTGAAGGTAGATAAGCTGACCCCAAGCAGCAAGAACTGTAGATATTATTATAGCTATTATTCTAGTTTTATCCACATCTATACCAGATACACTTGCTATATGCATAGATTGACCAACTGCTCTCATTTCCTGTCCTACTTTTGTTTTAAGTATTAGATAGATACCTACAAAAAGTAAGATAATAACTACAAAAGTCATAATTGGATAAGGAGAGTTTGGAAACAATAAGTTATCCAAAGAAGATTTAATACTTATTAAATCTATGGTATTTCTAAGCCCATCTCCAGAAGATCTTAGCAAGTCTTTGTTTTTAAAAGGTATAAGTGTACCTGCAAAGATTATAAAGATTAATTGATAGATACCATTTGCAAAGAAACCTAAAATCATTGAAGTTATCATTTCTTTACCCTTTGCCTTATTTAAAATTTTACCAACTAAATATCCTAATATAATGGCTATTGGTGTGGCTACTAGGACTGCTATTAAAAATCCATTAAAACCAGTATAACCATTATTCATAATAACTATAATTCCTATTTGTCCAGCCATAGCTCCAAGGACTATACCAAAGTTAAGTCCCATACCAGATATTATTGGAATCATAAGAGACATAACTAAAACTAAGTTTCTAGCCAGTCTAAGTATCATTTGTTGAAATACAAAATCTCCAGTAAGACCTGAAAAATAAAATCCTACTATAGATAATATAATAAAGAAAATAGGTACTAACATTATTCCACACCTCCAGATCTAGTTAATGCATAAAGGATTATACCATTACTAACTATAACTCTCACTATTTCAGACATAGATCCTTCAGATATGATATTTATAACTGGTAGGGCTATAACTAGTACAGATTGAAACAATAGAGTTCCAATTAGTACATGTGATATCTTAGCATGACTTACAGTAGCACCTCCGATTAGGATAGATGCAACAGCAGGCATGGCTACATAAAGTGGAGCATTATATAATTGTAAAAATCCAAAAGATTGACTATAAATTATAATTCCAATAGCACCTAAAACTGTAGATAAAACTGTTCCTTTTATTCTCTCCTTATTTACATCTACACCATTAGATACTGCAAAGTTTTCATTACTACCAGCAACTTCCATAGCTATACCAGATTTAGTTTTAGTGAAAAACCAAAATAAGAAGGATAGCAGTCCAACTGAAAGAAGTAGTCCAGTAGGAATAGTTACATTAAATAGTTTAAAAGATAAAAAATTATCTAGAATTTTTTCCATTGTATTTTCTAAAGATACTGTAGTTCTAAGCCCAGTTCCACCCATTGCCCAAACTAGTTCAGGTGATTTAAAGGGTGCAATAGTCCAAACTATACACATAAAGGATACAATTGAAAATCCAACATAATTACCAACTGTCATCTCTTGTCCCTTGACCTTATTAAGCATTAGTCCATATAAGTAACCTCCACATGTGGCAAGAGGTACTGCGATTAGTAAAGAGGCAAATAAACTAGTCCAACCATGTAAACCTAGCTCCATACTAACTAAGGCTCCAAATAGTCCAAATATAACTCCAAGTGGTAGGTTGAAATTAAGCCCAATACCAGATTTTATAGCTGGAACCATGGCAAGAACTAGGATTGCATTCATACCAAATCTTATTAGTATATCTGAATAGATGCCAGATAAGGGTATTTTTAAACTGGCAGCAGCTACTAGTAGTACGATGATAAAGACAATTATTATAAGTCTTGGAAATCCTATTTTTTCATAAGTTTTTTTAATACTCATCATCTGTCACCTCCTCATATTTTTTACCTGACATGGCAAGTCCATATTTTTCATCAGAATCCTCAGGTGTTAGGATTGAGGTAATAGATCCCTCAGTAATAATGGCGATTCTGTCAGATACTTGCTTTAATTCAGCAAGTTCACTTGAAGTTATTATAATAGTTGTATTATATTCTTCATTTAGTTTAATTAAAGTTTCCAGCACTAAATTTTTAGCACCTATATCTATACCACGAGTAGGCTCTGATACAAGTAGCAGATCAGGTTTTAGGGTAAGGGCTCTGGCTATACAAACTTTTTGTTGATTACCCCCAGATAAGAACCTAGTATTTTGCTTACTACTTGTACATCTAATATCTAAATCTTCTATCATTTTATCTGCATGAGATTTAACCTTATTTCCATCAATTACATTAAAAAATCCAACCTTTTTTAGAAATTCATTTTTAATTTCCAAGGAAGTATAGGCTATGTTAAGGTCTATGGAATTATCTAACAAAAGTCCAACACCTTTCCTATCTTCTGATAAAAAGGCTATAGAGTCCATAAGTGCTGCTCTAGGATTATTTACAGGTATTCTATTAGTTCCCTTGTAGATTTTACCAGTAGTTGGATAAAGACCCATAATACCATTAGCAATCCCAACCTTACCCTGACCAGCAAGACCACCAATACCTAAGATTTCCCCTTTTCTAACCTTTAGATTAATAGACTTCACCTGTTCACCAGGCATATTTACAGAAAAGCTATCAAGCTCTAAAATGATGTCTTTATCATCTAATTGTTTATTTTTTCTAAGTCTTGATGTTGATATATCTCTACCTACCATGAGTTTTGCCATATCCTTAATAGAAACATCAGCTGTTTTAGCTGTTTCTA
Source organism: uncultured Tissierellia bacterium (assembly GCA_946402705.1). Classification (GTDB taxonomy): domain Bacteria; phylum Bacillota; class Clostridia; order Tissierellales; family Tissierellaceae; genus CAMIXG01. The sequence continues at coordinate 34,473 of CAMIXG010000010.1, read as the reverse complement.
TGAGTTTTCCATCCCTGATAATTACTATATTGTCTGTGATACTTTTGATTTCTTCTAACCTATGTGTGATAAATAAAACTGCAATATTAAAATCTGCTAAAGTTTTTATTATTTCTAAAAAATCCCTAGCTTCAGATTCTGTAAGTACAGCAGTTGGTTCATCTAAAATTAGAATTTTTAAGTTTGTCTTATCTATTTCTCTGGCAATTTCAATAAATTGCTTGTAGCCAACTGGTAAATTTTCAACCTGTAATAAAGAATCTATTTTCAGGTCAAGTTTTTTAAGAGCTTCATCAGCATCAGACTTCATGCTCTTAGTATCTAAACGATTAAGCTTGTTAGATTTTGTAAGTTTTCCAGTTAAACTAGATTTAGTATTTTCACGATTAAGCTTTATATTTTCTGTAATGCTAAAGCCAGGTATAAGCATAAACTCTTGATGCACCATACCAATTCCAAATTTCATGGCGTCAGTAGGATTTTTGGGCTTATAATTTTGTCCATCAACTGAAATTTCGCCTTCATATCCACCAGTATTATGTATTACAGGCATGCCAAATAGTATATTCATAAGAGTAGACTTACCAGCTCCGTTTTCTCCCAGTAGTCCTAGGATTTCACCTTGATCAATCTTAAAGCTGATATCTTCTAATACTTGATTTTCTCCATATTTTTTACAAATGTTTTTTATTTCTAGTAAAGCCATAATTCCCACTCCCTTCTGCTAAAACCTATTAAAAAAAGTATAGAAAATAGCAAATAGATTACCTATTTGCCTTTTCCAATACTAAATATATGTCGTTAAATATTAATAAATTTGACTTCCTAAAACAAATACTAAGAAATTGTCATGATCCTTATCTATAGTTTTTACTTTAAAATCATCAGCATTAGCAGAGTTTTCTTTCATAAGAACTTCCATTCTAGCTGGGTCAAATCTTTCTATTTTACCTTCTGCAAATTCTATAGCATACTCTGTACCAGCTTGTAGTATAGTCTTAGCTGCTGGTTGAGTCCAAGTTGCAAATCTTCCATTACCATTTTTCTCAGCTACCTTAGCAGAGATTTGTTCATTTAAATAAGCTATGTCATTTGCTTTGTCATCAGGTATTTCAATACCTAAAGCTCCTGGATAACCATGGTAAGGAGATGGACAACATTGTTCTGGGAATAAAGCACCTTCGTTTAAAGTTTGTTTTATTAAAGGTTCAATCATACCACAGTTAGTGCTAAAGAATGCAGTGTCTTTTCCATATTTAGCTACTTCTCTAGGTACATCTTCTAAGATAAATTGTTGAGCTCCTGGTACTCCTGCATCAGACATTGGATCTGGTGCATCTATTTCAACAAAATCTATATTATATTTTTTAGCTGCATCTTTAAGTGAATCTCTTCTTTTTGCTAGGAATTCCATAGACATATGTCTTGGGAAAGAATAGTGAACAAAAGTTTTTGCTCCCATTTCACTAGCTGTTTTCATAATTGTTTCACCACGAGTTACCTGATCTAAATCTAGTAATATATCTGCTCTAGGTGCTACAACATTGATATCTTCGTGAGGTGCTCCAGCTATAAATAACATATCCGGTCTCATCTCTTTAATCTGGTCAATCGCTGAAGATACTCCAGTTACTGCCTCATATATAACAATAGCCTTAACTTCAGGATCTGATGCTAAAGCTACAATTTGAGATATTGTAGTTTCTTGTTCTTTGTCAAACTTATCAGGATATGTAATATGTTTGATTTTATCTTTACCATATTTCTTTACAAGGTCCTCTCCAGTTCTAAATCCTTCTTCTCCCTGTGATACAGTTCCAGTTACAACTCCTATTTTATAACCATCAGCACTGGCAGCAGGTTTGTTACCACACGCTGCAAGAGATAAAGTAAGAACTGATATCATAATTAAACTAATAATCTTTTTCATAATTTTCCCCCCTAGATAAAATAATTAAATAATTGAAATATTGCGAATATTTTAAATTTCAAACCTTAGCTAAGAACCAAATAACCCTCTATAAAAATAAAAACTATGTGAGTTTGAATATTCAGATGAAATTTATATATTTCTAAGAATGTTATAATAATTAATAAAGAAAGTCAAGTGAAAAATCAAACAAATTAATATAAAAGTTAAAATAAAGCTAAAATAAAATGAAAAACAAGGTATAATTAATATAAACTTAAGATATTTAATACAGTTAATTAATAAGAGGGTAGTAATATGGTAGTGGGGGTGAGTAGAGTGGAAATTTTATTGGTAGAAGATGATATAACTCTAGGGATGGGCATAGAATATACTTTAAAGTCAGAAGGCTATAATGTAAGCCTGGCAGGTTCAAAAAAACAAGCCTTAGAGAAAATAGAAGTAAAAGAATTTGATTTATACATAATAGATATAACTCTTCCAGACGGAAATGGATTTGATATATGTGAAAAGATTAGAGAGCAAAATAATAGTCCAATAATATTTTTAACTGCTGAGGATGACGAAGTAAATGTGGTAAAAGCCTTTGATTTGGGAGCAGATGATTATATATCTAAGCCCTTTAGAGTAAAGGAATTTATATCTAGGATAAAGGCGATTTTTAGAAGAAGTGGAAAAGAAATTAGGGAAACTATAAAAACGGGAAATTTAGAGATAGACTATCTAAGTAACAGGGTTATGAAAAAGGGAGAACTTATAAATTTAACTCCAGCAGAGTATAAACTTTTGGTACTTTTAGTTGAAAATAAAAAACAGGTTTTAACTAGAAATGTAATAATAGAAAAACTGTGGGACATAGAGGGAAGTTTTATAGATGACAATACTTTATCTGTATATGTGAAAAGACTTAGACACAAGATAGAAGATGACCCTAAAAAAAGCAGGTATATAAAAACTGTTAGAGGTGTTGGCTACATTTGGAATGAGGAAGTTTTATGATGAAGACTTTTAAAAATAAAAAAATGATATTTGCAATTATAATAAGTCAGATTTTAGTATCTGGCTTTATATTTTATATTTTTACCAACTACAATAAGAGCATAAATGAAAATTTGGTTAAGAGAGATATGGAGATAATAGGAGTTTTAGAAGAAAAGAATATAGACAAGGAAGAGATAATAGATATAGTACTTGGAACTAGAAATAGTGAGGATTACCAGACTGGGAAAAACATCTTAGAAGAGTATGGATATACTAAGAATATGGATTTGGAGTATCAAAAAGTTTTTAATCCAAAAGATAATATTTATATAATCTTTATCTCAGTAGGAGTTTTACTCCCAATATATTTTATAATGTATCTTAATTCAAAAAGAAGAAATAGGGAAATAGATATCTTTAATAATTATTTAGATGAAATAATCGCTGGCAATTATGATTTAAGGCTTGAAATGACCAATGATGAGGAGATGAATATACTTAAAAACAAACTAAATAAGACCATTGGTATTATAGAAAATAACATTAGATTATTAAGTAGGGAAAAAATATTTTTAAAAAATATGATATCAGATATATCCCATCAACTTAAGACACCCTTATCATCTCTATTGATTTTTAATGATTTGATGATTCTACAAGCTGGCATGGATGAAGATATGAGAAAAGAGTTTATAGAAAAAAGTAAGATTCAGTTAGATAGAATGGAATGGCTAATAATAAATTTACTTAAGGTGGCAAAGATAGAATCAGATACTATAGAGTTTAAGTTTGAAGAAATTTTTGTGGATGATTTAATGGAGAGTGTAATTTTAAATGTAAGGGAAATATTTCCAAAAACTAATATAAAGTATAGAAAAACATCAGTTAATATAGCAGGTGATTTTAAGTGGCTTGAAGAAGCTTTGACAAATATAGTAAAGAATGGTTGTGAGTACAGTGAGGAAAAACTTGAGTTAGAAGTTAGAGAAGGGCCAATTTTCATAGATATATTTATAAGAGATGATGGAAGAGGTATAGATAGTGAGAAATTACCCTTTATTTTTGAAAGATTTTATAGGGCAGAAGAAAATACTGATAGTGTAGGTATAGGGCTTAATCTTTCAAAACTAATAGTGGAGAAACATGGAGGATACATCTATGTTAAATCAGAGAAAGATCAAGGTACAGAATTTAATATAAGACTAAAAAAGTAAATTAAGTAGCCAATTAAAAAAGAGAGGAAGGTCCTCTCTTTTATAGAAACAGTAAGTCAACAGCCTTTACTATTTTTCCATTTTCTATATATACCTTGGGCACTCTTTTACTTATGTTTGCTATATTTCGAGCAGATAGGTATTTTTGGTTTCTATTATCAAATACTACAACTTCATCTTCCAGAGAAACATTTTCGACATCTGTAATATCCAACATGATTTGATCCATACAAACCTTACCCACTGACTTTACAGATTGATCCTTTATATAAAAATCAAAGGCAGCTGCCATATCTTGACTTATCCCATCAGCATAACCAACTGGTATAGTTGCAATCTTTCTATCTGATTTACAGAAATATTGCCTGTTGTAACTAATACTTTCTCCCTCTTTAACCACTTTTATATTGGAAATTTTAGTTTTTAACTTCATAGTAACCTTAAGGTCTATCTTAGGTTTTTGAAGCTCATAGTTTGAGTAAACCCCAAACAAAGGTACACCCAATCTAACCATATCCAGATTGTATTCAGGAGTATCACAGTAGCCACCCCAATTTGAAATATGCTTTATTTCAAACTTTAGTCCTAGTTTTTCCAAGCTAGTTATATAAGCTACAAAAGTTTCATACTGTTTTTTTGTAAAGGATTTATCATCTATTTCAGACTCAGCGAAATGTGAAAATATACCCTGAATATTTATATATTCCAAATTTGATATAGACTGAATAAGTTCCAAGTTTTCGGATGTTGGCTTAAAACCAAGCCTATTCATACCAGTGTCAATTTTTATATGGATATTGACTAACTTATTATATTTTTCACCAAACTCATTAAGCTTTAAGGCCTGGTCTTTATTGTAGATGGTTTGGATTAAATCATATTTTACTACATATTCTAGGTAGTCATTATCTACAAATCCAAGTATCATAAGTGGAGCCTTAATTTTTTTATATCTAAGCTCCAAGGCTTCATTGATAGTTGCAACTGCAAGTCCCCAGGCGCCACTTTCCATAAGTGTGCTAGCTACATCTACAGCGCCATTTGAATAGGCATCAGCCTTAATTACCGCCAAAATCTTAGTAGACTCTGAGTAGTCTAGGAGCTGTTTCATATTATATTTAATAAGATCTAAATCTATTTCCAATCTTGTGCTTCTTATTATATTGTCCATTTAACCACATCCTTTTTAATGAGAAATATTATAATTGGAAAGCTGATTAAAAGCAAGAAAAAAGTCAGGTCTATTGGAAAATTTGCAGAAATAAGGTATTATAGTATCATAAGATTTTAGAAAGTAGGTGTTTAATATTATAATTGGATTAGTAGTTTTATTGGCTTTAATAATTTTAGACAAACAAGTTAATTTTCAGAATGATAAAAAACTTAAGATATTATATCTTGCTATTAATGTTTTTATATTTGGATTATTTCAATATTATTATGCTCAGTTAGTGCTTAATAATAGTAATTTTCAAGATTTGTTTTTCAATATAAAAAATACTTACTACTTGGGAATGGCAGCACTGTTCATAGTATTGTTTGTACTTGAAACTATAAAATCAAAAAATATTAAAACATCATATATACCCCTACTTACTGGGTTAGTCTTTATAGGGCTATCAAGAGTGGGATTATATATAGTTGCAGTACTACCACTGGTATTAGGGATATTTTTAGTTAAATCCTTGGTTAGTTTATTTTATCCAAATATAAAATTAAATTATATTTTGGCAAATAAGTACCATTTAGAGGAAGGGTATGAAAATTTACCTATAAAAACTATTTTTCAAAAGTTATTTTATAGGGGAGATTTTTTTGAGTTAGACATTTTAAACAATATATATACATTTTATACATCAAGTTATCTCTTAAAAGCTAAGAGACAGGCACTTATATATGGAAGTGAAAACATAGATGATCAATTTAATCTAATGACTATAGTTGAGCACTACGAAAGAGAAGAAGAGGGTTATGTAGTTTTTAACAATATAGAGATGTCTATGAATAACAGGTATGAAGAAACAGATGTATTTAAGCTAGATAAAATAACAGAGATAGCAGATGGAGAGTTCTTTAAAAATTACTTAGCATCACAAATATTAGACTACCCAAGGGTGGATTTTGAATATAGGATTTATGTGGCAGATTTATCAGTTTTTAAAGTAGGAGAAAATTTTAGGTTATTTGATGTTAATAAGGAAGAGATAAAGAGGAACAAGATAGTAAAACAGTATGAAATAAAGATGGATAACTTAAAAGATGATGATAAGATTAGTAACTATTTAAATAAACTAATAGAAAAAGAATTAATCTATAATCAAATTGAGGGTTATTTAAATAAGGGCTATGAAGACAGTTATAGGTTTGATAGGACAAAATCCTTTAGTCTAAAGTATGATGCAGGTATTAGATGTTTTAAGGTTTATTCAGAAGAGCTAGGGCTTATAGGTAGACTTAATACAGATGAAACAGATAAGATAACTAAAATAAATCTTCCAGTCTATGATAATATAGTTTTTGAACAGGAAGAAAATTTAGAAGAGGATATACAGAAATATGGATTATTTGCTAAAACAGAAGGGGAAGAGAAACCCTATGATTTATATATAAAGTTTTTTGTAGAAGTAGATTTTACAAGACTTGAAGAACTAAAAAAACCAGAATTTAATTTAATAGGAAAGTTTGATTTGGAACTTAGTTTATAAAAGCTAGACTACCTTTTGGTGGTTTAGCTTTTTTGGTTTTTAGGTAAAATTATTTAATTATTTTATCCTAGCTAGTAAACTTACAAAAATGTAAGACTTTTATTCACTAAGATGTAAGTTTAAGCTTATATAATAAGTTTATAAATATAGATATGGAGGGAAAATAATGATAAAAATAGAGAATCTATCTAAATCTTATGGAAGTGGAGATTTAAAGGTAGAGGCACTTAAAGATATAAATTTACAAATAGACAAGGGAGAGTTTGTAGCCATAGTAGGGGCAAGTGGTTCAGGTAAGAGTACACTCTTACATCTCCTAGGAGGAGTAGATAAGCCTACTAGTGGAAAGGTGATAATTGATAATGTTGATATCTATAATCTAAGTGAAAATGAACTATCACTTTTTAGGAGAAGAAATGTGGGTTTTATTTTTCAGGCCTATAATTTAGTACCTGTATTAACTGTTGAAGAAAACATAAAGCTACCACTACTTTTAGACAAAAAGGAAATAAATAAAAACTATTTTGATGAACTAGTAAATATATTAAGGCTTGAAGATAGGCTTTCACATCTACCTAATCAGTTATCAGGAGGCCAGCAGCAAAGGACATCCATAGGTAGGGCACTTGCCTATAATCCATCTGTAATTTTTGCAGATGAACCTACTGGAAACTTGGATAGTGAATCTAGTAAGGATATAATTGAACTTTTAAAACTATCCATAAAAAAATATAATCAGACCCTAATACTAGTTACTCATGACTTAAATATAGCATCTCTTGCAGATAGAATAATAACAATTGGCGATGGGGAAATTGTAAAAGATCAGGTGATAAAAAGTGAAAGATTATAGGGGAATTATATTTAAGTATTTTAAAAAAGAGAAAAAGAGAACCATGTTAACTATTTTTGGGATAATTTTATCAGTAGCTATGATAACATCTGTTTTTACCATAATGGATTCTATGAGAAAGGTTATGATAAAAGAAGCAACTCATGAAAATGGCTCTTATTATGGGGAGCTTAAGAATGTAGATAGTAAGACAATAGAAAAACTTACAAAGCATGTTAGCGTGGAAAAAGTAGGCGTCTACAGGGATTTAGGTTATGGGCTTATAAGTGACATACCAAAGAAGGATAATGACTTTGAAGAGGGAATACCGGAGCATAGATATATCAATGTTATGGAGGAAACAGAAACTAACTTTGACCTATGGAAATTTAAACTTAAGGAAGGTAGATTTCCAGAAAATAATAGGGAAATAATCCTAGAAGAGAATGCCCTAAAGGTACTAGGAGATGGATATAAAATTGGAAGTGAAGTTAGTTTTGATATGGTGGATAACATAAAGTATAGAAATGAAGATAAGGCCATAAGACAGCTGGGAAATGAAAATTATAAACTTGTTGGAATAATGGAAAGTGGAATTAGAAGGCCTTATAATTACTTGACAACAGGTTTTACTAAGCTAGAGAAGATAGAAAGTGATAGGGAGTATAATACCCTGTTTAAAACAGATAAAATACTTGGAGCATCAGATAAAATTATGGAAATAGGAAGGGGTTTAAAAGTTCCAGAAGAGAATATTGATACAAATTATAAACTCCTTAGGTTATCAGCAGAAAGTACCAATAAAACTTTTAATAACTCTATGGTTCAAATGGTTAGCATAATAGTTTTAATTATAATAGTAGCTACAATAGCTGTAATATATAATTCTTTTAATATTTCAGTTATAGAAAGGATATCAGAATTTGGAACCTTGAGGGCTATAGGTATGAAGAAATCTCAACTATTAAATCTGGTTTTGCTAGAAGCCTTAATACTAGTTTTAATAGCCCTGCCCCTAGGACTTATATCAGGATTTTTAGCTATGCATATAGTTTTTACCATAGTTGGTAATGTGGGTTCAGAGATATATTTTATAAATAACTTAACAGTTGAACCTAACTTACAAATTATAGTTTTTGTAGTGATTTTAAGTGTGATAACTGTACTATTATCAGCTGTGATACCAGCTATAAAGGCAAGTAAGGTTTCTGTGATTTCAGCCATAAGAAATAGTGGAGAGATAAAATTAGAAAAAATCAAGAAGGCTAAAAGATCTAGTTTATTTAGTAAAGTATTTGGGATAGAGGGAGAAATAGCCTATAAAAACCTTACTAGAAACAGGAGTAGGTTTTTAATAACAGTTTTTTCAATGACTATAAGTATGATTTTATTAATAACTTTTAGTAGTTTTACAGAAAACATATATAAGATTACAGATATAGAAAAACAAAGTGCTGGAGAATTTGTAATTATGGGAAATGAATCTATAGGCAATACAGAAAAACTAAGAGATGAAATACTTGAGTTAAAGGGAATAGATAAATTATATATGCAGACAGAACTAGATATTTTAAGTATTGTGGAAAAAGATAAGGTAAAGGACAAGTATTTAGAACACTTTATGAGAAATATAAGGGAGAACGAAGGAAAGTTAGAGATTCAGTCGAGTATAAATTATATTGGAGATGAAAAACTTGAGAACTTATCTAAGGTAAAGGTAAGTGATATGGATAAGGAAAATGGTGTTATAGTATTTAACAATACTAAGATACTAACAGAAAATAAGGTGGAAGATAAGGTTAAGGGTTATAATTTTAAAACTGGAGATAAGATTAGGATAATGCTTGGAGATAACAGTTTTGAAGAAGTCAAGGTACTGGGAGTTATAGAAGATGGCATAGAGGGTTTAGATAGGAAGTTTAATGGAAGACTTATGCTGTTTACAAGCTCAAACAATGTAGAAAAGTTTGCAGATGGATACCTAAGACAAAGTATAAAAATATCCACTGATGAAAATTCAGATAGGGAGGAAATCCTTGAAAAATTAGATGATATTGAAACAGATTATAATTTAACCTATATGGATATGGAAAAAATGATAAAAGAAGAAAATGTCATGAAGATAGTAACCAATATATTCTTATATGGTTTTATAAGTCTTATAGCCTTAATAAGCAGCATTAATATAATTAACACTATAAGTACTAACATAATAATAAGAACGAGAGAGATAGCCATATTAAAAGCCATAGGCATGAGATCAAAGGATATAAAGAAGATGATAGCTTTAGAGGGTATTTATTACAGCTTTTATTCCATTTTCTTTGGAGTGCTAGTAAGTTTACCGCTTAGTTATCTATTATATAAATCCATGGTTGGGATAAGTTTATTTTCATATAATATACCTATAACTGGAATATTAATAGGCTCTTTTGGAACCTTTGTTATATCCTTAATATCAGGTATTTATCCTTTGAAAAAAATAAATGAAAAAATAATAATTGAAAATATTAGAAACTAGAAAGTTTATTTTAGAGAGAACTAAGGGTTCTCTCTTTTTATATATTTATAGAAATTTTGAATTTTGACAGTGGGTATATTGTTAGGTGAAAACATGGAAAACTTTCTAAATATCTTCTATTTTTTTAGAAAATATATTATAAATTTAATTTATACTGAAATGCTAGGAATTAAGATTGACAATTCATAAATATAAGCTTATTATTAAATTACAAACATATGAATAAACTTAGATATGTAATAAAATATTGATATTTATATCGTATAAATTCGAAAGGAGATATATATGTTAGAACTAAAAAATGTCTACTATAGTGTGGATGAAAATGGAAAAAACAAAGAAATTTTAAAAAATATAAATATAAAGATAGAGGATGATTTTGTAGCCATAACAGGACCAAATGGTAGTGGGAAATCCACTATGGCAAAAATGATTGTAGGAATAATAAAGCCTACTAGTGGACAAATTCTTTTTGATGGTAAGGATATAACCGATTTAGACATAACAGAGAGGGCAAATCTTGGAATCAGTTTTGCATTCCAACAGCCAGTTAGATTTAAAGGTATAACAGTTAGGCAAATTTTATCACTGGCAGCAGGGAAAGATTTGAATAATGATGAAGCTTGTGAGTACTTATCAGAAGTAGGACTTTGTGCAAATGATTATTTAGACAGGGAATTAAATGAAAAGTTATCTGGCGGAGAGCTAAAAAGAGTAGAGATAGCAATGATAATCGCTAGGGGTACAAAATTATCAGTTTTAGATGAACCAGAAGCAGGAATAGACTTATGGAGTTTCCAAAACTTAATAAAAGTATTTGAGAATATGAATAAAAAATATAGGGGAAATATTTTAATAATATCCCATCAAGAAAGAATCTTAAATATAGCAGATAAGATAATACTTATGGAAGATGGAGAGATTAGTGAAGTAAGTGATAAGGATGAAATCCTTCCAAGACTTTTAGAAATATCAGACCAATGTAAATTTTTGAAAGGAGAATAAGTATGGATAAAATATACAAAAATTTATTAAAAGAAATAGCTGGAATACATGATGTCCCAATGGGAGCCTATAATATAAGAGCCAATGGAGAAGCCTATGGTAGAAATAGTACTGCAAACATAGAAATTGTCCCAAAAACTGATAGCCCAGGTATAGATATAAATATAAAGGCTGGAACTAAGAATGAAAGTGTCCATATACCAGTAGTTATAAGTAAAACTGGACTTGGAGACCTAGTATATAATGATTTTTATATAGGTGAAGATGCAGATGTTACTATAGTGGCAGGTTGTGGAATACACAATCCAGGTGAAACTGAATCATCACATGACGGAATTCATAGATTTTTTATAGGTAAGAATGCTAAAGTTCTATATCTTGAAAAACATTATGGAGAAACTGATAAAACTGGTAAGAATAAGATGAATCCTACAACTATAGTTGAAATGGAAGAAGGCAGCTATATGAAAATGGATACAGTTCAAATCAGAGGTATAGATGATACAATTAGAAAAACTAGTGGTAAGATAGGAAAAAATGCCACTCTAATTATAGAAGAAAAAATAATGACAGATAAAAATCAAAGAGCCATAACAGACTTTAATGTAGAGCTAAATGGAGAAAATGCCAGCTCTCACGTTATAAGTAGGTCGGTAGCAAATGATGATTCATTTCAAGAGTTTAGATCCAGAATGGAAGGAAATAATTTATCACAAGGACATACAGAGTGCGATGCAATCATAATGGGAAATGGAAAGGTTGCAGCCATACCAGAAATCCTTGCAAATCACCCAGACTCATCTTTAATCCATGAAGCTACTATAGGTAAAATAGCTGGAGAACAACTTGTAAAATTACAATCATTAGGACTTACAGAAGAAGAAGCAGAAGCTGAAATAATATCTGGATTTTTAAAATAAAAAGGTTACAAAAGGTTACAATATAATATTTATATTAATTATTTAATAAAAAAGGGTAGAAATAAAATAACTACTCTTTTTTCATGTACTCAAAAACAATCTGTAAGGCGGTGTTATAATGAAAACTACTAAAAATAGAAAGCCTAACAAGTCATCCATAGTGAAGGTTATAGTTTCTGATTTTGATAAATTTGGAATAAAAGAATTAAAAGTTATATATAGAAAAAATAAAGGAATAGATATTCTAGAAATAGATAATGAAAAAGAGTTTAAAAAGTTAGAATTTAGAACAAGGGTAAAGAAAAATGGTGATTTAGAGGAATTTGCAACTAGTAAATTAAATGTACTTAGAGTATATGACAGTTTAGATAATACGACTTATGAGGTAGATACAGAGAACATTGTTGGTAAGACTAGGGTAATAGTAAAAAACTTAGATGATGGAAGCCTAAGTTTGGAAAAAATTGTAGAAGATAGACCAATAAAAAAATATACTATAAAGATTGAGTATATAAGGACAAAAAATCATGATTTACAAATGAGGGTTAAGATATCAGATAGGTTGTTTTATAAGCTCAAAACTAGAAAGATATTAGAAAAAAAATATGGAGATATAAGACTAGAAAAGCTTAACTATAATCTATATTGTAATAGAATACTAGAACTAGAAAGACCTAAGAAGAGGAGAAAAACTGGAAGGGCATTTAGTTATACAGAGAGGATTTTATTAGATAATCAGGTAAATGACTATTATGAAAGAATATCTGGTATAAAAAATGTCAGTTCTAGGGAAATCATTTGGATTAATAAATTTGTAGATTATAGGTCAAACATGCTTTTATACTATAAGGTAATAAATAATCTAATGGTAAAAGACTTAAAAGTAGCCTCTAGTGAGTTCGAAGAGCATAATGGAAAAGACCTAGATATATTAGATGTGGAAGAAGGAATCAACTGGAATAGAGACTATAGTATTTTTATGAATAAGGTCTTTAAGGATAAGGGGCTAAATATAGAAGTTTGCACTTTTATAGAAGGTCATAATGAAAATATAGATAGGCAAATAGATAATTTGGACATAGAAGATAAAACTTACTTAGAAAGCAAGAGAAAATTAGAAGAAAGATATATAGGCATAGAAGAAATAAATACCAGAGAAGATTTTAGAAAGATATATAAAATAGTATCTTTTCTGAAAAGAGAAATGTTTAGCTATAATTATGAAACTTTTAGGCAAATCTATTCAGGTGAGGAAGTTTTTATAGGTGAAGAAGATTTAAAGGATCTTTTAAATCTAGATATTTTTAAGATAATGGATAAGGTGAATCTAGTTAAGACAAATATAAAAACCAATTATCTAAGTGAAAAAACCAGGATTTTTGTACTGGGTGAAAATATAAAGGCTAAGAAAATCCTAAGTAGGTATATTAATATTTCAGAGAGAGTAGAAGGATTCAATGACTTTGTAAACTATAATATAGATAAATATCTAGGTGAAAATGGACTAGCTCTTGAAGAATATAGTAAGTATTTTTTTAAAACCATAGATATATTGGAAAATAGTCATAAGCCAAATGAATTTTTACTCAAGGATTATAAAAACTTAAAAAAATGGATAGGAGCTCCATTTATAGATGATATACAATTATCAAAAGAGTATAAAAATCTTTATAATGCTAGAAAAAATTTAATGGAAAATGTTGATAAATCCATAGAAAATGAAGAAATTTTGAAATTAAATAGAAAGATGAAAAATATAACAAATTTAAATTCAAAATATAGGTTACAGATTAAGATGCAGTTTGCCTTTGCCTATATAAAAAGATTTTGGGATGAAAATAAGGCTAGTTTGAAAGATGATGAAAATGTAAACTCCTTAGTAGATTCAATGAATGAATATGGACAATGGAATACTAGAAGGGTAAGTAAGGAGGAGTTTTTAGAAATCCTAAAGCTAAAAGATAGGGATAGGATGATTACTAAGATAATAGAAAAGTATCAGTTTAGAAACTCAGAAGACCTATTTAATGTATCAAATGAGAGTAACCTTTTAAAAATCTATATACTTATATATAGTTTACTTCCTATGGAAATAAAGTCTGAGTTTTTACGATTTGTGAAAAAGAATATGTATGATATAAAACTTGTGGATACACCAAATAATATAAAGAGAAAAAATAAGTTTTTTAGTAATCTGAAATTATTTGAAAGAAATACTTCTAAATTGCAGCTTTTAAGCTATAGTGTTACAGATGTATTCATTGAGCCTTCCAGTTTGGTTCAAATAAATAAGTTTATTGAAAACTATTTTACAGATAATGTTGGAGATATAAGGGATAATGATCTTATCTATAGATTGGAAAGTAGAAATAATAATTATATAAAATCATTTATAGTACCAGTATTTGAGTATTATAAAATAGTCTATAAATTGTTGAATGATATAGAATTAGAGCTTTTATATAAAAGAGCTGAGAAAGATGAAAGCTCAATAAACACAATTTTATCCAAGTATAAGAGGGAGCTAGAATTTGAAAAAATAATACAAGACATAGACATTATAAAACTAGACCGGTTAGGTTACCTAAAGGCCAATATACTTTCCATGAGGGATGAAAAATTACTCTTGGAGGTTTTAAACATCAAGGATGAATTATCTGTAGCAGGAAGACTGGAAGAGAAGATGACAGAGTTTCAGGTAAAAGATATATTGAGAGATAGCTTAAATAAAAATGTAATAAATGATTATTATATGAAAAAAGAGCAACTAGTTTTTGAGTATAGGTCTTTTATAGAAGAAAAATATAGATTAAAGGTTAGGTGTGTAAATAAGAAACAAGATGAAAGTTATACAGTGAGAGAATTACTTGAGAAAATAGAATTAAAAGAAAAGCAGCTTGAAAAAATAACCAAGTTGAAAAAGTTTAAGCAGGTAAAATATCTGGAGAGCGAAATGGAAAAATTACTACTTGATTTGGACAAAAAAATAAAAAAACTTGGGATAAAACTTGCATTGCAAACTATTACAAAAGATGAAATAAAAACATTGAAAATTGAGCGTGTTTATGAAGAAAATCTTGACGCTAAAGAGATTGAAACTTTTTATTTTAGGTATAATAAAACAAACAATAAGTATGAGGATATCTATAATCATAGTGCTTATGTTTCAAATGGAAGTATCATAACCATTGATGAAGAGAGGGATGAAAAATTTCCAGTTCAAACAATAGATTTAAGCAATAAGTACAGACATAAGATAAGTTTTAAGATTAAGTAAAGTACATTTTAGAATTGGAAAGGAAATATTTGAATATACTCATGTAGGTGAGAATAAAACATATAATAAGTTAATATCATTCCCTTTTTATGAAAAAAAGACAGGCTAATACCTGTCTTTTATAATTTTTTAAGTTAAAAATCTTTTTTTGATACAATAATAGTTGATAGTTTTATGGATACAAAAGAAACTATTAATAAAATTATCATTGGGATTATTTTCAAATAAAGACTATTTAAATTTATATTTAGATTTAAACTTTTAAATATGTTAATTAGTACAATTGGTAAAAAACTCACTGAAAAAATCATACTTATCTTAGCTTTTTCAAGTCCAAATTTAAAGGCAATTGGAGTAAAAATAGCTATTAATAATACTGATACAAACAAAAGCGTTATAGAGATGAAATAGTTTGAAATATTAAAGATTATACTATTCATATAAGTTAGTAATAATATCAACATACTAGTGACTAAGAAAACTATATATGATGTAACATACCTACTAAAGACTATATCTTTTCTATTTATTGGTAAAGCTAAACCATAAGAATAAAAACGACTATTTTCATCATAAGCAAAGCAAGTTAGATTGTAACTAATACTTAAAACTGCTAAAATACTAATAATAAAGAATAGATTTTTTGTTATAAATCCAAGGGCAATAAATACAAGTAGAATTTGAAATTGACTTTTTATAATATGTTTTAAATTAAGAAAATCTTTTATAATCAAAGCTTTCATAATATTTCCCCCTTTATAAAGAATAGCATTATGTTTTCAGTTGTTGTACTATCAACTATAAACTGCTCAGATAGTTCATACCTATTTCTTACTAAAACAGATACACTGAAATCATTTTTCATAATACGAAGTATAAGCTTTTTGGGTATTTTATCAAGTTCTTCTTCTGTGGTATGAACAACACCATAGTCAGTTAGTAGTTCTTCCCTATCTTTGGAAAATACAATTTTTTCTTCATGTATAAATATTATATAGTCAGCTATCCTATCCAAATCAGATGTTATATGGGTCGAAAATAATATACTACATTCTTCATCTTGTATAAAGTCTAAAAACTCATCTAAAATTTCAGAGCGAATTATAGGGTCTAAGCCAGAAGTTGGTTCATCTAGTATAATCATTTTAGCCTTGTGGCTAAGGGCAGAAGAGATAGATAGCTTCATTTGCATACCCTTAGAATATTCTTTAAAAATTTTGTCTTTGGGAAGTTTGAATTTCTCTAAATAAGAAAAAAACTTTTCTTCATCCCAATTTTTATAAGTATTGTTTAACACTTTATTTATCATAATTGGTGTAAAATTGTTTGGGAAAAAAATTTCATCCATAACTACTCCGAGTTCCTCTTTTATAGTTATTTCATGGTTATCAAAACTTTTATCCCAAAATATTACATCACCACTGTCTTTTTTCATAATATTTAATAGGTTTTTTATTGTTGTAGTTTTTCCAGAACCATTTTCACCTATTAATCCAACTATACTACCAGATGGAATATTAAATGAAATATCTTCTAAGGAAAAGCCAGATAAAGTTTTATTTAAATTATTTACCTGTAATGAGTAAGTCATATTATCATTCCTCCATACATAAATTTTCCAAAATATCTTTTAAATCATCAAGGGTTAAATTGACTAGTTGACCCTTTGTAATAGCTTCTGAAAAGTGAATTTCAATATCTTTTAAAATTTCTTCTTTTATAAAGTGCTCATCTTTGGCTGCTACAAAAGTTCCCTTGCCAGGAACTGTGGTTACAAAACCTTCATTTTCAAGCTCATCATAGGCTCTTTTAGTAGTTATTACACTTATCTTAAGCTCCTTTGCTAAAAATCTAATAGATGGTATCTTATCTCCAGTTTTTAATTTATCCGAAATAATATCAGATTTTATCTGAGCTACAATTTGTTCATAAATAGGTCTTTTATCAGAGTTGCTTATTATGATATTCAAGCCATCACCATCCTAACTGTATATAATCTATATATACAGTATATACTTAATTATTTAAAAGTCAAGAAAGCTAAAGTCTGGTTACAGTATTATTACAATCTACATATTTTTGTTATTCTATGTTATTATGTGGTAAATAATAAGTAAGAAAAATACTATTATGAAGATTATTAAGGAGGGAAATTATGAAAAATGGAAAAAAAGTGTTGGCAGTATTATTAGTGAGTTCTATGGTAGTTGTGCCTATGTCCATATTTGCTAACTCAAAAACAGCTGCACTTGAGATAGCTCAAAATCAAGAAGAAGGAAAAGGTGAGTACAGACATCATACAGGAGTTATTAAAGAAGTTTTAGGATCAGGAGAAGAGTTTGCTATTTTAGTAGGAAACAAAGATAATGATGAAAATCAAATGATCTACAATGTTTTTGATGATGTATATGTAGGAGATATGAATCCAACTAGAGAAGAAAAGAGAGCCCATCTAGTAAAAGGTGCAAATGTAACAGTTTATTACCATAAAAATACACCTGTCGCACTTAGTTATCCATCACAAATGAACCCAAGAGCAATAATAATAAATAATGGTGATAAGGGAGTACAAACTAAATTAGATAAGTTTGACAAAGATTTAGTTAGTTCAGATGGTATGCTTAAGTTAAATGTGAAGGAACCAAAAGAATACCAAGATAAATTATTATTAGTTTATTATGGAGCATCAACTAGATCTATACCAGCTCAAACTACACCAGAGCTTGTTGTAGTATTAGAGGATAAAAATCAAGAAGTTAAGCCAGAAAAAAATACTAAGATTGAAAAGCTTGATGGAATAAAATATGAAGGTAAAGACGCGAAGGCATCTTTATACCACAAGGGTAATGATGTGACAATGATATCTTTAAGAGATGTTGCAGATATTATGAAATATGAGTTAGAGTGGAATGGTAAAGATAAACCTATGGAACTTACTAAAATGCCATTTTGGACAAGTTTACAAATTGGGAAAAATAGTTATTTCTATAATAAAGTAGCTCCATTTGAACTTTCTTCAGCACCAGAACTTAAGGATGGAAAAACTTATGTTCCAGTAGACTTCATAAGTGAAGTACTACAAAAAGAAATAAAAGTTGTAAATGGAGTATTAGAAGTTAAATAAGATAAAAAATTAGAAAACCTTAGCTAGGCTAAGGTTTTTCTTTTTGTGAAAATTTATTTGATTTCATCTATATTATTTACAACTTTAGATACTATACCATATTTTATAGCTTCTTCTACACCCATCCAATAGTTTCTATCAGTATCTTTAGAAACCTTATCTAGACTTTGTCCAGTAGTTTCACTGATAAGTGTATTTATTCTAGTTCTCATTTTTTCAATCTCTTCCATTTCAATGGCTATATCACTTGCTTGTCCCCTTACTCCACCTAGAGGTTGGTGTATCATAAATCTAGTATTAGGAAGCGAAAGTCTATTTTCTTTTTTAGCTGCTAGATAGATATTAACTCCAGCACTTGCTACCCAACCAGTACCTATAACTCTAACTTCAGGTCTTACAAATTTTATCATGTCATGGATAGTATCTCCTGCTTCAACATGGCCACCTTGACTATTGATATATATATTTATAGGTTCATTATTTATTTCTTGAAGTACAAGTAGTTCTTTTGTAACTTTTTCTGCTAGTTCTTGGTTGATTTCTCCATAGATTAGAATGGTTCTTGCATCTAATAATTTTTCTATTAAAAGATTTGATTTTTTATCTTTTTCCATTATTTTTCCCTCCAAATTTTATAGTGATGATGTAAATAAAACATCATATTATCTTTTTCATCTACTAATATTATATACTACTTTGTATAAATTTACTCACCTGGGCTGATTAAATTTTAAATTAAGTAGAGTTTTAGGATAACTTAATAAATTATGGACAAGCCTAAAAAGTAAGAATTTTTAAAAATATGATGAAATATATGTTGGTAAATGCTATAATCAAAATTAGGTCTTAAGGAGGAATGAATAAATGAGTTTAGGTATTACTATAGGTATTGTATTTGCAGTCTATTTATTTGTAACAGTTCCTAGAAAAAAGTACGAGGCAAAGTTTTTAAAAACAAGTAGAAAATTAAATGGAATAATAAATAAAATAGATAGTTATGAAAATCAAGAAGACATAGATAGGGATATTATATTAGAGCTGGAAGCCTTAAAAGAGTCTGATTTTGGAATAAGGGAAGCAGCAGAAGAAAAAATAGATATACTAATGTCAAAAATTAGAGAATAAAAGCTAGGAATTTTTTTCCTAGCTTTTTTATTTAAAGAAAAATTTGCTTATATTACTTTTTGTTTTAGTATAGGGTGGATATTTAATATCTATATCTATGTTTTTCTTAGTATGAAGAATTGGTCTAAGATTAGATAACTCATAAAAACCGTACTCAGAATGGTATTTACCTATGCCACTTTGCCTAACCCCACCAAAGGGTAGTTTAGTATTTGCTATATGAGATATTGTATCATTGATACAGCCACCACCAAATTGTACTCCTGATAAAATATAGTTTATAAAACTAGTATTCTCAGAAAAAATATACAAGGATAAGGGGTTGGGATTTAATGAAATTATATCCAGTATATCAACATTGTCATGGTAGGTTAAGATTGGCATAATTGGACCAAATATTTCTTCCTTCATAACCTTGGATTTTAAATCACCTTCTATTATGGTTGGAGAAATGTATAGGTCTTCAATATCTATCTCACCACCAAATAGTACATTTGACTCAAGGATATAAGAGCCTAGTTTGGACACCCTATCTTTTGTTATTATTCTTCCATAATCATCATTGGTCTTGATATCATTACCATAAAATTCTTTTATATATTTTATAACTAAATCAAGGAAGTCATCTTTTATCGATTCTTTAACTATAATATAGTCTGGTGCAATGCAAGTTTGACCCAAGTTTAGAAATTTAGCCCAGGTGATTTTTTTAGCAGCTAAATCCAAATCTATAGTATCATCCACTAGGGCTGGTGACTTTCCACCAAGTTCCAAGGTAAAAGGCGTTAAATTACCAGCAGATACAGTGGCAATCTTTCTTCCCACATCTTCACTACCTGTAAAGAAAATATGATCAAAGTCAGAAGCTTTTATAAATTCTATTACCCTATCACTGTTATCTAGATAGGGTGATATATAATCACTTTCAAAGGTCTCTTCTAATATTTTACAGATTAAGGCATGACTATAAGAAGCTTTTTTTGAAGGTTTTATCAAACTACAATTTCCTGCTGCAATAGACGAAATTAGGGGTGAAAAAGTTAGTAAAAATGGATAGTTCCATGGACTTATAATAAAAACCACCCCCTTAGGCCTTTTTTCCACATAAGATGTAGCAGGTCTTAAGTAGATAGGAGTTGAAGTTTTATCGTTTTTCATCCACTTATCTAAATTATCTATGGCGTCATTTAACTCTTGATAGATTATTGCAATCTCTGTTATAAAAGCTTCATATTCAGGCTTATGCATATCTATTTTTAGGGCATTTATTATATCATTTTCATATAGCTTAATTTGGTCTTTAAGGGCATTGAGTTGCCCAATTCTAAATTCATAGCTAAAGGTATTTCCCGTTTTAAAAAACTTTCTTAAGGCTTCAAATTTTTCCTTCAACAAATCACCCCAGTTATAATGTTTTTACTTGATCGCTACTTCTGTACCTATAAGCTCTTTCATACTGAACAGGAAAGTCATACTCATATTTATTTTTATATATTGCATTTAAGATAAATTGAGGTTCTCTAAGGAGCTTTCTTCCAAAGGCTACTAAATCTGCCTTATTTTCATTTAGTATATTTTCCGCAAGTTCAAAGTCATTTATAAGCCCAACAGTTATGGTTGGTATATTACATTCTTGCTTGATTATCTTAGCATGTTCAACTTGATAGCCATCAAACAAGCCTATTTTTGCAGGTAAAAGTCCTCCAGTTGAAACATGGACTATATCTATAAAGGGCTTTACTTCATTTATTATTTTCACTAAATCCTTAGTAACAAGTCCCCCTTCAAGGTAATCTGTGGCAGAGATTCTAAGAGATATAGTCTTATGGCTAGGCCATACTTTTTTTACAGCTGCTAGAATTTCCCTTAAAAATCTGGTTCTATTTTCCAAACTACCTCCATAAGCATCTGTTCTAGTGTTTGATAGGGGAGATAAAAATTCATGTATTAGATAACCATGGGCTCCATGGATTTCAATCATATCAAAACCTGCCTCATCTGCCCTTTTAGCAGCATCTTGAAACTGGGATATAATAAGAGAAATTTCATCCTTTGTAAGTTCTTTGGGAAGTCTATAAGTTTCATCATAGGATAAACTTGATGGAGCCACAGTGTATTCGCACTGGGCAGTACATTTTCTTCCTGCGTGGGCTAGTTGGATACCCATTTGAGTTTCATTTTTATGGCCTATATCTACCAAGCTTTTAAGTCCAGGTATTTGAGTGTTGGACCATATACCTAAATCATTGTCACTAATCCTACCATTTGGAGTAATCGCAGTAGCTTCCAGTATAATAAGTCCTACACCACCTAGAGCGCGAGCTCCATAGTGAACTTTATGAAAATCTTTGACATAACCTTCACTGTCTGATGAATACATGCACATAGGGGGCATAACTACTTTATTTTTCAGTTTTAAATTCTTTAGTTCATATTCTTTTAATAAATTCATCTAATCACCTCTTATAATGGATTGTACCTTAAAAAATTGTAAACAAACATTAATTATGATATTTATATTAACTATTATATAATGTAGTTAATAGGTGGTGAATTATTTGGAAGAAATATTAAATAAAATATCATACTATGTAGATAATTCTATTATATATTTTAAAATTATTTTAGGAATAATATTATTATTGTATTTTATAAAGTTAATTATTTATATTAGAAAAAAAATGAATTTTAGAAAATGGAAAAAAAATAATTTCATGAATATAAATTATATAAGAAGATTAGATGGCTTTGCCTTTGAATCCTATGTGGAAAATCAACTTAAAGGAATAGGTTTTTCTGTAGAAAAAACATCTTCATCATATGATTTTGGAGTGGATTTATTTTTAGAAAATAAATATGCAGTGCAACTGAAAAACTATACAGGAAAAGTAGGTATAGCAGCCATACAAGAAATATATGCAGGGTCTCATTATTATGAGAAGATACCAGTAGTACTTGCCACTAATCATTATACAAAATCGGCTATTGAATTAGCTGAAAAACTAGGAGTTGAATTAATAGATTTAGATGATATTAAAAATTGGGGTAACAGATACTATACCAGAAGTTACATCCATAAAACTGGGATATATGAAGTAGTAGAAAATAAATTATTAGGATCTAGAAAAAGAAAAGTCTCCTAATAGGAGGGATAATATGGATGGCAAAAATATTATATTAGACAAGATACTTGATATGAAAGAAGAATTTAACATTATAAAAAAAGATTACTTTCAAGATGAAAAAAAAGAAAGACTAGAATATTATGTGGAAAAAATAGGCTTTATGGAAAGTAAGCTGGATGTACTTAAAATAGCAATCTTAGATGAAAATGCAAGACAGCATTGTGTCGAATTAAAAAAAGATATAGATGATTTTAAAAAAGAAAATAGTTTTATAGATTATGAGTATAAATTAAATTTTATAAATACCCTAGACAACCTAGTAGAGAATTTTTCTAGTATGAAAAACTGGGAGATAGCAGCTATAGTTGATGGATGTTTTGTCTTTATACACTTGAACAAAAGTAATATGAAAGATTTAAACAAGGATAAAAAAGTTTATCTAAATAAACTTGGAAGCTTAAATGACTATAAAGAAGAAGCAGAAAAAATGACTGAACTTGAAAGGACACAATATGTTAGGGAATTATTAGAAAACCTATTAGATTTTTCATTAAATAGTTATAATACAAAAAATGAAGGATTTGATTTGTTTGAAAAAATAATGATTATAAATATTTTAGATGCCGCTAAATTTTATTTAAATTTTAAATAGGAGTGATTAGATGAAAACTAGTAAACATTGTCCAAAATGTGGTTCTGATAATATCATCAAGGTTAAATATAGTCATAATAGTAAAATCTTTACAGGTTTTTTAGAGCAAGTTAAGATAGCAAAGTATGTTTGCATAAAATGTGGATACATAGAAGAATGGATTGAAAAACAAAGTGATTTAGTAAAAATTGGAGATGAATATTCAGAATAGAAAAAAGCGACCTAGGTCGCTTTTTTGTTATTCTAAGATATCTCCATCCATTAAAACAGGAATTTCTTTTTTGATAGTTTCTAAACTTTCATCAGACCAGGTTGGATTTTTATGAACAAGATATAAATTATCAACCTTATAGGTATTTTTCATAGCCAGTATATCCTTTAATGAAGAATGTCCAGACTTTTCTTTTTCCATATTACAGCATTCATGTAAGAAGAATTTTACATCTTTTCCAAGAATGAAATTATCTTCAATAACAGAAGTATCTACTGCATAATGGATTTGATCATCTATGGTAATTCCAAAGCTATAGTTACTATGGTCTTGTAGATTTACTTTTACCTCGACATCTCCAATATTAAATCCACTTAAATCATATTCTGTAAGTGTTAATATTCGTCCTGTATTTAGTGCGGACTTATAGAAAAAGTCCTCATCTGTAAGTGTAGATAGTTTATCAGCAATAGATGAATAATATGGTTTACCTGGACCATATATATGAACATTGTAATTCTTGAAAAAATTATTTAGATACATAATTCCAATGATATGATCTAAATGATAGTGGGTTAAAATTATATGAACATGTTTATAATTTTTCAGAATATCTTCATACTTGTATAAATTAGATATTCCATTACCACAATCTAATATGATTAGATAGCCCTTATGCTCTATCAAAAAGCAAGATGTTTTTTGATTATTAGTTGGCATCCAACCATTAGTACCCAAAGCTGTTAGTTTCATAATATCCCCCTAAAATGTATAATATGATTTTATGTAGTATATATTATATAATATATTTGATGGATATTGTAGGAGGAAATATGAAAATAGAAAGAATGAATGAAAAAAACATGGGGAAATATATAGAGATTTATCAAGATGTATTTAAAAGAGAACCTTGGTTTATAAATGAAAGTGATAATGATATAAAAGAGTACTTTTTAAAGTATTTTAAGTTGAATAATTTCTTAGGTTATGAAATTTTAGTAGATGATGAAATAAAGGGTTTTTGTCTTGGCTTAAAAAAACCTTGGATAGAAGGGTATGAATACTTTATAGATCAAATCTGTATTTTACACAAGGAGCAAAGACAAGGTTATGGTGGAGAGTTTTTAGAACTTGTAGATGAGTATTTGTATGAGGAGGAGGTTGTGAGTATAACACTTCTAACAGATAGGTATACAGGTGCTTATAAATTCTACTCTAAGAATAAATTTGAAAATCTAAAAGAATATACAATGTTTACTAAGGAGATTTAATATGGATTATGAAAGAGCCCTAATATATGCCACAGAAAAACATAGAGGGCAGTATAGAAAGGGTGGGGCAGCTTATATTACTCACCCAAAAAGAGTTGTGGAGCTACTAGAGGAAAAAGGTGTAAAGGATGAGGAGATTTTAATAGCAGGATTATTTCACGATCTTTTAGAAGATACAGATGCCAAAGAAGAAGAAATAGTTTTTTATGGAAGTAAGCAGGTTTTAAAAATTGTAAAACTTCTTACAAAGGAAAAAAATTATAATATGGATTCTTATATAGAAAATATACAAGGTGATGAAGATGCAAGGCTAGTTAAACTGGCAGATAGGATAGCTAATTTAGAAGATAGTTTAATACTTGGTAAAGACTATCTAGAGTTTTTAGAAAGCTATATCTTGGAAACTAAGACATATTTTATAGACTTAAGTGAGGCTAGTATTTTTCAAGCAGATTTAAAAAATGTTGTGGCTAGAGTTAACAGGCACATAGAAAAACTTAAATCTTAATAAATTATTAATATAGGGATAACTAATAAATCATTTATATTTGTTAAGATATAGTTGGAGGGATATTATGAAAAAAAGTTTTAATAAAATAATTGCATTTGTACTTTTATTTACCATGTTTAGTACAAGTGTGTATGCTAAATCAGTAGAGGTTGTAAGTTTAGGTAAAAATCTCAATCAAAAACAAAGACAGGAAATGATAAAATTATTTGGTGCAGGAAAAGATGCAAGAATAATAGAAGTTAGTAATGAAGAAGAAGTTAAATACTTAGGAGACTATGTTGATAGGTCAGTACTTGGTACAAGAGCTATATCATCCTCTTATGTAAAACCACTTAGGGCTGGAACTGGAATAAAGGTTGAAACCTATAATATAACTTGGGTTACATCAGACATGCTTATATCAGCATCTGCAACAGCAGGTGTAAAAGATGCCTTGATTAAAGTTGCAGCACCCTTTGAAGTCTCTGGTACAGCTGCTTTAACAGGTGTTATAAAAGGATTTGAAGATGCTACAGGAGAAAGTATAGATGAAGAAAGTAAACAGGTTGCAAGTGAAGAAATAGCTACTACAGGAGCCTTAGCGGAAAGTATCGGAAATGAACAAGCAAGTCAGTTGATAAATGCAGTAAAAGAAGAAGTAGTAGCTAGTAAGATAACTGATCCAGAAGAGATAAAAAAAGTAGTGGAAGAAACTGCCCAAAAGGTAAATATAGAGCTAACAGAAGAACAAGAAGAGCAGATAGCTCAATTGATGGAAAAAATATCAAAATTAGATTTAAATGTGGAAGATATAAAAGACCAATTAAAAAATGTATCTGAAAAACTAAAAGAATTGACAAAAAATACAGAAGAAATAAAATCAATAGTTCAAAAAATACTAGACTTTGTTGTAGCTATTTTTGATAAAATAAAAAATATGTTTAGCTAATCCTATATAGGATTAGCTTTTTAAATGTCATCTTTAATACCAATATTATATTTATCAGGTATAATAATTGAAAAATAAAAACATATATACTATAATTAAAATATACTTTTGAAAACGGGAACATATACAGCAATGGTATGTTATTTTGAGGAAACAGGCCAATGTGAAATTGTATAGAAATTATGTCTTCAGTGTTAAGGAGAGATAGCTATGGAAGATTTAAATAAAGAGGCGAGAAAAAAAGTTCTAACACAAGGAACTATAATAAAACTTGTGAAGGAGCTTAATTTTGGTGTAGTTGAAACAGAAAATAATAATTTTTTATTTTTTCATATAAGCAATTTTGTAGAAGATGACCTTAGCATAGATGATTTAAGTGAAGGCGATGTAATAATGTGTGAAAGTCAGATACAGGAAAGTGATGGAAGGGCTTCAGCCATAAATTGTGAAAGATTAGAAATAAAAGGATATCTAAAAGATTACTTTATAAAGAATGCTTTGGTAGATCCAAGTAATGAAAATAGATTCGAACAATTCTGTGAGAGTTCTAGAGAATATGCCAGATTTCTAAAGGATACTAGTTTGGACATGGAAGATATAAATGCAGTAGCTGATCTAATAGAAAATGCAGCTTCTGTTATGAAAATAAAATTATTAAGACCTAAGATTGCAAAGATAAGTGCTAAATACAGTGAAGATAAAACAGCAAAAGAGTTATTTGAAATATTTGATGAATTAATAAAAAATATAAATCCAACACCAGGGGAATCTCAAGAAATGGAAAATTTCAAGATATTTTCTGATGTATTATTTTCATATATGAAAACACACTAGAATATAGTAAAATTGATACACTCATAGGAGTGTATTTTTTATAGGGAGAAATTATGTTAAAAGTAAAAATATCAGTTAGGAATTTAATAGAGTCCATAATGAGAAGTGGAGATATAGACGATTCTTATAAGTCATCTAAAAGAATGTTACAAGGCACTTTGGCCCATCAGAAAGTGCAAGCTTCTTATGGGGAAAATTATAAGGCAGAGGTTAGTATAAAAACAAGTTTAGAGTATGAAAATTTTATACTTGACCTAGAGGGCAGGGCAGATGGTATTTTTACTCATAAGGATAAATTTACCATAGAAGAAATAAAATCTACAACAAAAGAGTTAGATGAGATAGAAGAAAATTTTAATCCACTACACTGGGCTCAGGTAAAATTTTATGGATTTATGTATATGGAAAATAATAATTTAGATAAAATAGAATTAAAACTTACATATTATCATTTAGAGACTGAAGAGACAAAAGAATTTTTTAAAGAGTATACAAAGACAGAACTGGAAAACTACTGTTTTGAAATAATCAAGCTTTACGTAGAATGGGCCAATGTTACATTTTACTGGATAGAAACTAGGAATAAGTCACTAGATAGTTTAAATTTTCCCTTTACAAGCTATAGAAAAAATCAAAGGGATTTATCTGTGGCTGTTTATAAGACTATAAAGGAAGAAAATAAACTATTTTTACAGGCACCAACAGGTATTGGAAAAACTATGTCCACCCTATTTCCAGCCCTTAAAAATATGGGTGAGAAGCAGGGCGAAAAAATATTTTATTTAACAGCAAAGACCATAACTAGAGAGTCGCCAATAAAGGCATATAAAGTGCTTCTTAAACAAAATATAAAGCTAAAAACCATTGTAATAACATCTAAAGAAAAGATATGCATGAATGAGAAGGTGGAGTGTAATCCAAAAGCCTGTGAGTATGCAAAAGGACATTTTGATAGGGTAAATGATGCAATTAGAGATATATTTGAAAATGAAGATTTATTTTCAAGGGAAATAATAGAAAGATATGCAGATAAACATACTGTATGCCCCTTTGAATATTCTTTGGACTTAGCAGATTTTTCAGACCTTATAATTTGTGATTACAACTACCTGTTTGATCCACAAGTGATGCTTAAAAGATTTTTTGAATTAAATAAAACAGACTATGTATTTTTAATAGACGAAGTTCACAACTTAGTGGATAGGGCCAGAAGTATGTATAGTGGGCAGGTAACAGATAGTCAAGTAATAGAAGTACTTGAAATAGTAAAAGATGATAAGAAGTTATATAAGTCTTTGATGAAGTTATTAACAGAGATAGATATAGCTTTTGAGAAAAATGATGTAGAAGAGGAAATTTTCATAGAAGATATAGTAGATGAGCTGTTTGCTCCACTAGAAAGAACCATGATAAATTTAGATAATTTTTTAGTTCAAAATAAGGATATAGAAGGATATGAAATAGTATTAGAACTATACTTTGATTTACTATCCTACTTAAGAGTTGCAGATTATTATGATGAGCATTTTTTAACATCATTGGAAGATAAAAGCCATAAGACTATTAAGATAAATTGTATAGACCCTTCCTATGTCATAAAACAAAGACTGGATAAGGGCAGGGCTAGTATTATGTTCTCAGCCACACTTTCACCAATGGATTATTATATAGACGTTCTTGGCGGAAATGGTAAAAATTATAACATGATACTTCCAAGCCCCTTTGATAGAAATAATCTATCAGTATCAGTAGTAGATAATGTATCTACAAAGTATAAGGATAGGGAATTTACCTATTTTAAGGTCGTAAAATATATAGAAGAGTTTGTAGCTAGTAAGGATGGAAATTATCTGATTTTCTTCCCATCCTTTAGCTATATGGAAAACATATATGACCTATTTAAAGATAGGACTATGTATGGAAATATAATAATTCAGGATAGGGTTATGGGCGAAGGGGATAGAGAAGATTTTTTAAACAAGTTTAATAGTGATGGAGTAGTAGGCTTTGCAGTTATGGGTGGTATATTTTCAGAGGGTATAGACCTAGTTGGAGATAAGTTAATTGGAGCAGTTATAGTTGGGGTTGGACTTCCCATGATTTGTTTTGAAAATAATATGATTAAATCCTATTTTCAGGAGTATTTTCAAAATGGGTTTGACTATGCCTATACTTATCCTGGGATAAATAAGGTCTTTCAGGCAGCAGGTAGAGTAATCAGAAGAGAAGAAGATAGGGGAGCCATACTTTTAATCGACAGTAGGTATAGAGAAACTAGATACAAGGAGTTGATTCCCAATAACTGGTGGGGCTATAATGTTATTAGAAGTACAGATGAATTAAAAAAAGTTTTAGAAATTTTTTGGAATTAGGAGGGCATATGAATAAAAAAATAATTATCTTAGTTTTTCTTGCCCTTATTTTAACTAGCTGTAAGAAGGAAGAGGTAGAAGAAATTTTATTATATCCAGCTTATGAAAAAATTGATAATCAGGAAAAATGGGGATATATAAATTCTAAAGGTGATTTTATAATAAGTCCTAAATATGATATGGCAAGTGACTTTGTAGATAATCTGGCAGTAGTGGAAAAGGATAAACTTTTTGGGGTTATAAATAAAACTGGTCTTGAAGTATTGAAACCAGAATTTACAAGTATTGGCAGTATAAAAAATGGATATTTTACTGCAGAGAGAAATAAAAAGCTAGGCTTATATGGAGAAACTGGACCAGTAGTGCTTAAGGAAAACTATTTGAGCATAGGTGAAAATGGTGATGGTTTATTTGTCATTGCGAAAAAAGATGGTAAAACAAGCAAGTTTGGATATATAGATGAAAGTGGTAGAGAAAAAATAAAGCCTAAGTATGACCTAGCCTATATGTTTAATAATGGTAGAGCCCTAGTGAAAGAAAAAGACATTTTCAAGATTATAAATGAAAATGGTAGAGTGGTGAAAAGCTTAGATTATAACGATGTAAAACCTATTGAAAATAAAGACTTATATGTGGTAAGCCATGATGGAGAGAAGTATGGTTTTATAAATGGAGATGGAAAGATAATCTTAGAAGAAAGTTATAGCTGGATATTTGATGTGGATGAAGAACAAGTAGTTTGCTCAAAGGTGGTCAATGGTAGAGACAGAAAAGGCTTGGTAAACTTTGATGGTGATAAGAAACTGGACTTTATATACTTGGATATAAAACTTCTAGGAGATGGATATGTAGCAGCTAGTAACAATAAGGGAAAGTTACAAGAGCTAGAATATACAATATTAAATCCTAATATGAAAAAAATCAATAAAGAAAAGTATTATAATGTAGAAAAACTAAATCAAGATAGAATATCAGTATCCAATGGGAGCTATACATATTTGATAAATTTAGATGGCAAGGAAGACTTAAAATTTGATAAGATTAAAGGTTTTGGAAGGATAGACTTTGTTGGAGAAGTTACTAGAGTATTTATAGATGATGGTTTTATATATTATAATGGGGAAGATGAAATAATTTGGGAAGAAAATACAAGATTTAAGATTAATAATAATATTGAAATAGTAGAAAAAAGCTTAAATGACCTTGATAATATAAGTATAAAGTACCCTAGAATTATAGGGTTAGACTCTAAAGAGCTACAAGATAACATAAACACTTACTTGTTTAATTCTTTTATTTTAGATAAAAATGAGAAAAAATTTAAAGGGGAAGACTACAATAAGTTAAATATAAAATATAATGTAATTTCAAATAAAAACTTACTAACTGTTGAGAAAATAACAGAGTCTATAGGTGCTGATAATTTAAAAAGTTTTGAAAAAAACATGTATAATATTAACATTGAAAATGGTAAGATATATAGGCTAGAAGATATAGTTTTAAAGGAGAGGTATGAGGAACTTAGAAATTATGTAAATTCTATAACTGAGTTTGAAATTTTAAATTATATAAAAGAGTTTAAGTTGGTAGAGGATAAATTATATTTAGTAGTTGGAGTAAAGAATAATGATAACTATATTAGCTATCGGGAAGTAGTTTTAAATAAAGAAGAGGTAAAGGATTTTTTAGATTATAATAGTGAATATTTTAATATTATAAAATAAGGTATTTTGAAAATCAAAATACCTTTTATGTTGGAGGTAAAGATGATAAAAAAAGGTATGGAATTGGAAGTTATAGTAGAAGAAGCTAAATTTCCAAATATGGGGATAGTAAATACTGAAGCAGGAGAACTTAGAATAAAAGGTGGAGTAAAGGGAGAAAAACTTTTAATCAGAGTTAGCAGAAAAAAACAAGATTATTTAGAAGGAAAGATTATAGAGGTTTTGGAAAAATCTCCTCTTGAAATAAAAGCAAAGTGTCCACATTTTGGAAAGTGTGGAGGCTGTACTTATCAAGATATGGACTATGATACAGAATTGGAATATAAGAAAGAGCAGGTTGAGAATCTATTTAAGGAATCCAGCCTAAAGCTTAATATAAAAGGTATAGTTGGTAGCCCAAATGTAGAAGATTATAGAAATAAGATGGAATTTACCTTTGGAGATGAGTACAAAGATGGTCCCATAGCTCTTGGAATGCACAGAAAAGGAAAGTTTTATGAGATAGAAAATGTAGAACATTGTAATATAGCTGATGATGACTTTACAGATATTTTAATGGGAGTTCTAAACTATTTTAAGGGAACAGACCTAACTTTTTATAATAAAAGACATCACAAGGGTGGGCTTAGAAACCTAGTTATAAGAAAATCCTTGAGTAGAAATGAAATTTTAGTAAATCTAGTTACAACAACTCAGGAAAAAGTAAATATAGAAGAGTTTAAGGACTTGTTACTTGATTTAGAACTAGATGGAAAAATAGTTGGTATACTACATACCTTAAATGATAGTGTATCAGATGCCATAAAAGTGGATAAATTAGAAACACTTTGGGGACAAGATTTTATAGTTGAAGAAATTTGTGGATTAAAATTTAAGATATCTCCATTTTCATTTTTTCAAACAAATACATTAGCAGCAGAGAAATTATACACTATGACTCAGGATTTAATAGGAAATATAGATGACTTAACTGTTTTTGACCTTTATTCAGGTACTGGAACTATAGCGCAGATAATGGCTAAGGTAGCCAAGGAAGTAGTAGCTATAGAAATAGTGGAAGAAGCAGTTGAAATGGCAAGAGAAAATGCCAAGATAAATAATTTAAATAACATAGAATTTATAGCTGGTGACATGTTTAAGGTTATAGGAGATATAGATAAAAAACCAGATTTAATAGTTATAGATCCACCAAGACCAGGTTTAGAAAAAGCTATAGATAAGATAATAGCCTTTAATCCTAAAACTTTTATATATGTATCCTGTAATCCTAAAACTATGCTAAAGGACTTAGAAAAGTTTAGTGAGGCAGGCTATAAAATAGGTGATATACAATTAGTTGACCAGTTTCCAAGAACACCACATTGTGAGGCAATGGTTAGAATAGAAAGATAAATAGAATAAAATAAAAAGCTACTAGATATAAAAATCTAGTAGTTTTTTTTATTTTCTTACAACACCCCTGGGGGGTGGTTAGAAAAATATCTACTGGGTAAAATGTTTTTAAATAATATAAGGAGTGGATTAAAATGTTGGATAAGAATAAAAATGAAAAACATAATCATGAAGAGCATAATAATCATGAAAAACATAATAACCATGAAGAGCATAGTAATCATGAAAAGCATATGAACCATGAAGGACATAGTAATCATAATGAACATGAAAATCATGAGGACCACGGCAATCATGCAGGGCATGGAAACTTTAAGGAATTATTTTTAAAGTCATTACCCTTTGCTATACCAATATTAATATTATCACCAATGATGGGGTTAAAACTGCCATTTCAATTTACATTTCCTTATTCAGACATTTTAGTGGCAGTTTTATCTACTATACTACTAGCGTATGGAGGAAAACCTTTTTACAAGGGTGCTATAAATGAGTTAAAGACTAAAAGTCCAGGTATGATGGCTTTGGTAGCATTGGGAATAACAGTATCCTACCTATATAGTATTTATGCAGTTATTGGAGGATATTTACTAGGTAAACATATAATGGACTTCTTTTTTGAGTTTGCATCATTAGTTTTAATCATGTTACTTGGACACTGGATAGAGATGAAAGCAGTTGGAGAAGCTGGAAATGCACAAAAATCTCTAGCTAAATTATTACCAAAAGATGCCCATTTAGTTTTAGAAGATGGTACTATAGATGTTAGACCAGTAGTAGATTTAAATGTAGGAGATATTGTAAGAGTACAGGCAGGAGAAAACATCCCTGCAGATGGAATTATAGTTAAGGGAGAATCTCGTGTAAATGAATCACTTTTAACTGGAGAATCTAAACCAGTTGAAAAAAAGTTAGATGACATAGTAATTGGAGGCTCTACAAATGGAGAAGGGATTTTATTAGTAATGGTTGAGGAAACTGGAGATAAATCTTTTATATCTCAAGTACAGACCTTAATCAGTCAGGCTCAAAGTCAACCTTCAAGAGCTGAAGGTCTTGCTAATAAGGTAGCCAGTTGGCTGTTTTATATAGCCATAGTAGCTGCCACAATATCCTTTTTTGTATGGTTAAAGATAGCTAATTTAGAAACTGCTATTAGATATGCAGTTGCAACTTTAGTAATAGCATGTCCACATGCTCTAGGATTAGCCATACCCCTAGTAATAGCAAGGAGTACAAGTTTAGGTGCAAGTAGAGGTTTATTAGTTAAGGACAGGGAAGCTTTGGAACTGGCAAATGTTGCTGATGTCATGGTTTTAGATAAAACTGGAACTTTAACAACAGGAGAATTTAAAGTGTTAGCACTTGAACTTATGGATGATAAGTTTTCAAAGGATAGATTGATAGGTTTGATTGCAGGTATAGAAGGTGGCTCTAGTCATCCAATTGCGCAATCCATAATTAATTATAGTAACCACCTTGGTATTAAGCCTATAGAGTACGACTCTATTAGTAACATTTCTGGAGTAGGGATTGAAGGTGAAATAAATGGAAGTAAATATAGGTTAATAAGTCAAAAAGCCTATGGAAAAAATATAGATATAGAAACACCAGTAGGAGCTACGCTAAGTGTCTTTATGGAAGATGAAAACCTAATAGGTGTTATAGCCTTAGGTGATGAACTTAAACCTAGTAGTATTAAATTAATTAAGAATTTAAAGTCCTATGGAATTGAGCCAATTATGGCTACTGGAGATAATGAAAAAGCAGCTAAGGCTGTTGCAGATAAATTAGATATTAACTACAAGGCAAATCAGTC
>CAMIXG010000009.1 GCA_946402705.1 uncultured Tissierellia bacterium | reverse complement strand
AGATATTATACCATCTATGGTCTGGTATCATCATTGTAAATACTAGTACAAGACCTATAAACACTGTGAAGTGTTTGGCAAAGAACACCAATAGTTTATAAACTATACTGTGCTGTAAAACCTTATATCCCTTGGTATTTATAAATCTCAAAATCCTAGTTGGAATATTAAATATGAAACTGAAAATCTTATTAAATATTGAATTTTCCCAAGCTAGATCTATTTTATCTTTGGCGAAAAAATATGGCCAAAATTTACTATTCATCAATAAGTAATTAAATTTATTAGATAAATTGGTAAAAAATCTATAAATAAAACTTTCTTTAAAACTAGTAGATAGAAATACTAAAAATCTACATATACTAGATATAATAAAACTTTCTTTTAATAAATTTGTCATATTATCACACCCTAATCAAGTGGTTTTACTTCTGAAATTCTACCTGTTTTTAAATAGGAATTTCCAGCATATAAACCAATTGTTTGACCTACATAATATACTGATTTATCAATTGTAACTCCATTTTCCCCTATGCTTCCATCAGCCTCCATAGTTATAGTTACTGAATTATAACCATCTCTAGAAGATTTGAAAAATTGACCATTATTATCCCTTGCCCAAGATACTGATTCTTGAACATCTTTTGAAACAATAGTACCAAAAGATGAGTTTTGAATTTCCTCCCTAGTAGGTTGTCCAATCTCAATAGCATCAGCTGCATAACTAGGTACTTCTTCTATATAATAAGATACTAAAATTTTAGATGATTTGTTGGATGTACTTGGAGATAAATCAGCTTTTTTAAATTTTTTAAATCCAAATACAAGACCAGAAACCAATACTAAAATAATTATTAAATCTATAAAATTAAATTTTCTTTTTTTACTATTCATAAAATCCTCCTATTTCACTTTAATGCCAGCAATATCGCCATAGAACATAGCATTACCAACTTTAAATACTATTGTTTGACCTACATAATATTCTTCTCCACTAAGTATAACTCCATTATCAGTAGCTTTACCTTGAGTGGAAGTAGTTATATAAATGGATTTATATCCATCACGAGAGGCAGGAACTTGTTTTCCATCAGGATCCTTATCCCATGATATAGATTCATCTATATCAATTTGAGTAACCTCGCCAAAACTAATATTTTTTAAAGTTTCTTTACTAGGTTGCCCAAGTTCTACACTATTGGCAGTAAAATCATTTACTTCTTCTTGATAAAATACTAGTTCAATATTATCAAGCTTAGTAGCAGGTTTGTTATTGATAACACCTAGCTGTTTGAAAAATACAAAGCCTATAAGTAAAAATAGTAAGAGTGTTAAAATATCAATTATACTAATTTTACCAAAAAGCCTTCCTTCTTTATCTATTATCATAATATCTCCTTTCTAGAAATTACTTTTGATATAGGCTATAAGTTTCATCAATAGTTTTATCTAAGCTAAACTTATCCAAAACTAGATTATAACCCTTATCACCATAAAATTGTCTAAGATTTTCATCTTCTATAAGTTTTAATACAGAATTTACAAGTTGTGTTTCATCATTATAGTCAATTAAGATACCATAATCAGAATTAGTTGGAATAATCTCACTTGTACCACCACTATTTGTTGATAAAACTGGTAAGCTATATGCCATAGCCTCTAAAATAGAGATGCCAAAGGCTTCTGTTTCAGAACCTAGTAAATAGATATTAGAGCCATTAAGAATGGACTTAATATCATCTTGATAACCTAAAAACATTACATAATCAGATACACTTAACTTTTTTGTTAGACTTTTCATATCATTAAGTATAGGACCATCTCCAATAAATACAAACTTAATATTTTTATTAGGTGATTTTTCTATTATCTGTGGTAGTGAATTAATAATAAAAGCATGACCTTTTTCAGGTGAAAATCTAGCAGTAGATGTAATTAATAAAGTTTCTTCATCAATATCATATTTTTGCCTGAAATTATAATTTTCGCCCTTATACTTATCTAAATCAATCCCTGTATAAATTAGCTTAATATTTTTTCTACTTCCAAGTTCTGAAATTAATAAGTTTTCAACAGCCTTACTAACAGCTATGATACTGTCATCGTATTTTGTTATAAGCTTATTAACATATTTGGTAATACCAGAGTTTACAAGTAGCATGTGTCTAGTATTGATAAGTTTAGCCTTATGACCAAAAAACTTAGACAAAACAGCTATAGAATTTTCTCTTAAAAAATGAGTGTGTACTATATCTATTTCTTTGGCTTTACAAAGATTATTCAGCTCCTTTGCAGCCTTAAAGTCATAAAAATTATTCATAGGTAACTGGATTAACTCAACACCTAAATTCTTAAACTTTTCGTAGCCATCGGCTTTTTCATTGTATACTAGATAGATTTTATTATTCTCTTTTAATTTACTAGCTAGAGAGTATATGTAGGATTCAGTACCTCCACCACCTAGGTAGTTAATTAAGTATAAAATGTTCAAAATATCCCCTCCAAATCACAAAGACAATTATATATCATTATAACATTAAATCATATAACAAATAAAAAAAATTATGATATAATTAAAGCTGATATTTACAAGAAAAGGTGAGAAAATGAAAGCTATAAAAATATTTGGAATAAGAGTAGATGATATAGATTTTGATTATGCAGTAAAGAAGATAGAAGGATTTTTAGAGGGTGATAGGTTGGAAACTATTTATACTCCAAATCCAGAAATAATAATGAAGGCTAGGGAAGACGAGAACTTAAAGAGAATACTTGATGAAGGTAGTTTGGTAACAGCAGATGGTATAGGTGTAATTTATGCAAGTAAAATAAAGAAAAAGCCCTTAAAGGAAAGAGTAACTGGATATGATATGTCCATGAAAATGCTTGAAATAGCAAATGAAAAAGGATATAGCCTGTATTTACTAGGTGGAAAAGAAGGGGTGGCAAAGTCTGCCAAAGAAAATATAGAAAGCGATTATCCAAATATTCAGGTGCTAGGAACTCATAATGGTTATTTCAAGGGTGTGCAATCAGGAGATAAAGACCATGAAGATGAGCTTAAGATAATAGAAGAAATCAATGAGCTTAAACCCAGTATAATTTTTGTGGGACTTGGATTTCCAAAACAAGAGTTATTTATAGATGGAAATAAAGATAGAATGGATGCTAAAATTATAATAGGAAATGGCGGAGTAATGGATATACTTGCGGGTATAACTAATAGAGCACCAAAAATATGGCAAGACTTAGGACTTGAATGGTTATATAGATTAATAAAAAATCCTTCTAGGCTTAAAAGACAATTAATATTACCTAAATTTATGTTGGAAGTTATATTTAAAAAAGATGTAGTTCAATAGAAGTAGGAGGGATATTATGGTTAAAAAACAAAATTTATTTGTAAAAAGTTTCGAATACCTTATGTTAATAGTCGGTTCTATTTTAATGGCATTAGCTCTTAATTTATTTCTGGCACCAAATGTTATTGCGCCAGGAGGAGTAACAGGTTTTGCTGTTATTATAGGTGAAACTTTTAAAATACCAATATATTTAACAAATTTGGCTATAAACATACCCTTATTTATATTTGGAGCAAAAACATTGGGAAAAAAAGCAGCCACAAGAACTTTTTTCACTACTGCTATTTTTTCTCTAATACTAAAGTTTACACCTATGGCACCAGTAACAGATGATTTACTTTTAGCAGCAGTATTTGGTGGATTGATTACTGGGGTTGGTCTTGGAATAATTTTTAAATTTGGAGGAACCACAGGAGGAACTGATCTAGGAGGCTCCATCTTAAACCATATATTTCCAAAGTTTAAAACATCAAGCTTTATGATGGCTATAGATTGTTTTGTAGTAGTACTAGCAGGACTTGTTGAAGGAAAAGCAGAGATAACACTTTATTCAATAATATCTCTATATGCTTCAATAAAAATAGTAGATATGATACTTGAAGGGCCAAGCTACTCAAAGGCTTTTTATATAATTACCTATAAACCAGAAGAGGTTAGTGAAGAACTTATGAAGGTTTTAGAAAGGGGAGTAACGGCCCTTAAAGGTATTGGAATGTATACAAAAAAAGAGCGAGATGTTTTGCTTTGTGCAGTAAATAGGTCAGAGTTTGCAACAGTTAAGGAACTGGTTTTAGAGATAGACCCAGAAGCCTTTATTATGGTAACTGATATGGTTGAAGTAATAGGAGAAGGCTTTTCATTTCATTTAGATGATGAAGGAATTAGGCTAGTAGAAAAGTAAAAATATTGAGATTTTGAAAACACCTTAAAAGTTAGATACAAGTTCTAGCTTTAGGAGGTGTTTTTTTTAATTGCGCTCAAAAGACGGAAAATGCCAACAAAGGTAAAAATAACTTTTAAAAGTGGGTAATAGAATCATAAGAAGAGGTGATTTTTATGAACTTTATCTTATATTTCTTAATATATTATCTAGTAAAATTTATACTTACTATATTTAAAGCTGGTTCTGTAGAACTGAGTATTACATTTTTAACAGAATCAGTAATTCCTATGTTTTTAATTTATCTAGCTATTACAATACTTAAAAAAATTGAGGAAAAGCTTAGTTTAGAGAAGGAATCTGGAAAAAATTCAAATATCTACTTTTTTGATATAGTACTTATAATCATTGGTTTTATAGTCTTGGCTCCTATTTTTCTAAACAGCCTACTTATAGATATGACTAGTACAAATATTCTTATGACTATAGCTATACTTGTAAACTTTTTAAATATGGTCTTAATTTTTTACAGAAGAAAGGTCAATGATGAAAGAGTAAGGAAACTTTTAACCTATATAAATTGTTTGATATTGGGAGTAACAGTGCTTTTGTCAGCTGGGCATTTTGTAAAGGTAAAGCCTAATATAGGGAGTGAAGAATATATTACCTTATCTTCATTTCTATTTACAATAATAATTTTATTAGAAAACATACAAGAAGATACTCAGAATAAATCTACCAAGAATAAATCTACCAAAGTAGTCATAGAATATTTAATAAGAGTTATGAGGCTAGTAGCCCTTGTTGGAGTAATAATTTTATTATGGGATATAGTTTGGTAGGAGGGCTAATATGAAAGATTTAGGATTTATAAGAACATTAAGCTTTATAGTGGTTATTATTTTATATGCTATAGCCCTATATTTTCTTAGAAGGGTAAAATTTAGAAAAGCAAGTAAATTAAATGAAAATATTTTTAAAGTTGTAGAAAGAATGTTAAGTCTTTTTTCCACATATATCGTGATTAAAAATTTAATAGTGATTGCTAAAGTCTCTCAATTAATTTATATAGTAATTTCAATAGTAATTATTTTTATGACAGAAATATTTTCAGCAAAAAAAGTCTTACAGGAGATAGACTCTCAAAATAAGGATTTGGCAAATTTTTTAAAAGCAATACAATATATAGTTATCTTGTTTCTAATTTTGCTTTTAGGACTTGATTTTTTATTTAAAATTTTGAATTAAAAGATAAAGCTAGTTTATTATTTTGATATTGTGTTTAAGGCTAGATATAGTCTATTTAAATAGGTAATATGAGTTAGTAAAGGCTGAAGTAATTAGGATAACTTCAGTATTAATAAAGGGCAGCAAGTATAAAGTTAAAAAAAGTACATTCCTAAATTGGAATGTACTTAAATATTTTCTCTACTAGTTAGTTGCGTAATTATCGAAGTAACCTTGTATAAATACAACTGGAGTACCCTTATCACCACTTCCACTAGTTAAGTCACAAAGACTTCCCAGTAAATCAGTGATTCTTCTAGGTGTTGTACCAAGGGATTCTTCTTCTGTTCCAAGATGTACGTTTTCTTGATTAGAATTTATTTTTTCAATTAGTTTAGCACTCATTTCTTCCTTGTCTAAACCATCTAATTCAGTATCAACAACATATTTTAGTTTGATTTCATTAGGTGTTCCTTCAAGACCTTTTGTATAACCTGGAGAAACAACTGGATCAGCTAGTTCCCAAATTTTACCTACTGGATCCTTGAAAGCACCATCGCCGTAAACCATAACTTCTACATTTTTACCTGTCTTTTCTTTTAGCATGGCTTGTACTTTTTCTACAAATTCTTGAGAATCTCTAGGGAAAAGTTTAAGCTCGTTTGCTGAAGCTAAATTTGAGCCAAGAAGTCCAAATTCAGGGTTGAAAGCAGAACCATTTATTGGTTTGTTCATTATTTCATCAAGACCTAGTACAATATTTCCACCTGCTTTTTTTAGAATGTTTTTAGTTCTAGTTCTATCGTGGATATTAGCTACTAAGACATCTTTTGTATAGTCTAAGATAACTCTAGGATTGTTTGAAAAAATGATTTCAATATCATCTTTTCCTATGGCTTTATACATATCTACATAGTCTACGCCAGTAAAAGGATGTTTGAATTTATTGCCAAATAACTCTCTAAATTTGTCTTCTGTTAAAACATCAGTATAAGGATTTATACCTAGTTCAAACATTTCGTCAACATCCATCAAGTGATTTCCAACTTCATCAGAAGGATAACTTAATAGTAGTGTGACTTTTCGTCCGGTCAACATAATAGATTTCAATATAGTAGCAAATCTATTTCTGCTCAGTATAGGAAAAACAACTCCTATTCTATCGGGGAACTTAGATTTAATATCTTCAGCAACTACTTCACAATCAACATAATTTCCTTGTGATCTAGCTAATAGAGACTCTGTAATTCCCAAAATATCTCTATCTTTGATTTTAAATCCTTCTTGATTAGCTGCATTTAGTAATGAATCTACAACGATTTCAGCTAAATTATCGCCAGATTTGATAATAGGTGTTCTAACACCTCTAGATGTAGTGCCCACTGTTCTTAACATATAATTCCTCCTATAACACTTATTGCAGTACTAAACTATTATAACATTAATGTTTAAAAAAGGAAGTAAATCCATGAAAAATCTTGATTAAACTAAATAGTTTCTGCATCTTGTAAAGATATTTCCGTAATTATATTTTTAACTGGTATATCATAAACTTCATGGTCTAAAAAATTATATTCTTGGATACTATAAAATATTCCAATTGTAAGTAAGTGTAAATTATTCTGAGATAAAAACCTGTCATAGTATCCACCACCATATCCTATCCTATACCCATATTTGTCATAGACAAGTCCAGGAACTAGAATTAAGTCTAGGATATCTGGAGAAACCAGATTGATTTTATTTTCCCTAGGTGTCAAGATATTGTAAAATCCAAGCTCTAAGTCATTAAAATCATCAAGCTTAGAAACTAAAAGTTCTTTCTTTTCATTATTAGTTATGGGAACATATACATTTTTACCATCTTCTAAGATATGCTTTATTATATTGTGAGTATCAACTTCAGAATCAAAACTTACAAAACACATAATATTTTTGGCGTTTATATATAGAGATGAAGAAATTAGATTATTTAGTATCTTTTTATCTAAAACTGCCTTATTATTTTTATCAATAAAGTTTTTTCTAAGTGATTTATATTCAGCTCTTAAAGTATTTTTATTCATTTTTATAGCCTCCAAGGTTTATTTATAAATTGGTTTATACTATAATAGTATAGTGTAACTTAATTTTAAATTAAAGTGGTCATGAGGTGACAAGGTGATAAAATTTATAAATGTAACTAAAAAGTATAAAAATAATGTAGTAGCCTTATCCAATGCAAGACTTAGTATAAACAAGGGAGACTTTGTTTTTTTAGTTGGAGCAAGTGGGGCAGGGAAATCTACTATAATGAAACTTATATTAAAAGAGGAAGATCCAACTAGTGGTAAGATAAT
Organism: uncultured Tissierellia bacterium; assembly: GCA_946402705.1. Lineage (GTDB taxonomy): Bacteria > Bacillota > Clostridia > Tissierellales > Tissierellaceae > CAMIXG01. The sequence continues at coordinate 49,940 of CAMIXG010000009.1, read as the reverse complement.
TTTAGATGGTAAGGACATAACAAATGTTAGCAAAAGATCAATTCCTATAATTAGAAGAAGTGTTGGAGTTGTATTTCAAGATTTTAGATTATTGCAAAATAAAACAGTTTACGAAAATGTGGCATTTGCAATGGAGATAATAGGAGAGTCACCAAAGGAGATAAGGAGAAGGGTACCTATGGTACTTAGCATGGTAAACTTGAGCCAAAAAGCAGATAGTTTTCCAGATGAATTATCAGGTGGAGAGGGGCAAAGGGTATCTATAGCAAGGGCTATAGTAAACAACCCATCTATGCTAATAGCAGATGAGCCTACTGGAAATCTAGATCCAGAGACAGCAAGTGAAATCATGGGTATCTTAAGCGATATAAATGCTAGAGGTACTACTATTTTAATGGCAACTCATGCAAGGGATATAGTTGATAGTATGCAAAAGAGGGTTATTCAAATAGATAAGGGTGTAATAGTAAGAGACGAAGAGAAGGGTGGATACGGCGATGAGGTTTCGTATTATTAAAAATATGATAAACCAAGGCTTTGAAGGTATGTGGAGAAATAGAGGGATGGGTCTAGCATCTATAAGCTCTATTATAGCAGTGCTTTTAATACTAGGATTAGTTTTAATTTTAGTTCTTGGGATAAATAATGTAGTGGGAGATATAAAATCAAAGTTTGATGTAGTTCAGGTGTTTTTAGAAGATGACATAGCTCCAAAGGATTTGGATAAAATAGAAAATTACTTAAAAGATAGTAAATCTGTAAAAACATATAAATTTGAAACTAAGGAACAAGCCTTGGAGAAAATGAAGGCGAGCTGGGGAGATGAAGGTTATTTATTAGATGGATTAGAAACAGATAATAAGCTGCCAAATTCTTTCTTGGTTGAATTAAAGGGTATAGAACATACAGAAAATGTTGTTAAGGATATAAAAGCTTTAAATGGAGTTGAAACTGTACCTTACTATCAAGACTCAATAGATAAGCTAATAATGATATCAAAGTATATAAGAATGGGTGGACTTGTTATAACAATAGCACTAGTTCTTGTATCCATATTTATAATTTCTAACACTATTAAGCTAACAGTGGCTAATAGAAAGAGAGAAATCAATATAATGAAGTATGTGGGAGCTACAAATGGGTATATACGAGGGCCCTTTATAATAGAAGGTGTATTGTTTGGGCTGATAGCAGCCATAATAGCCATTGTTATAATAAACTTTGGCTATGAATATTTATTTGAAGTGATAAATGATAAACTATACTATATCTTATCAGTTCACCTAATAGCACCAGAAACACTATTAAAGGATATGAGTATAATATTTTTGTCAATAGGAGCAGGAATAGGAGCTGTGGGAAGTATATTCTCACTTAAACGATATTTAAATGTTTAGTAGGAGGAAGAGATTTGAGTTCTATAAAAACTAAGTTAAAAACTTTAGGTTTTACTTTAGCATTTTTAGCAACAACACAAATGGTATTTGCTGCTAATATAAATGATTTAAAAAACCAAAAGAAAAATGCTGAAATGCAAATGAAGGATAAGAAGAAAGAATTAAATGAAAAAAAATCAGAAGTTAGAGATGTCTCATCTCAAATAGCAGAATTAGACAAGAAAATGGACTCGGCAACAGCAGATTTATCTAAGCTTGAAACTGAGTTAAATACTATTCAAAATAATATAAATAAGACAGAAAAAGAATTGAAAAAAGCAGAAGAAGATTTGGAAAGTAAGGAAGATTTATTTAAAGAAAGAACTAGAGTTATGTATAAGTCAGGTGATGTAGGATATTTAGAGATATTATTAGCATCTTCTAGTATACAGGACTTTTTTGCAAGAAAAGAAATGGTAAAGATAATTGCAGAACATGACAAGGATTTAATAGCCTATGTTAAGCAGCAAAGAGATGATATTGACCTAAAGAAAACTGAACTTGAAAGAGACAAGGGACAACTTGAAAATTCCAAAAAAGTTTTGGAGATAAAAAAGGCGGAGCTTGAAACAAGTACTCGTGCTAAACAAGTTTTAATGGCAGATTTACAGCAGGATGTAAAAAAAGCTGAGGCAGAATATGATAAGTTAAATGACTATGCTAGGGATTTAGAATCAAGCATAAATGCACTTACAAATCCTACAAAGGCATATGAAGGTGGAAGAATGTTATGGCCTCTACAAGGTTATAGCAGAATAAGTTCACCTTATGGTTATAGGGTGCATCCGATTTTCAAAACTAAAAAATTCCATTCAGGTATAGATATACCAGCACCAACTGGTACACCAGTTAAGGCTGCTCTAGGAGGAACTGTAATATCTTCAGGGACTAGAGGTGGATATGGTAAGGCTGTAATGATAGATCATGGTGGCGGAATTGTAACCTTATATGCACATAATTCAAGATTAGATGTATCAGTAGGACAGGAAGTTACTAAAGGACAAGTAATATCTAAAGTTGGAAGTACAGGGTATTCTACAGGACCTCATTTACATTTTGAGGTTAGGGAAAATGGTAAGTATCAAAATCCACTTCCATGGGTTAGATAAAAGGGTGGTGCTTAAATGTTTGATGAAAACAATGATGATATAGACAACAAAAAGCAAATAGAGAAACAAAAAAAATCGGATTTTAAATGGATTTTAGCCTTGATAGTAGCTACAAATATACTAACTTTTTATATAACAGGGGTACTAGCACCAAAGATACAAACAAAAAACACCTATGGAAATATGAAGGTTGAAGATGTAGAAAGATTCGTTAGAAAAAATTATCTAAGAGATATAAATGAAGAAGATATGATTGATGGAAAATTAAAAGGTGTCTTGGCATCCTTAAAAGATCCCTACTCTTCTTATATGACAAAGGATGAGTTTTCAGCTTTACTTGAAGAAACACATGGATCTTTTGGAGGTATTGGAGTTGTTGTAGGAGTAGATATAGATAGGGATTTACTTCAAATCATATCTCCTATAAAGGATGGACCAGGAGACAAGGCAGGACTTAAGGCTGGAGATTATATACTGGAAGTAGATGGTAAACCTTATAAGGGACAGGAAAATAATGAGGCTGTAAAAGCCATGAAGGGTGAACCAGGTACTAAGGTAAAATTGACTATAGGAAGAAATTTAGATACTGAAAAAGAAGAAACTAAGATTATAGAAATAGATAGGGATATAATAAAGGCTGAAACTGTTAGTTCACAAATGTTGGAAGATAATATGGGTTATATTAGAATTTCATCTTTTGATGATAATACTTTTGTAGACTTTGAGGCTCAAATGAAAGAGCTTGAAGCTAAGGGAATGAAGTCTTTAATTATAGACCTAAGAAATAATCCTGGTGGTGTACTAGATATAACTGCAAATATAGCAGACTTATTTTTAGATAAGGGAGATATAGTATACACAGAGAATAAAGAAGGAAAAAGAGAGTATTTAAAATCTAATAGCAAAAAAGTAGATTATCCATTGGCTATATTAGTTAATCAAGGCTCTGCATCTGCATCAGAAGTTTTATCTGGAGCACTTAGAGATAGAGATAGGGCAAAACTTGTGGGAACTAAGACATTTGGTAAGGGTGTAGTTCAAAGATTGGTAGATTTAGGAGATGGAACAGGTCTTAAACTTACAATTTCAGAATATTTTACACCAAGTGGTACTAAGATTGATGGTATAGGAATAACACCAGATTATGTTGTTGACCTACCAGAAGATGTTAAAGTTATTGGTGTTGAGAATTTAGAAGAGGATGTACAACTACAAAAAGCTATAGAAATATTGAAATAAATAGAAAAACCTGCTGGTACTTTAAATTACTAGCAGGTTTATTTTTATGGTTTTATATTATAGATGAGCATATTAATATCATTTTCAATTGGAGAATTAAGATTTATAAAATATGAGTTATTGTTTTTATTAAAGAATACCTTAGGTGTTGTAGTCTTTATAGCACTGGTCATTTTACCATTTGCAACATTATATCTCTTTAAATCATAATTATTATTACCAACAGATTTTTCTGGATAGAGGATACTTTGGTTATCAATTATTTGAAAATCAGGTATCAGGCCAGATATAGAGGTAATCTCATTGCCATCTTTAAGATTATGAAAATGAATTATATTCTCTTCAGTATTTTCTTTAGATTCCATATATACAATTGTATCTTTATTTAAAAATTTTGCATTATGTCCACTACCTACAAGTGAAAAATCATTAAAGTCATTTGTAATATATATATCATTATTTAGGCTTGAACTATCAAATTCAGTGTATAGATACATATCATTAAATACAATTAAATTAGATATATAGGTATTAAAATTTGTCATATCTTTGATTTCATTTGTTTTAATATCCAGTTTATATAATTTAGAATAACCTTTTTTATTTTCAATCAATCCTATGGTACTATCATTTATCCAAGTATGATTAACTGGATTTATATCTTCTTTTATTGGAACCCTATACGCATTTTTACTATCAGGCACAATATATAAATTTGAAGTTTTATCTCCAGTTTCTATAAAAGATAGGTACTTATTATTTGGACTAAAGTGTAGGTTGCTAGTTTGAAGCTTGGATGAAAATAATAGAGTTTTTTCTTTTTTTATTTCATCATAAACCCAGATATCTTCTTTTTCTTCATCTTTAACCATAGACTTAATCTTATAAATCAAATATCTATTACTATATAGACCAACTATGTTACCACTATCCAAAGGTTCTGAAATTACATTTTTTTGAGAATCTATTATTTTTCCAGAATTTGCATCAATCAAGGCATTAAATGATATTAGATTGATATCTTTATTTGATTTATCAAAAGCTGAGTCATATTTAACAGACCAAACAAAGTCTGTATCTTCTAAATCTGATTTAAGTAAGGATATTTGTGGTGTAGTAATATTAGATAGTTTAAACTGAGTATCAACAATGCTAATTACATCATTGTAAAGTATTTTAATATTAATAGGGCTTAAATTATCTCCTATAACCTTAAGTTGAACCTTATCTGGTTGTTCAAATTCTTTGGCATCTATGGAAACTATAGCTTGGGGTATAGCAAGTTCACTATCCTCATTTATTATATTTTCTATATAAATATTAAGCTCATTATTTTTTCGGACTATTTTATTCACTTTTAGACCAGATGATTCTAGTAGACCACCTGATACTAAGAGAGATATATATTTTTTATCTTTAGGAGCCTTTGTGCTAAAAGTTGCAAAAGGTTCTATCTGTTGAAAAGTTTTAGTAAGCTGAACCTTGTTTAATTTAAATTCCAGCTCTTTATTAATGTCTTTTACATCACCGTCTTTTAAGGAAGTACAGGCAAATAGAAAAAACACTGGTATAAATATTAATAAAAATAATTTTTTATTCATATTCTTCCTCCTTTTTCTATATTTTACTATATATTTGGGTAAAGTCAAACAATGGAGTGCCTTATGGCATATTTAATATTGCTTTTAATCAAAAAAATGATATACTAAAAAAACAAACAAGTGTTCTTTAAAAAGAGGTGTATTTATGGAGTTTAAAATAGAGTCGAAATTTAAGCCTATGGGGGATCAACCACAGGCAATAGAGAGTTTATCAAAGGGTATTTTAGAAGATTTAAAACATCAAACCCTAATAGGGGTAACAGGTTCTGGAAAAACTTTTACTATGGCAAATATAATAGAAAAGGTTCAAAAACCTACTTTAGTTATTGCACATAATAAGACACTAGCCTATCAATTGGCGTCAGAATTTAAGGAGTTTTTTCCAGAAAACTCAGTGGAATATTTTGTGAGCTACTATGACTACTATCAACCAGAAGCATATGTACCGCAATCAGATACTTATATAGAAAAAGATTCAGCCATAAATGATGAAATAGATAAGTTACGACATTCAGCAACAGCCGCTTTATTTGATAGAAAGGATGTAATAATAGTTGCATCTGTATCTTGTATCTATGGACTGGGAGATCCAGTAGATTATGAAAATCTAGTAGTATCTCTAAGGCCAGGTATGATGAAGGATAGAAATGAAGTTATGAAAAAATTAATAGATATCCAGTATGTGCGAAATGATATTAATTTTGAAAGGGGTACTTTTAGAGTGAGGGGAGATATTCTAGAGATATTTCCAGCAGGCTCTAGTGATAGTACTGTTAGAGTTGAGTTTTTTGGAGATGAAATAGATAGGATAGTTGAGGTCAACTATTTAACTGGAGAAATAATAGGGGTTAGAAATCATATCTCTATATTTCCAGCATCACATTTTGCAACGACGGATGAAAAGCTGCAAAAGGCAATAGGAACTATAGAGATAGAGCTGGAAGAAAGACTAAAAGAGCTTAGGGATCAGGATAAACTTCTGGAGGCTCAAAGGCTTGAACAGAGAACAAGATATGATATAGAGATGTTACAGGAGATGGGATTTTGCCAAGGTATAGAAAACTATTCTAGGCATTTAAGTGATAGGGAAGCTGGTTCAAAACCTTTTACCCTAATTGACTATTTTCCAGATGACTTCTTAATATTTGTAGATGAATCCCATGCTACAATTCCCCAAATAAGGGCCATGTATAATGGTGATAGGGCGAGAAAACAAAACTTGGTAGACTATGGTTTTAGACTGCCATCAGCCCTAGATAATAGACCTTTAAAATTTGAAGAATTTGAAGGTATGATAAATCAAATTTTATATGTCTCTGCAACACCAGCAGAGTACGAAACAACTCATAGTCAAAATACTGTTGAACAAATAATTAGGCCAACAGGACTTCTAGATCCAGAAATAGAGGTAAGACCTATAGAACATCAGATAGATGACTTAGTAAGTGAAATAAACAAGGTAGTAGAGAGAAAAGAGAGAGTTTTAGTTACAACTTTAACCAAGGTTATGGCTGAAGACTTAACAAATTATTTTAAGGAAATAGGCATAAAAGTTACTTATCTTCATTCTGATGTGGATACAATAGAGAGAATGGAAATAATAAGAGACTTAAGGCTGGGCAAGTATGATGTACTAGTTGGAATAAACTTGCTTAGAGAGGGACTGGATTTACCAGAAGTATCCCTTGTAGCCATATTAGATGCAGACAAGGAAGGTTTCTTAAGATCCAAGACATCCCTTATGCAGACATCAGGTAGGGCAGCTAGAAATGTTTTAGGTAAGGTTATAATGTATGGGGATAGGATAACAGATTCCATGAAGTTTACAATAATGGAAACAGAGCGAAGAAGAATAATCCAGGATGAATATAATAAAGAACATAATATAACTCCTAAATCTATTACTAAGGAAGTTAGAGAGATAATAGAGGCTACTAAGGTAGCAGAAGATGGAGCAGATTATGGAAGTGAATACAGTAGGGAAGAATTACAGGCTATGATAGACAATCTAGAAAGACTAATGATAGAAGAAGCGGAACAATTAAACTTTGAAAAGGCAGCAGAGTATAGAGATAAGCTTGCTGAATTTAGAAAAAAACTATAGAGGAGTTTGGAAATATGACTAAAAATCAAATAGTTATAAAGGGAGCTAAGGAAAATAATCTTAAAAATATAGATTTGAAAATTCCAAGAAATGAGTTTGTGGTTATAACAGGTCTTTCAGGGTCTGGAAAATCATCCTTGGCCTTTGATACTATATATGCAGAAGGACAAAGAAGATATGTAGAGAGTTTATCTAGTTATGCGAGACAGTTTTTAGGGCAGATGGATAAGCCAAATGTAGAATATATAGAAGGTTTGTCTCCTTCTATATCAATAGATCAAAAGACAACATCTAGAAATCCTAGATCAACAGTTGGAACTGTAACAGAGGTTTACGATTATTTAAGGCTTTTATTTGCCAGAATAGGAGTTCCATACTGTCCTAAATGTGGTAAGAAAATACAAAGTCAAACAGTTCAGCAAATGGTTGATAAAATAATGGAGGCTGAAGATAAGACAAAGATACATGTATTATCGCCAGTTGTTAGGGGACAAAAGGGAACACATGCTAAACTAATAGAAGAAATAAAAAAACAAGGATTTATTAGACTTATTATAGATGGTGAAATGAAGGATATATCTATTGATGAAATAGATTTGAAAAAAAATAAAAAACATAACATAGAAGTTGTTGTAGATAGACTTATAATAAAAGAGGGAATAGAAGAAAGACTTTCAGATTCTCTTGAAACAGCTCTTAAAATGGGAAATGGCTTGGTTGAGGTAGAATACTTAGACAGCAAAAAAAAGGATGTCTTTAGTGAAAAACTAGCTTGTCCAGATTGTAATATAGCCATAGAAGAAATTTCAACTAGGATGTTTTCATTTAACAGTCCCTTTGGTATGTGCCCAACTTGTGAAGGACTTGGTTTTCATAGGGAAGTTGATCCAGAACTTATAATACCAAATAAGGACCTTAGTATAAATCAAGGTGCCCTTGCCCCTTATGCTAATTCAGGAAAGGATACTTATTATAATCAGGTGTTTAAAACCTTGTGTGAAGACAATGGTTTTTCAATGGATCAGCCTATAAAAAATGCACCAGATAAGTTGATAGAAGAATTATTATATGGAACTGAGAGAAAAATAAAGTTTGAGTTTTTATCACAGTTTGAAAAAGGTGGTACAAAGGCATACGAAGGAACTTTTGAAGGAATTATAGAGAACTTTACAAGAAGATATAATACAACTTCATCAGATTTTATGCAGAAAAAAATAGATGGATATATGATTGAAAATGCCTGTCCTTCATGTAAGGGAAAAAGGCTTAAAGATGAAGTTTTATCTATAAAAATAGAGGATAAAAATATCATAGATACAACTGATATGTCTATAACAAAAGCTTTAGAATTTTTTAGTAATTTAAAGCTAACAGAAAAAGAGGAAATAATAGCAGAGCAAATATTAAAGGAAGTAAAAGAAAGACTTTCCTTTTTAATAAATGTAGGTTTAGATTATTTAACCCTGTCCAGAATGGCAGGTACCCTATCAGGTGGAGAGGCGCAGAGGATAAGACTTGCAACTCAAATAGGATCAAGCTTGGTCGGTGTCATTTATGTTTTAGATGAGCCAAGTATAGGACTACATCAAAGAGATAATACTATGCTACTTAAAACTTTAAAAGATTTAACAGCCCTTGGAAATACTCTAATAGTGGTAGAACATGATGAAGATACAATGTATGCAGCAGACTATATAGTGGATATAGGACCAGGTGCAGGGATACATGGAGGTTATGTTGTAGCAGAGGGTAGTGTAGAGGATATTAAGAAAAACAAAAAATCTATAACTGGCCAGTATCTATCAGGTGCGAAAAAAATAGAAGTACCCAAGGATAGAAGAAAACCAGATGATAGATGGATAGAAATAAAGGGTGCAAAAGAAAATAACTTAAAAAATGTAAATGCAAAAATACCAGTAGGTTTATTTACTTGTATAACTGGAGTTTCAGGTTCTGGAAAATCATCACTAACAAATGAGATCTTGTATAAATCATTGGCACAAAAATTAAATAGAGCTAGGATTAGACCAGGAGAGTATAAAGAAATAACAGGTTTGGAATATCTTGATAAGGTAATTGATATAGACCAATCACCAATAGGTAGAACACCTAGAAGTAATCCAGCTACCTATACAGGTGTATTTGATGATATAAGAGACTTATTTGCAATGACAAATGAAGCCAAGATGAGAGGCTATGAAAAGGGTAGATTTAGTTTCAATGTCAAGGGTGGAAGATGTGAAGCTTGTAAGGGAGATGGAATAATAAGGGTTGAAATGCATTTCTTATCTGATGTCTATGTACCTTGTGAAGTTTGTGAAGGTAAGAGATACAACAGAGAGACTCTTCAAGTTAGATATAAGGATAAGAATATAGCAGAAGTTTTAGATATGACAGTTGAAGAGGGAGTAGATTTCTTCAAAAATATACCTAAGATAAAAAGAAAGCTTGAAACTTTAAATAATGTAGGACTGGGCTATATAAAATTGGGACAATCTTCAACAGAATTATCAGGAGGAGAGGCTCAAAGGGTAAAACTTGCTACAGAATTATCTAAAAGATCTACAGGTAAAACAGTATATATACTAGATGAGCCTACAACAGGACTTCATACTGCAGACATCCATAGACTTATAAAAGTTTTAGATGAGTTAGTAGCAGGAGGTAATACAGTAATTGTCATAGAGCATAATTTAGACGTTATAAAAACAGCAGATTATATTTTAGACTTAGGACCTGAGGGTGGAGATAAGGGTGGCAAGATTATAGCAAAGGGAACCCCAGAAGAAGTTGCCAAAGTAAAGACATCTTATACTGGAAAATTCTTGAAGGATGTTTTAGAAAGATAAGAATTAGGTATATAGCTATTATAGACAATAACTTGTAAAATTAAAGAGGTGTTATTTATGGAAGAGAAAATTGTTAGAAAACCAGAAGAGCACAAGAAAAAAGGAGTATTTAAGTCTTTAGTTAAGTCAAGCTTATATGTGGTACCAGTATATGTAATTGCAAAAGCTTTTAAGGATTATTTGGAAAAAGAAAGCAAGTAGGAGATACTATTACTGGTTAAGGGGTAAATAGTTAGGGATAAAGAAAATAGGAGTGTGGTAATGTGGTAAATGAAAAAGTAGTTAAATTATTAAATGAACAAATCAATCTAGAAACATTTTCTTCATATTTATATTTAGAAATAGCTAATTATTTTATGGATGAAGGCTTAGATGGTTTTAATCATTGGTTTAATATGCAGTTAAAAGAGGAACTAATACATTCAAGACTTATAATTGATTATTTACATGACAACAATGTTTCTATAAAGTTATCAGCAATAGAAGATCCTTCAAGAGATTATAAAAATCATATGGAAGCATTAGAAGAAGTATTAGAACATGAACAATTAATAACAAGATCAATACACAATATATATGATGTGGCTATGCAGGAAAAAGATTTTAGAAGTATGCAGTTCTTAGATTGGTTTATAGAAGAACAAGCAGAGGAAGAAGCTAATGCAAATGAGTTGATTGATAAGTATAATCTATATGGAGATGACAAAAAAGGTCTATACCTTTTAAATCAAGAACTTGGAGCTAGAGTAGAACCAACAAATCCCAAACTTGCAGCGGAATAAAAAATAAAAATGCTATCTTTAGATAGCATTTTTTTATGTCATAATAGTGAAAGTTAACTACTATTATCTTTTTAAATGAGGATTTATAGGGCAATTTATGGGTTGACCCTTTTTAATAGATTTTATACACTGCAAACAGGATATACATTTGTTTATAGTTTCAGTTTCATTGTCCCTACATTTTTTGATAAAATCGTAATCAGCTATTTGAGCCCTGCCAAGAGCTACTAAATCACAGGACTCACTAGTTAACATATCATTTGCAGCTTCTGGTGTTTTTATATTAGAACAAGCTATAACAGGTATTTTAACCTGTTTTTTTATTTCTTGACCCAAATAAGCCTTCCATTTTTCTTCATAGGATTTAGACTCTATAATAGTAGAACCTGATTTCATAGACCTAGGTGTTCCACAGCTGATATTTAAAAAATCAACTCCATAAGACTCAAAAACTCTAGCTAGCATAATTCCATCATTTTGACTTAAGCCCTCTTCTAGAAAATCATCCCCATTATATCTAATGGAGATTAGGAAGTCAGGACTACAAAACTGTCTAATTCCATCAACTATTTTTTCAATTATTGATGCACGATTAAATAAATTACCACCAAACTCATCTGTTCTCATATTTGTATCAGGGGATAAAAATTGAGATAGGAGATAACCATGAGCAGCATGAAGCTCAACTCCATCAAATCCAGCATCTTCTGCTATTTTAGCTGCCATTGAGAACTTATTTATTAGCACCTGAATCTCTCTATCAGTAAGCTCTTTAGAGACTAAATCACCTTTTATGGTTATGCTAGAAGGACCAAGAGGAACTTTTGTTTTTACAAATTCTGGATTAGCCTGTATTCCAGGATGTTGTATTTGAAGTAAGATTTTGGCATCATATTTATGAACTAAACTTGGTAAAGCTTTAAGTTTTTCAATATCATCAAAAGAAGTAGCTGAGATTTGATTTTTTACAGTTCTACCAAAATCATTATCTATTTTTGCAATTTCAGTTATTATAAGTCCTGCACCATCTTTGGCTATTCTTTCATAGTGATTTAATATATCTTCATTTAAAGAACTATCATCACTGGCTAGATTAGTAGCAACAGCAGGAAAAACTATTTTATTTTTTAAATTTATGTTTTGTGATTCATATTTTTCTAAAATTTTCATAAAAACCTCCAAAGTAATAAATAATACTTGAAAATACCTATACATAATAATAACATAAAAAGAATAGTAGAGATAATTATAAAAAATATATATAATATAAATCAATTGGAGGGATTAAAATGTCTTATGTAATAGATAAACTTAGACAACTGAAAAATGTTGAGCAAGAACTTTTAAAAGCCTCAGCAGAGGATAAAAATATAGCTTTAGAACAAGTAGCTTTAAGCCTTGATAGAAATAGAGGGAGTATATTAGAAGCGAATAAAGAAGATTTAATCCAAGCAGACAAAAACCATATGACAGATGCCTTAAAGGACAGGTTAATGATAGATGACTCTAGACTAGATGGTATAATAGCTGGTATAAGACAAGTTGCAAAATTACAAGATCCAATCTGGGAATCTGATAAAACTTGGACCCTAGAAAATGGACTTACAATATCTAAAATTAGTGTTCCTATGGGAACAATTGGGATAATATATGAATCTAGACCAAATGTTACAGCAGATGCTTTTTCATTAGCCTTTAAGAGTGGAAATGGAATTATACTAAGGGGAAGTTCATCCGCTATAAATTCAAATATAGCCATAGTAAAGGCAATAAAAGAAGGACTTGGAAAGACAAATATATCTCAAGAGGTTATACAGTTTATAGAAGATACAGATAGAAAACATGTAAGTGAGCTTTTAGAAGCAAAGGGATTAGTAGATTTGGTTATCCCTAGAGGGGGAAAGGGCTTAATAAATTTAGTTTTAGAAACAGCTAAAGTTCCCACACTTCAAACTGGAGAGGGTAATTGCCATATCTATATAGATGAGTCAGGAAATTTAGAAGATGCTGTTAAGATTGTTGTAAATGCTAAAACTCAAAGAACTGGAGTTTGTAATGCTTGTGAAACAGTATTAATAAATGAAAAAATAGCAGGGGAATTTTTACCTAAATTATATAAAGAGTTAAAAGATAAGGTTGAAATATTTGGCTCAGAAGAAGTAAGAGAAATAATAGATGTAAACTTAGCTACAGATGAAGATTGGGCTACAGAATATTTGGATAGCAAGATAGCTATGAAAATAGTTAAAAATGTAGATGAAGCAATAGAACATATTAACAAATATGGAACTATGCATTCAGAATCAATAATCTCTGAAAACTATAGTAATATTAAAAAATTTACTAAACTAGTTGATGCATCAACTGTTTATGTAAATGCATCAACTAGATTTACAGATGGGTCAGAATTTGGATTTGGTGCAGAAATGGGAATTAGTACTCAAAAGTTACATGCTAGAGGGCCAGTAGGTTTAGAACAGCTAGTAACTTATAAATATATAGTGCTTGGAGAAGGACATATTAGAAAATAGGAAGAGGAAGCTAAAATGGAAAATGAAAAAGAGTTAAGTGTTGAAGATAAGAAAAAATTACTATTAAAAGATGCAAATAAAATAATAATAAAAATAGGAAGTAGTACCCTAACAAGTGAAGATGGAAGTGTAGATAGGGAGTTTATGTCTAATTTGGCAGATCAAGTAAAAACTTTAATAGATTTAGGGAAAAAAGTAATAATAGTGTCTTCAGGGGCGAGAATAGCAGGTGTTGGAACTTTAGGGAAATGGTCTAGAAAAGAAGATATACATTACAAACAAGCCCTTTGTGCCATAGGGCAGGTAGAATTAATGGATGCCTATAGAAAGATATTTATAGATAGAGATCTTCACATAGCTCAAATTCTTCTTACTAAAGAAGATTTTGGTAAGGAAGAGAGAACTTTAAACATAAGAAATACTTTATTTACCTTAATAGATGAAGGGGTAGTACCAATTATAAATGAAAATGATACAGTATGTTATGAAGAAATAAAAATAGGAGATAACGATATGTTAGCAGCACATACAGCAGTTTTATGGGCAGCAGACCTAGTGTTTTTATTATCTGATGTAGATGGTGTATATGATAAAAACCCACAGGATAACGATGATGCAAAACTTTTAGATATAATACAAAACATAGAAGAATCAGAAAAAGGCATATCAACTACAAATAAATCATCTTTTGGAACGGGTGGAATGGTCACAAAAATATTGGCAGCAAAAAAAGTTACAAAATATGGAACTAATTTAGTTGTAGCTCAAGGAAAGAAAAAAAATGTAATCGTAAACTTTTTAGAGGGCAAGGAAAAGGGTACTATATTTACTATATAAGACTAAAAAAGAATACAAAAGTATTCTTTTTTTTATGTGAATTATGCCTGTATTTAGGAATGTTTACTGGATTTAGTTAAATTTTAAAATTTTTGTTGTTTTTTAAGGATTTTAGGATATTATATATATAAAGGCTAGTAAATTAGTAGAGATTTATAGGAGGGGTAAAATGTATAATAATGTGTCGGAATTAGTTGGTAATACACCAATGATGAAATTGAGCAATTTAAAGGAAGAAAATGAAGCTGATATCTTAGTTAAAATAGAGAGCAAGAATCCATCAGGAAGTATAAAAGATAGGGCAGCCCTATATATGATAAAAGATGCAGAAGAAAAGGGTCTTCTAAAAGCAGGTGGCACTATCATTGAGCCAACTAGCGGAAATACAGGTATAGGATTATCTATGCTAGGTGCATCAAAAGGTTATAGAGTTATAATTGTTATGCCAGAAACTATGAGCATAGAGAGAAGAAAACTTATGAAAGCCTATGGGGCAGAAATAATCTTAACTGAAGGTAGTAAAGGTATGTCAGGGGCAGTTGGAAAAGCTGAAGAACTTGCTAAGGAAAATGGATACTTTATGCCAAATCAATTTGCTAATATGGCAAATAGAAAAGCTCATTATGAAACAACAGGCCCTGAGATACTAGAAGCTACTGATAATAAAGTAGATGCTTTTGTTGCAGGAGTTGGTACAGGTGGTACAGTTTC
The DNA here is from genome assembly GCA_946402705.1 of uncultured Tissierellia bacterium. Lineage (GTDB taxonomy): Bacteria > Bacillota > Clostridia > Tissierellales > Tissierellaceae > CAMIXG01. The sequence continues at coordinate 34,741 of CAMIXG010000009.1, read as the reverse complement.
TGGGATAGGTAAAAGATTAAAAGAAGAAATTGAAAGTGTAAAAATATATGCAGTGGAACCTGAAAAATCACAAGTAATAAAAGGGGACTCACCAGCACCACACGGTATTCAAGGTATAGGTGCTAATTTTGTGCCAGAAGTACTTGATAGAGATGTGTTAGATGGAATAATACCAATAAAAGATGAAGATGCCTTTAAATATTCAAGGCTACTTGGAGAGAAAGAAGGTATATTAGCAGGTATATCAGCAGGTGCAAATATTGCAGCAGCTAAAAAACTTGCAAAAGAACTAGGGGAAGGTCATGTAGTAGTTACTGTGTTACCAGATACTGGAGAAAGATATTTATCAACAAAATTATTTGCAGAGGAAGAGTAGAATGATAAAAGAGATAAAATCACAGGCTAATTTTATATTAGAACAAGATGCAGCAGCAAAATCATTTTGGGAAGTGGTTTTACTCTATCCAAGTGTAAGGGCATTTATTTACTATAGGATTTCAAGATGGTTTTATAAGAGGGAAAAATTCTTTTTGGCTAGGTGGGTTTCTCAAATTGGGAGAAGGGCAACAGGCATAGAGATACATCCAGGAGCTAAAATTGGTAAAAATTTATTTATAGACCATGGTATGGGAGTTGTAATTGGAGAGACAGCTGAAATTGGAGATAATGTTTTAATCTATCATGGAGTAACTCTGGGAGGTACAGGACATGATGGAGATAAGAAAAGACATCCAACAGTTGGAAATAATGTTACTATTGGTACTGGAGCAAAGCTTTTAGGACCAATAAATATAGGAGATAATGCAAAAATTGGAGCCAATGCAGTAGTTTTAAAAGATGTGCCAGAAAATACTACTGCTGTAGGCATACCAGCAAAAATTATATATCCAAAATAGAGCCTCTAGGGCTCTTTTTTCATATATAAAGATAAAAAAATGATGAAAAATAATAAATAAATATTGATAAACGATAAATAAACTGTTATTATAAATTTATTAAGGGGGAAGTAAAATGAAAAAATATATAGTAACAATGTTTTTTTTATCAATAGCAATAGTTTGTTATACTGCTGCAATGATTATAGGATCTGAGGTTCTGCCAGATGGTACTTTAAAAGAACCTTTTTATTTGATAGGTATAGGTGGATTTTCTGTTATGGGGGCAATAATATCAGGAATAGTTTCAACACTTATATTAGTTGTTAAAAAAATAAGAAATAGATAAAAAGAAATGTGAAAATATAGAAAAAATAAACAATATGTATAATTGAAAAATAATATGTAAATATCTTCTCAAAACTCTAATTATGCTATATTATATATATAGTTAGAAGAATAACGTGAAAGACGTAGGAGGGATTTAGTTGAATATTGAACAAAAATCAGTAAATACTTTAAGGGTATTATCTGTAGAAGCGATAGATAAGGCAAATTCAGGACATCCAGGATTACCAATGGGTGCAGCACCAATGGCATTTACTTTATGGAATAGAGTTATGAATCATAATCCAAAGAATCCAAATTGGTTTAACAGGGATAGATTTGTACTTTCAGCAGGACACGGATCAGCATTATTATATTCATTATTAAATCTATTTGATTATGGAGTTACTATAGAAGATATAAAAGATTTTAGACAGGTTGGTAGTAGAACACCAGGGCATCCTGAATTTGGAGATACTGTAGGAGTTGAAGCGACAACTGGGCCACTAGGTCAAGGTGTTGCAATGGCAACAGGTATGGCTATAGCAGAAACACATTTAGCTGCTAAGTTTAATAAAGAAGATGCTAAAATAGTAGATCACTACACTTATGTATTAACTGGTGATGGTTGTTTAATGGAAGGTATATCTTATGAAGCAGCTTCACTAGCTGGAACATTAGGACTGGAAAAATTGATATTAATTTATGATTCCAATTCTATAACTATAGAGGGAAGTACAGACTTAGCCTTTAGTGAAAATGTTGGGGATAGATTTAAAGCACTAGGATGGCATGTTCAAAAGGTAATAGATGGCAATGATATGGACGCTATAGAACAAGCTATAAATCTAGCTAAGGAAACTAAGGGACAACCTTCTATGATAGAGGTAATAACTGAGATTGGATATGGAAGCCCTGCAATACAAGGTACTAGCAAGGCGCATGGTTCTCCACTTGGAGAAGATAATATAAAAGAGATGAAAAAAGTTTTAGGCTGGGAGTATGAAGAGAGCTTTATAGTACCAGAAGATGTAAAACTTGAAATGGATAATAAAGTTAAGCAACTTTCAGAACTAGAAGCAAGCTGGAATGAAGAATTTAAAGCTTATGAGTCAAAATATCCAGAACTAGCTAGAGAATTTAAATCATGGATGGATTTAGATTTACCTATGGACTATTTAAATTCAGAAGAATACTATGATTTTGGTAATGATATGGCAACTCGTGCATCATCAGGAGAAGTTTTAAATAGATTGGCAGATAGAGTTCCTAATTTAATTGGAGGATCAGCAGATTTAGCGCCTTCAAACAATACTAATATGAAGAATAGAGAATCATATGCGTCAGATAATTATCTAGGTTCTAATATGCACTTTGGTATTAGAGAACATGCTATGGCAGCCATATCAAATGGGATGGCACTACATGGAGGACTTAGAGTATACAATGGTACCTTCTTAGTATTTAGTGATTATATGAAACCAGCCATGAGATTATCTGCAATTATGAAGCTTCCAGTAACTTATGTTTTAACACATGATAGTATAGGGGTAGGAGAAGATGGACCAACTCATCAGCCAGTTGATCAAATACCAATGCTTAGATCAATACCTAACTTTACTATATTTAGGCCAGCAGATGCTAGGGAAACTGCAGCTGGATGGAAATTAGCTATGACTAAAAAAGATGGACCAGTAGGTTTAGCACTTTCTAGACAAACTTTACCTAATATAGAAGGTAGTGGAGAAGAAGCTTTAAAAGGTGGATATATTCTTAAAAAAGAAAGTAAAGATTTAGAATATATAATACTTGCTTCAGGTTCAGAAGTAAGTATAGCTATCCAAGCAGCAGAAGATCTAGAGGTAAAAGGACATGGAACAAGAGTTGTTTCTATGCCTTCTATGGAGTTATTTGAAGAACAAAGTAAAGAATATAAGGCAGAAGTACTACCAAGTAATATAAGAAAAAGACTTGCAGTAGAAGCAGCAGAGCCAAGTCTATGGTACAAATATGTAGGACTAGATGGAGATGTAATAGGAATGTCAACATTTGGAGCATCTGGACCAGGTGGAAAATTATTTGATAAATTTGGATTTACAAAAGAAAATATAGTTGAAAAAGCATTAGAATTATAAAATTAATATAAAAAAAGACCTTGTTTAACAAGGTCTTTTATCTATTTTTTAAGGTTAAATACTGTATCTATATGATTATTATATTTTATAACAACTTCGTTAGACTCTTTAGTAAAGAATCTTGAATAATTATGAAACTTTATATCTCCTCCCATAAAAAAGCTTCTAGTAATAGTAATATCTTCATTTAAGATTAAATCTTCATCATTGACAGTGATAGACTTAATATCACTTAAGATTTCCTTATCAAAACTTTCATTGATTATGATATTACCACTATTTGAAGATATACTTACACCACCTTTAACTATCAGTCCATTAGGTAGTTCTTTATCAACATCTTTATCTTCAGAGTCATCGGTATCTATATCTTTATCAACATCTTTATCTACATCTATCTTAGCTCTACCTTTTACTATAAAGTTTGTATCGTTAAAGCCTGTGTACTTTATAATTACCTCACTTGCCTCTTTATTAAATAATTCTAGACTGGAGAAATAGATAGTACCTAAATTTGAATCATAAAAGTGTTTGGATAGTCTTAGCTTATTCTTTGGATAAACAGATCCATTTACAGTTACTTCTACAATATCATCAAGAGTTACCTCACTATAATTTCCAGCTATATTTATAGCTCCACCATTTGCCTCAGCTGATTGATTATCTTTTATAATGAAACCATCTTTTTTCTTTTCAGGTTCATCAATTACATCCTTGCCATAAGCAGTAAAAATAGTAGGATTAAAGTTCTTATATTTTATAATTATACTTGTATCTTTTTTATTAAAGAAAGATAAATCTTCAAATATTAAACTGGCTTTATTAGAGAATAATGGATTTTTACTTAGACTTATTTTATCTAATGGATAAACTATATCATTTATACTTATCTCCTTAATACTATCAAATCTTTCCTGTGTGAAATTATCATTAATTAAAATTGCTCCACCATTAGAGCTAGGGTTTTGCTTGTCATCTATTTTAAAACCATCTTCCAAATCTAAAGGTTTAGAATCAATATCTGGGTTTTCAATATTAGTTTCTTCAGTTTTTGTATATTTTAAGTTAAGAGTTTCATAAGCTCTTGATGTTATTGAAATATTATATATTCCATTTTCTTTAAATAAGGTAGGATATATTAGTATATCCTTATCTAATAATTTATAGTCTTCACCACTACCAACTTGAAGTTTATTAAATAGACTTTTATTATTTATAGATATGCCCTTAAGTCCTTTTATAAAATCTTCATTTAAATCAGTTATTAAAAGACCATCTTTAGTAGCTTTTAATTTAGCTGATGGGAGTTCTTTATAAAGTTCAATGTCAATACTTGAGTCCATAAAACCTTTGGATATAAATCTTATTTTATTTTTTCCCAGACTAAAATTACTTGGACTAGAAATAGTAATCTTATTATCTACAAGTTTATAATACTTATCAGAAATTTGAGTGCTACCAACAAAAACTCTCTCTAAATTATTTAAAAATTCCTTATTATTAACAAGGAGCTCTATATCATCACCAAGCCTATGTTTTTGGGCCTCTTCTATTAAAATATCTAAGGCTATTATTTGATCATATCTTTGGACTTCACCTAGTAAACCATTTTCTAGTACAAACTTATAGGAATATCCTCTATTTTTTGTAGTTTTAGGACTATCACCTTTTATATACTCTTCAAAGGATAGATATTTATTATCAAGTTTATGTTTATTTACTGCATCCTTATAGTGGTCCCAAGTATACAAAACTTCGTCATTGTTTTCTTCTTGTACATAGTCTATTATGGCGCTATACCACCTATCCGTAACTCTTTTTGAGTAGTCTGTAGACTTATTAAGTCTTTCCAATATAAGAGCATTTGAAACTAGATCAAAATCAAATACAAGGTCAACATTTTGCACTAAACTACCTCCACCAGTAGCGCTTGATACAGAATCTACAGTAGTTTCATTAGCCTTACCAGGTTTTTTAGTTGGCGAACTAAGAACATCAGGTGATTTAGATTTAAAGTTAGAATTAATAGCCTGTTTAGAGTTTAATAAATCAATTAAATTATCATCAACTGGATAGCTTGCCAGATTATCTTGATGCGAAGTCTCAATAACTGCACTTTTAATATCTAAGGGATCCAGATAAAAATCTTTAACAAAATCTTCATAACCTATAGCCCTAACAACTAATCTATGTTTTCCAACTGTAAGTTTAGGTAGTATATTTTTTTCAAGTCTTATAAGGCTTGAAATTATATGATATTCATCACAATCACCCTTTAAGCTTTGGCCATCTAATAAAATTTCATAAACAGGATTAGTAATACCATAATTAAAATCTTCTAATTTAAACATCACATCATTGTGGGCGAAGGTTTCTCCTGTTAAGATAATAGAACCTTTTTTCACAATGTGAACAGGAATGATTTTATTTGAGAAGTTTTTAGAATATATTTTAATTTGATGTAAACCATTGTTAGATAAAGCTGTAGATTCTTTACTTAAAATAATTTCTCCATTTTTAAGACTATACTCTACAGGTAGTTCCAAATTTGGATTATCTTCAAAGGATTCACTTAGTTTAGTAACCTTATAAATATTTTGAGTCCAGTTTTCATAATTTTCATGTTTAGAATCAACTTTTATATGGATGTCATTTCCATACTTTGTATCCTCAATAAAGACTCTAGGAAGAGTCAAATCCCCTATTTTTTTATTTTCGTTTTCAGTATCAAATAAACTTGTTGTAGGTTTTATCTTTACCTTACCATTTTCATCATAGTAGGTTCTATGGTAATCCCACTTCATTATCTTATCTCTTCCCAAAACTTTACTAGGAGCACCATAGGATATATGACTAAAAGAAAGTGTTTGAGCAGCTATTAAGGCTGTTATTATTGTTTTATTGATTTTATTTTTCATATTATATTCCTCCAGCTAAAATCTTATATTTAATTCTTCAGTAGTATTTTTATTATCTAACTTAAATTTGAAAGGACTTCTATTTTTAAGCTCATATTTTAAAATTGTTCCAGAGGAATTAACCCTATCCATGACAATAGTTTCCCCGTCAATAGTAAAGTCATAATCACTTATATTTCCAGTTTCAAGAACTAATACAAAATAAAGAGTCCCCTCAATATCCATAACCTTAGTATCTGACTTATTAACAAATGATTTAGTTACAGGAGTTATAGGGCTTGTAGGAGTTGTTGGAGTAGGTTCTTCAGTAGTAGTTTCACTACTTGTTTTATCCCTGCTAGAAGAACCACCACCTCTACTGGAAGAAGATTTAGATTTTGAAGAGGACTTTTCTTTTTTCTCCTCACTTTTTTCAGTATTGGCAGTTAAAGTATTTTTAATTTTATCCTTAACAAGCAAGTCTTTGTTTACTAGGGAAATTTCGCTTATATTTGTATCTTCTAGAGTAAGTACATCCTTGTTTGATGAAAACAGTTTTACATCTCCAGTGACTTTTGAGTTTTTAATTTTAACAGCATCTGATGATAAATCACCACCAATTAGAATATCACCGTCTATTTTTGCATTTTCTAAGATTACTCCCTTAGAATTTATGATTACATTTCCGGAAACAGTATCCTTGTAAACACCAGGTTGGTTATATATTTTGGCTATTGATTTATTCACTATGCTGGCTACTTCACCACGCTTTATATGACCTTGTGGTTTGAAACTTCCATCTTCATATCCATTTATAAAGTTTGATTTGCTAAGACCAGATATAAAGGGTTTGTAGATATCTTTTATGGATGATTCATCCTTAAAACTAGTTTGATTTACATCTTTATTATTAAGAAGATAACCTAAAATAGCAACAGCTTCCTCCCTAGTAATTTCTTGATTACCAGCAAAATTATCATTTGATATTAAATCTATGTATCCTTTGTTTTTACCAATCTCAACCTCATTTTTATACCAAGCCTTATCATTTAAATCTTTAAAGTTAGTAGTAGTTTTATCCTTAAATCCATACATATTATTTATCATTGATATAAATTCAGCACGAGTCATATTATTATTGGGCTTTAAACTACCATCTTCATAACCCTTGAAAACATTATTGGAAACTAATTTTTCCATATGAGTATAGCTCCAATGTTTGCTTTCTCTTGTTGATTCTGCATAAATACTTGAATTGCTCATTAAAACACCTGCTACAAGAACTGCGCAGGCAGTATAATTTTTTGCCTTTTTTTTCATAAAATAACCTCCGAATATTTTGTTGTAAAAGTCTATTGATAATCATTATCACTGATAAGGTGAATTCTACAACTAAAAAAATACTAGGTCAAGAAAAAAACAAAGAAATAATTTAATATCTAAAAAATAAAAAAAATATTCATATAAATAATTTGATTATTAAAAATATAGTAAGATTTTTATAAGTGGAAAAATGAAAAATATAGGAAGAAATCAATAAAGAATAATAGGAATTTCCAAATTTATGCAGTCTTTATATAAGCCTTTTAGTGTGATATAATTGTTTACAGAATAAAGATAGAAAGGAAACATAAATGAGAAGGTTAGATTTAAAAAAATTAAAAAAAGCACCAATCTTATTGATCTTTGTACTAATTTTATTGCAGGCATTAATAGGTACAATATCTATAAAGATGTTTTTTAATCTAAAGGCAATTCAAATCGTTTTATCAGGTATCGTAATAGCTATTTTGATATCTTTTCCAAAGGATGTTCTAGTGCAAACATACGAAACAATAATTTTTTGCTTTAAGGGAGAGCTTGATTTTAAAAATACTGTTGATAAAATATATAATTTGTCAGTTAGGGTTAAGAAAGATGGATTATTGGCCTTAAAAGAAGATATTATATATGAAGAAGATGTATTTATAAAAGATGCTATGATTCTCTTAAATGATTATAAGAAGACAGAAGCCATAGAAGATATTATGGATCATGATATAGAGTCCAGATATATGGAACTTTTAAAACCTTATAAGGTTATGGAAATGATTGCTAATATAGCACCAGCCTTTGGGCTAATAGGTACTTTAGTTGGTCTGATAGGTCTACTCAATTCCATAACAGATCCCTCTAATATAATGGGTAATATGGCAGAGGCTTTGGTTAGTACCTTATATGGTTCCCTTATAGCAAACTTTTTAGCTTTTCCAGTGATGGCTAGAATACAAGAATATAATACTCAAAAAATACTTGAATATAGAATGATAAAAGAAGGAATTCTTCTCATATCTAAAGATGATAGTACTAGAAATGTATTTGATAAAATGAATGTTATGCTAAAAGAAGAAAAAAGATTAACTTATCCTAAGCTTATATTTTCAAATATAGATAGGGAAAATTTAGATGGAGAAAATGACTATGAGATGGAAGAATTTTTATAAGGAAAATAAAATAGATTATAGCGCTAGTTGGCTCATAACTTATAGCGATATGATAACTATAATTTTATGTTTTTTCATAGTTTTTTTCACATTTTCGGCAAAGGAAAATTCTATGCTTCATGAGATTAAAAATACATTAGATCAGGAAAATAAGGCCTTAAAAGATGAGCAGGAGTCTTTGATGAATCTTTTATTTGGAAATTCTAAAGATAAGGAAGACTTTTTATCTTTCCTAAAGGAAAATAATCTAGATGACTCAATAGATATAATAGAAAACACTTCAGGTATTACTATAAGATTTAAAGATAGTGTACTTTTTCCAAGTGGAAAGGCAGATATATCAAGAGAGGGAAATCTAATATTGAGTGAGATAGCAAAAAATCTAAAGAAAATAGACAACAAGATAGTTGTGGAAGGGCATACAGATAATAGACCAATAAAAAATAGTAAGTATCCATCTAATTGGGAATTATCAGTAGATAGAGCTATTTACGTAGCTAAGTATCTAATAGATGATGAAGGTATAGATAAAAATAGAATTTCAGTTAGTGGATTTGGAGATCAAAATCCCATTGATACAAATGATACAGAACAGGGCAGGAGAAATAATAGAAGAATAGAGATAATAATATTAAATTAGGAGGATTAGGATGGAAAAACAAATAGTTTTTAGTGGTGTTCAGCCATCAGGTAATTTAACTTTAGGTAACTATATAGGAGCTATTAAAAATTGGATAAAGTTGCAAGATGAATATGATTGTAATTTTTCAGTAGTTAATCTTCATGCTATTACAGTACCTCAAGTACCAGCAAATCTTAGGAAAAATACATTGGAAGTACTTGCCATATATTTGGCAGCAGGACTTGACCCAGAAAAATCTGATATATTTATACAATCTCATGTACCAGAGCATTTAGAATTATCATGGATACTAAACAGTATATCTTATATGGGACAACTTGGGAGAATGACTCAGTATAAGGAGAAATCCCAAAAATCAGAAGAAAATTTAAATGCAGCCCTATTTACTTATCCAGTGCTAATGGCAGCAGATATTTTAATATATGGTACAGATTTAGTTCCAGTTGGAGAGGATCAGAAACAGCATTTAGAACTGGCTAGAGATTTAGCAGATAGATTTAATAATAAGTATAGTGAAACTTTTGTAGTACCAGAACCTCTAATTCAAAAAGAGGGAGCTAGAATAATGAGCTTACAAGATCCAACTAAAAAAATGAGTAAATCAGATGAAAATGAAAATGGATATATATTAATCTTGGATGATAGAGATACTATTATTAGGAAGGTTAAAAGAGCTGTAACGGATTCTATAGGAATAGTTCAATATACTGACGAACAACCAGGTGTGAAAAATCTTTTAAATATATATTCAGTTTTAACAGATAGACCAGTGGAAGAGATAGTTAAAGATTATGAAGGAAAAGGCTATGGTGATTTTAAAGGAGACTTGGCAATTGTTATAGCAGACTATTTAGAACCAGTTAGGGATAGATATGAAGAAATCATAAAAGATAAGGAATATCTAGAAAGTGTCTATAAAACAGGTGCTGAAAATGCTAGGAAAAAGGCTAGAAAAATGTTGAGTAAGGTTCAAAGAAAGGTTGGATTTATTCCTATGATTTAGGAACAAGTGGCTAAGACATCAGTCTTAGCTTTTTTTTTGAAAAAATTTAAAAAGATGTTGACTGGGAAACAATATCGTGTTAGAGTAATTATATCCTAGGAAACAAAAAAGAAGGGAGATATTATGAAAAGAGAAATTTTGAATCAATTTAAGAAAATATATGATAAGCAGGATATTCTTGGTACTATACACAACAAAGAGTTGTTTGAAGAATTAGATATATCAGAGGTCCATTGTTTAGATGTCATAGGAAAAATGGAAGAAGCTAATGGAACTATTATATCTAATGAGCTAGGTATGACAAGAGGCGGCGCCAGTAAGCTTATAAGTAAATTATTTGAAAAAAATTTCATAATTAAATATAAAAAAGAAGATAATAAAAAAGAAATTTATTACGAACTTACAGATAAGGGTCGAAAAATCTATGAAATTCATAAGCTAGCACACGAAGATTGGGAAAAGAGAGATATGGAATTTCTAGATAAAATAGATTCTAAAGAAATAGAAGTAGTATCCTCCTTCTTAAGAAAATTTGATAGTTATTTAGAAAGAGAAATAAAGGAGAGAGAAGAATGATAGTAGATTTAACATTAAGTGTTTCAGAACAATTAATAGATGAATATTTAGAGAAACAAGAAAATAGAATTTTAGCCCAAGGACATATTGGTACACATTTAGATACCTATATAAAGTCAGATATTCCAATGGAATATTTTAAGAGAAATGGAGTTATAATTGATGCTGAAAAGATAGCAGAACAAGAAGAAATAGGAATGAAAGCAGTAGAGAATATAGATATAAAAGAGGGCGACTTTGTAGTAGTCAGAACGGGAAGAATAGAAAAATATAAGTATGGAACTCGCGAGTATTTTGAAAATCATCCAGTGTTAACAAATGAGCTTATAGATTATTTCATTAGTAAAAAGGTGAGTTTTATAGGTGTGGACTGTGCTGGAATTAGAAGAAATGGAACGGAACATCAGGATGCAGATAAACTGTGTGAAGAAAATGGAATCTATGTCATAGAAAATATGACAGAATTAGATAAACTATTAAATGAAAAATTTACAGTTTATACAATGTGGCTTGATGATAAGAAAGCTACAGGTTTAAGATGTAGGGTTTTGGCTGAAACTAAATAGTAACTTAGATTTAATATTTTCATATCCTTATTATGATATAATTCATCTTAAGAGGTGAAATAATGAATATTAAGAAAATAGGAACTTTAGGTGTAGTTGTTAGTCTAATGGCTAGTAGTACCATAGTAGGTGCACAACCCGTAAATAATAAAATAAACTCTGCCCTTATGTTGGAGGCAGAATATGTAGACTTTGATGCACCAGAGGCAAAGATAGAAGAGGAATTAAGGGCAACTTGGATTTCAACAGTTTATAATTTAGATTTTCCATCTAAAAAAGGTATGACTCAAGAAGCTTTTAAGAAAGAATATATGGAAGTTTTAAATAATGTTAAAAAATTAAAGCTAAATACTATAATTTTTCAAGTTAGGCCAAAGGGCGATACTTTTTATCCATCTGAACTTAATCCCTGGTCAGAATTTTTAACAGGAGTTGAAGGGAAATCTCCAAACTGGGATCCTTTAGAATGGATGGTAGAAGAAGCACATAAAAAAGGTATAAAGTTTGAAGCTTGGTTTAATCCTTATAGAGTAACTACAGCTTCAAATAAAAATACTAGTAAGATGGAAGATATAGCTAAGTTATCTGATTTGAATTTTGCAAAGAAAAATCCAGATATGGTATTTAAATATGATGGAAAGTTATATTTAAACCCAGCAGAAGATAAGGTTATAAACCATATAACAGCTACAATAATGGAAGTTGTTAAAAAATATGATATAGATGGAGTACATTTAGATGACTATTTTTATCCAAGTAAGAGAACAAATATAGAAGAGTTTTATGCTACAGAAGAGTCAAATTCTTTTAAAAATAATAATAGAGGGTTTACAAAAGTTTCTGACTGGAGAAGAGAAAATGTAAATATCTTAGTTAGTAGAATTAATCAAAATATTAAAGACTATAATCAGGCTAATGGAGATAAGGTGGTATTTGGTATAAGTCCTTTTGGAATATGGGGGCATGAGGTAAATCACCCTAAAGGTTCGATTGAAGGAACAGGTTCTAAAACACCAGCTGGGTCTATGGAATCGTATAATTATCAATTTGCTGATACTAGAAAATGGGTTAAGGAAAATATGATAGATTATATAGCACCACAAATCTATTGGACTTTTGATGAAAAAGCTGCTCCATATGGAGAACTAGTAAAATGGTGGTCAGATACAGTTACAGGAACAAAGGTTGATTTATATATCGGTCATGCAAATTACAAACAAGCAGAAGCTAAGGTAAGTGAAAAATGGAGTAATGAGAGAGAAATTTCCAATCAAATGAAATATAATAAGAGTCTTGGAAATGTGAAAGGATCAATATTTTTTAGATATAAATCTCTTATAAAAGGAAATAATCCAGTAAATGATAAGTTTTTAGATATTTTATCTAATGAACATTATAATAAGATGGCAAAAACACCTGAAAAATAAGAGTAAATAGGAAAAAGAGTTAAGCTTGCTTAACTCTTTTTTTTAGCATGAAATATTTTCATGACAAGTATTTGATTATAATTTGTGTATCCCGAAGTTTTATATAATCTATACAGGGGTGTATATATAATATACAATTGTCGTAGAGAGTGTGAAAACTAGGATTATTCCTAAAAATTCAAACTCACAATGAATAATTGATATTCATTATCATTATCATAACATAAGATATTGAAAAAGCAAATAGAAAAATAAAAAAAATATCTATTATGAAAAGAAGTTTAAATTAATGACAAAAAAACGAATAAAAGAAACAAATGTGTTATAATGTAAATAAGAAGAAGTATAATTACTTAGGAGGGGTATTTATGGTAAAAAATATTTTAGTTCCAGTAGATGGTTCGAAGGGATCAGACTTAGCTTTAGATAAAGCAAGGGAACTTGGAGATTTAACAAATGCTAAAGTCACAATCTTAAATGTAGTATCAAACCTAATGAATAATCCATATTTACTAGAACATGATTATCAACTTGAAATCAACAAAGTATTCTCTCAACAGGCTCAAGAAAACTTAGATCATGCATTGGAATATTTCAGAGATTATTCTGGAGAGGTAAAAACAGAAGTTAGATTAGGAGATCCAGCACAGGAAATAATTGATGAAACAGAAGAAGGCGGATATGATTTAATAATTATTGGTAACAGAGGATTAAACGCATTCTCAAGAGTAATGATGGGAAGTGTATCTAACAGGGTTCTAAATCATGTTAAGATATCTGTTTTAATAGTTAAAGAGTAGTTAATAAAAACTTACACTTATAGAGTATAACTCTATAAGTGTTTTAAATTTTTTATAAGAATCTATAGATTAAATCTAAAAGAAATTTGAAAATTTAAACATTAATTAAATGTGAGTATCCTATATATTTAGGGGTAAACTACTAGTACATATTTAACAGATGTAGTAAAAATATTTGACTTAAAAAGTATAAGTTATATTGATTTTCATTATCAATAATGGTAACATACAATATATATACTGAAACAGTCTGACATATACATAGTAACAACATAAAATTATTAGCAAAAAGGGGAATGATATATGTTAAGGCAAATACTATTTAGAGAAAATAAATCTAAATATTTTATAATAATAGCAACATTAATAGTTAGCTTATTACTAAGTAGCAGAGTTTTGGCTGGTAATTTTAGTGATCACTTTGGTATTATCAAAGATAATAAGAAAGTTACTCCAGAACAAGAAGTGGAGTTTATAAAAAAAGATAAAGAGTACTTGACAAATATCAGTGCTCCAAACAATCAATCTTTAAACTCTGAAATAATGGAATTAGAAAAAGAATTAGATAAGGTCAAAGATGAATATGTATCTACAAAAAATAATATAAAAGTATATACTGGAAACGCTGTATTGAAAAACAATGCACTAAGAACAGCTATAATTAATAGAAAAAATTTAATTATATCTAAAAATGCATTTGAATATGATGATAGATCTAAATATATGATTGAAAGAGGTTATGATAAGGAAACAAGAGCAAGAGCAAATTTCTCTCAAAAAGATTTAGATGTAGCAGTAGCATCTGTTATAGAAGTAATAGAAAGTTTAGAAATAGATACTAGTTTCCTAAATAAAACATCTTTTGTAGTATCACCTCATAAAATTGAGGGAATAAATGGCTACACTGTAACTAGATCTGATGGAAATCATACAGTTATAGTATCAAAACAAGTAGCATTTGCACCAGAAACATGGACTGTGAAGAATATAAAATCAACAACTTTACACGAGATTGGACATGTGTTTTATAATAATAAAAATATAGCAAAATTAAATAGTGGACTTGTTTCCAAATATTCAGTTAGTAATTTACCAGCAGATACTTCTTTAAATGTAGATGCTTGGAAAGAATCTCCAACTGAAAACTTTGCAGAAGATTTTAAAATGTTTTTATCAGATAAGCTAGGAGAAAAATCTTTTGAACCTACAAAAAAGCAAACATCACAACCATATGATGAAAGTTCTTTTACAAAGTTAATGGAAACTCTATATTAAAATATAACTCTCATACGAGAGTTTTTATTTTTATAAATAATAATCTTGAAAGAAAAAAAGATTGTATTATAATAAAATAGTAGAATAATTATTTATTATAAATGGGGGAAATATAAGTGACTCAGTTGCTAAAGAAAGCTATAGAATTACCACTTGATTTGTTAAATGATATGTATATAAAATCTTATTATAAAAAAGGTATAAAATGCCCAGACATGAGGGTTGACGACCTTAAAGATGAAAAGACAATTATACTAGCAGATGAATTTGAGAGTGAAACCATAGGTCTTGGTGGAACTTTATTAAAATCTAAAACTTTAAATTCTGAAAAAACTTTGGTTTATATAACCAATCAAGATAAATACTCAGAGGAAGAAGAAAGTATTTTAATGGAAAAAATAAAAAAACTTTATAATATTGGAGAGATAGTTAGAATAAAAGATGATGATAAAAGCTCAAGTGAAAAACTTGTAGACTTGTTAAAAAAAGTATCTCCAAGTAGAATATATACACCATTTTTGTTCAATGGAAGTGAAAGACAAATAAGAGTTACAAAAATATTATTGGAAGCATTGAAGATGTATGATACAGAATTTAGAAACATATGGATGTATGAATCATCAACTCCAAATGATTTGAGAATAATAAATAGATTAATAAGTTTAAATAAAGAAGAATATATGCAAAAAACTGAAATATATTTAAATTTTAAGAGAAATAGGAATGAAGATTTTGATGCTTATGGAGTCATAGATAGGAATAAAGCTTTGCTTTTAGGCGATACTAGAGTATATGCAGCAGAAACTTTTATAAAACTAAGTTATAAGTCAGCAAAAGATGCTGAAAAAATATTATTAGATAAGGGATTTAAGTCAGATGATATATATGGATTTACCAATAAAATGAATTTATTATCTGCATTTTTGAAAAAGAAAAATAAGAGAATTTTATATAATAATAATCTTAATTATGCTTTAAAGGCCAGCTTTATAGAAAGTCAGGAGGAAGATTATGGACTATAAAGTAAAATTAGAACCAGGAGTATTTTTAGCAAGCTCAGCAGATGTTATGGGAGATGTAAGTATAAAAAAAGGAAGCAGCATTTGGTATGGAGCAGTTGTTAGAGGAGATTTAGAGAGTATAGAAATTGGTGAAATGACAAATATACAAGATAATGCAGTAGTTCATGTGGATAGTTATGAGCCATGTAAAATAGGTGACTTTGTAACTGTAGGACATGGGGCAGTTGTCCACGGATGTACAGTTGGAGATAATTGTTTAATAGGTATGAACTCGACAGTTTTAAACAGGGCTGTTGTAGGAGAAAACTCAATAGTTGCAGCAGGATCAGTTGTAACAGAAGATAGTGTTATTCCTCCTAACTCAATGGTTATGGGAATACCAGGGAAGGTAGTTAGACAGCTGACAGAAGAAGAGATAGAATCTGTAAAGGCTAATGCTGTAAGATATGAAAAATTATGGTTAAAATACCATATATAAGATATAATAAACCTAGTTAAGGCTAGGTTTATTTTTATATTTGGAGGGATTTAATGAAAGTACCAATGATTATGACAGCAGGTCCAACGGAAGTAAACGAACAAGTTAGAAAAGCTATGTCTGAAAGGGCGACAAATCCAGACTTAGACATGAATTTTTTTGAGTTTTATAAAGAAAGTATAGAAAAGTTAAAAATGATATATAAGACAAAAAATGAAACTTTTATCCTAAATGGAGAAGGTATGCTAGGACTTGATTCAGCATGTTGTTCTTTAATTGAAAAGGGAGATAGGGTTTTATGTATAGAAAATGGTATATTCGGTAAGGGCTTTGGACCAATGTGTGAAACCTATGGGGCAGAGGTTATATATTTTAGCTCAGACTATAAAAATACAATAGATGCAGAAAAATTAGAAGAATTTTTAAAGCTGGATAGTAATTTTAAGATAGCAACTATGGTTCATTGTGAAACACCATCAGGTATAGTTAACCCAGTTGAGAAGATAGCTGAACTTTTAAATAGATATAAGATAATATCTGTTGTAGATGCAGTATCATCTCTAGGAGGAGAAGAATTAGAAACTGATAAGTGGGGCTTGGATATAGTCCTTGGTGGAAGTCAAAAAGCCATATCTAGTCCAGCTGGCCTTACTTATATAACGATAAGTAAAAGAGCTTTTGATAAGATGGAAGCTAGAAAAGAGCCAATACCATCTTTTTATTGTAATTTATTACTGTGTAGAAACTGGTATCAAGATAGGGAATTTCCATATACCCAGCCAGTATATAATCTAGTGGCAAATGACATAGCCTTTGATATTTGTCTGGCTAGTGATTATTTAAATAAACATAAAAAGGTAGCAACAGCTGTCAGAAGTGCATTAAAAAGAGGTGGGCTAGAATTATATGCAGAATCAGGCTATGCTAATACAGTAACAGCAGTTATGGTCCCAGAAAGTATAGAATATGAAGATTTATTTAATACAATGGTAAGGGACTATAATATAATGATTTCAGGATCCCTTGGTGAGCTTTACAATAAGGTATTCAGAATTGGACATATGGGAGAGAATGCATCAGAAGATAAGATATATATGTGTTTAAATGCCTTGAATAATACTTTTGAAAAATTAGGATTTAAACCAAAAGAAAAATTACATCTATCTTTTGTAGAGGAAGTTAATAAATAATTGAGGTGATTATCATGTTTCCAGATATAGATACTATCCATGAGATGCTAGATGAGATTAGTGACAGAATACCACTTGATATCTACAAAGAATTAAATGGTGGAATAGTTCTTGTGGAAGAGATTAAATATCATCCAGAAATGGAAGAGTCTAGACCCCTGTATATACTGGGAGAGTATGTAAATAACTATATGAGAAGAAATGTTAATATATACTATGGCTCACTAAAGGCAGTTTATGAAAATGAGATAAATTTTGATGTTGAGAAAAAATTAGAGGAAGTTTTATTTCACGAATTAACTCATCATCTTGAATCTCTCGCAGGTGAAGATGATTTAGGCATTGAAGACCATATAAATATGGAAAAATATAGGGCAGAAAATAAAAAGACTAGTTTTGACTAGTCTTTTTTTCTATAGTTTTGTATAAGGCCATTTAAATAAACTGAAGAATATTTAAACTTTGCTTCATTGTGTTCTTTTTTTATTTCATCTGGATAACCTACAGAAATCATGCATAAAATCCTGTTATTATTTGAAATATTTAGTATGGACCTAATATTATCCTCCATATTTGAGCCATCATCAGCAACTACATTTTCAGCACTAATCCAGCAAGAAGCAAGTCCAAGGGATTGGGCAGTTATCTGTATAATAGTAGCCATAATTGCAAGGTCTACTTGCCATTCAACAGCATCATCAGGGTCTATGGCTAAGACAAAGCCCAAAGGTGCATCTTTTAAAAATTCAGAGTGCTGACCTCGTGAGTTAGCCAGTTTAACTAATAGGTCTTTATCGTCAATTAGTATAAGTTTCCATCCTCTTTTGGCATGTCCACTAGGTGAAGTTAGGGCTGCTTTTATTATAATATCTATTTTTTCCTCTTCTACAGGCATATCTTTATACTTTCTAATACTTCGTCTTGTTTTTAGTAAATTTAACATAATATCAACCTCCATTTAAATAAGATTAACATGAAGAGATATTAGATACAGTGATAAATGTAACATTTTGTTCTAGAAGATTGATAAAATTTCATAATTGAAATATAATGTTATTATTATTTGGCATAAGGAGAGAACATATTGGATTTATTAAAAGAAAGAATTAAAAGCGAATATAAAGTAAAAGAAGGTAATGTTATAAAAGTTGATAGTTTCTTAAATCATCAGATAGATGTTGAACTATTAAATGAAATGGGAAAAGAATTTCAAAGAAGATTTAAAGATGTTGAGATTGATAAAATCGTAACTGCTGAAACTTCTGGTATAGCAATTGCTACTATAGTGGCACAACACTTTAGAGTACCTATGGTATATGCAAGAAAAAGAGAATCACAAAATCTATCAGAAGATAAGTACAGTACAGATGTGTATTCATATACTCAAAATAAGACATACAAGATGATGATATCTAAAGAGTACTTAAAAGAAGGAGAAAGAGTTTTAATTATAGATGATTTTTTAGCAAATGGAAGGGCTATATCAGGACTTTTAGACCTAGTACATGAAGCAAAGGCTACCCTAGTTGGAGTAGGAGTTGCCATAGAAAAAGGCTTTCAAGTTGGAGGCCAGGCACTTAGGGATGAGGGTGTAAAATTAGAGTCATTGGCAATAATAGATGAAATTGTTGATGGTGAGCTTAGATTCAGATAGTAGATTTACATTAAAAACCTATTTGATTTAATAAAAGGTTTATTATAGCGAAAGCTATGAAAGGCCTTTTTATATTGCTTTTATAAAAATATATGACAATTGCATAAATCATTTTTTTGTGTTTTTAAAAACTACAAATATAACTATCAAAGGAACTGCTATGTACACTAGAGGAAGAAAAGGATATATGTAGCGCATAAAAGTTTCAAATATATGGCCAAGCATTAGAAATAACAAAAGAACATTCATTTTAGCACCTCCAAAATTTTAATGTTTCTATATTTTACCCAAAATAAGAATATTTAATAAGGTGTTAAATAAGTTTAAGTTTAAGCATATAAAAAATATGATGAGGAGGTATTATATGGAGAATACTTTATTGGAAGGAGATATTAAGAAAACCTTTTTTCAATATTTGATACCAAGTATAGGAGGTATGCTTGGAACAGCAGGATATGTAATAGGAGATACTATAATAATAGGTAAGGCATTAGGAGGACAAGGTTTAGCAGCTCTAAATATGGTGTTACCCTTATTTAGATTGATAAATGGAGTTGGTTTGCTATTTGGGGTAGGAGGTGCTACCATACTTTCAATCCTAAGGGGAAAGGGACAGGAAGAGAGAATCAATGATATATTTAATATGTCTTTAATATTATCAAGTATTTTAGGATTTATCTTATTATTTTTAAGATTATACGATGTGGATTCTTTGGTGAAAATATTGGGTTCGACAAGTTATACCTATGATATGGTTAGGGACTATTTAGATATATTTTTATATTTTGCAATATTTACAATACTAAATGTTACCTTGGGAGTTTTTGTTAGAAATGATGGCTCGCCTAAATTAGTCATGACAGCAACCTTAGCAAGTGCAGCCTTTAATCTTATTTTAGATTATATACTTGTATTTCCATATAAGATGGGAATGTGGGGTGCGGCTTTCGCCACAGCAGTAAGTCCAGTACTTAGTATATGTATCTTATTATTTCATTTTATATTAAAGAGAAATAAAATATCTTTTAAATGGCCTAAGTTTGAAACTTATTTTATAAAAAGAATAATAAAAACAGGTATACCAAGTTTTATATTAGAGTTTTCAGTAGGAATAGTAATATATTTATTTAATATAACTCTTATAAAAATTTCAGGAGATTTATCTGTAGCAGTATACGGAATTATTATAAATTGGGCATTATTTGCCAATGCTATTTTCAATGGTATCGGTCAAGCTATCCAGCCAATAGTTAGTATAAATCATGGTGCTGGCAAGGTTGAAAGAACCTTAGAAGCAGGGAAATTAGGGGTACTTACTGGGCTTATATTAGGAGTTGCTTTTTATGTATCAAGTTTAGTTTTTCCAAACTTTTATGCAACTGTGTTTACAAATGAGAGGGGAGAAATAATTACTATGGCAAATAGAGCCATAAAAATATATTTTTCAGCCTACTTGATAATAGGGGTAAACATGGCTATGATATCTTATATACAGTCAAAAGAGCAGATAAAATCTTCTACAATTATATCCCTATTAAGAGGTAGTATATATGTAATAATACTTCTTATAATCCTTTCAAGAACTATGGGGTTAGATGGAGTATGGCTTACAATACCATTAGCAGAAGTACTGGCTTTTATAACTAGTATATTTGCCTATAAAGAGTGTAAAAATCTTATAAAATATACTTTTACTGGGAAACTACCAGATAAAAATTAGAAAAAATAGTTGGATATCTGTATGAAATATATTTGAGATTTTATACAGATATTTTTCTGCAATTATCAAAGAGGGGTGAACTATGTTAGCAACAGATAAAGAAATTCTAGGTGGAGATATAAAGAAACTTTATATGACTTACTTGGTGCCAAGTGTTGGGGGCATGCTTGGTAATGCCTTATACATATTAGGAGATACAATAGTTGTTGGAAGAGCCCTTGGAGGACCAGGACTTGCAGCAGTAAATATTTCCATTCCAATGATTAAAATAGTAAATAGTATAGGACTTGTGCTAGGAGTAGGTGGAGCCACAGCCCTATCAGTTAGTCGCGGAAGGGGTAACTATGAAAAGGGAAATGAAATTTTTAATATATCTTTATTTCTAGGTGTAGTATTAGGGATTTTAGTTACAATTTGGAATATGGTAGATATAGATAATATAGTTTATGCTCTAGGAGGAACAGATTATTCTTTCCAGATGACAAAGGTATATTTACAGGTGATAATGACTACAACTGTATTTAAGATACTCAGCTTGGCCTTGGGACTCTTTATAAGAAATGATGGTTCACCAAACTTGGTTATGGTTGCTTCTCTAAGCTCCAGTATATTTAATATAGTCTTGGATTATATTTTGATTTTTCCTTTAAAAATGGGTATATTTGGGGGAGCTGTAGCTACAGCCCTAAGTCCAATAGTATCTCTTGCCATACTTAGTTTACACTTTATAAGAGGGAAAAATCAGCTTAAGTTTCAAATGCCGAGATTTGATTTTACAACTATAAAAAGAGTTGTTCTAAATGGTATACCAAGTGCACTTATAGAACTTTCAGCAGGAGTGGTAATTTATATTTTTAACTTAATCTTATTAAGAGTAAGTGGAGACATAGGAATTTCTGCCTATAGTATAATAGCCAATTTATCTCTAGTGGGAAATTCTATTTTCAATGGTATGGGACAGGCTATACAGCCAATAGTAAGTATGAATTATGGTGCAGAGAAGATGGATAGAGTATATAAGGCTATGAAACTTGGAGTTATAACATCTTTTATAATGGGTATTGTATTTTATCTATTAGGATTATTTTTCCCAGAGTTTCTAGCAAGTTTATTTACAACTGATACAGGTGAGCTTTTAAAAATAACTTCAAATGGAATAAAACTATATTTTACATCATTTATCTTTATGGGAATGAATATAGTCTTAACTTCTTATATACAATCAATGGAAGAATACCGAATATCTACAGCCATATCTTTAATAAGAGGAAGTTTACTAGTAGTTTTAGTACTCTTAATAATGGCTAAATTATATGGTTTAAATGGAATTTGGTTGACTATGAGTATAGTTGAATTATTAAGCTTTATACTATGTTATGTCTTATTTAAAGATTTTAAAAAGGCTGTGAAATATGTCATGGTTAGGTCTAATTGACATTTAATTATAATATAGTTATAATTATGATTAATTAAAAAAACAAAAGCAGTGATGAAGAGGAGTAGGTATGTTGACTTTTTTAGAGAGGGATTGGCTGGTGAAAAATCCTAAAGAGATATATTGAAGTAGCTTCTGAGCTTTTATTCTGAAACTAAGTAAGATTAAAGGGTTACGCCTTATAGTAATAGAGAGTCATATGAAAATATGAAATTAAGGTGGTACCGCGAAATTTTACCTTCGTCCTTTTATAGGATGAAGGTTTTTTTATATTTTAATGGAGGATGATATAACAATGGAAAACATGTCAAAAACATATGATCCAAAAGCATTTGAAGATAATATGTATGATTTTTGGATGGAAAAAAACTATTTTAGAGCAGAGGTAGATAAGGATAAGAAACCTTTTACAATAATAATGCCACCGCCAAATGTAACTGGAAATCTTCACATGGGGCATGCACTTCAAAGTGCTTTTCAAGATGTATTAACTAGATGGAAGAGGATGGATGGATACTCAGCTTTATGGTTACCAGGTACAGATCATGCTAGTATTTCAACTGAATCGAGGGTAGTAAATAAACTTAAAAAAGAAGGCAAAACTAAAGAAGACCTTGGTAGAGATGGATTTTTAGATGAAGCCTGGGCATGGACGCATGAGTATGGTGGAAATATAAGAAATCAAATGAAAAAAATAGGTGTATCTTGTGATTGGTCAAGAGATACTTTTACCCTAGATGAAGGTCCAAGTACAGCAGTTAAAGAAGTATTTAAAAAGCTTTATGAAAAGGATTTAATTTATAGGGGAGATAGGATTATAAACTGGTGTCCTCATTGTAAAACTGCTGTGTCTGATGCAGAAGTAAATCATGAAGACCAAAATGGACATATATGGCATATAAAATATCCAATAAAGGATAGCGATAATTTTATAACAATAGCTACAACTAGACCAGAAACTATTCTAGGAGATTTAGCTATAGCAGTAAATCCAGAAGATGAGAGATATACTACATTGGTTGGAAAAGTAGCTATATTGCCTCTAGTAAATAGAGAGATACCAATAGTAGAAGATGATTATGTAGATATGGAATTTGGTTCGGGAGCAGTAAAGATTACTCCTTCTCATGACCCTAATGACTTTGAAGTAGGAGAAAGACATAATTTAGGTCAGCTGATAATAATGAATGAAGATGCAACAATCTCTGAAAATGGTGGTAAGTATGCTGGACTTGATAGATATGATGCTAGAAAAGCAATAATAGAGGATTTAGAAAAAGAAGGATATCTAGTAGCCATTAAAGATCATAATAATGCAGTGGGTCATTGTGATAGATGTGGAACTATAATAGAACCACTTATATCTAAACAATGGTTTGTAAAAATGGAAGACTTGGCAAAACCAGCCTTAGATGCAGCTGTTAATGGAGATTTAAATTTTATACCAGAGAGATTTAAGGCAACTTATATGCACTGGTTAGAAAACATTAGAGATTGGTGTATATCAAGACAACTTTGGTGGGGACATAGACTACCAGTATACTACTGTGAAGACTGTGATGAGGTAATGGTAGAAAAAGAGGAACCAACAAAGTGTAGCAAGTGTGGAAGCACTAATATAAAACAAGATGAAGATACTTTAGATACTTGGTTTTCATCAGCACTTTGGCCTTTTTCAACTTTGGGATGGCCAAATGATACAGAAGATATGAATTATTTTTATCCAACAGATGTACTTGTAACAGGATATGACATAATATTTTTCTGGGTTGTAAGAATGGTATTCTCAGCCTTAGAAAATACAGGACAAGTTCCATTTAAGGATGTTGTATTAACTGGTCTTATCAGAGATGAAATCGGAAGAAAAATGAGTAAGTCTTTAGATAATGGTATAGATCCATTAGATATAATAGAAAAATATGGAGCAGATGCCCTTAGATTTACTTTAGTAACAGGAAGTACTCCAGGAAACGATATGAGATTTAGTTATGATAGAGTTGAATCTAATAGAAACTTTGCAAACAAGCTATGGAATGCAACTAGGTTTGTACTAATGAACTTAGAAGAAGGATTGGATGAATCAGAATTAGATTTTAATAATCTGGAAGAAGAAGATAGATGGATTATTTCTAAGATGAATAATACTATAAAAGAAATCACTAGAAACCTTGAAAATTACGACTTAGGTCTTGCTGCAGAAAAAATATATAATTTTGTTTGGGATGAATATTGTGATTGGTATATAGAAATGGTAAAATCAAGATTATATGGAGAAGATAGCAATAGTAAAAGAACTGCGGAACAAGTACTTTTATTGGTACTAAAAAATATACTAAAAATGCTTCATCCATTCATGCCATTTATAACAGAAGAAATATGGCAACATTTACCTAATAATGATAAAGCTTTAATTATTAGTAACTGGCCTAAATATGATGAAAAATTAAATTACAATGAATCAGAAAATAACATTGAATATATTAAAAATGCTATTTCAAAAATAAGAAACATAAGAAATGAAATGGATATAATACCTTCTAGAAAATCTGAACAAATTTTCATAACAGAAGATAAAAATATAGAAAAAATCATATTAAAAGGTGAAAGATACTTTATGAATTTAGCATCAGCAGACAAGGTAAGTGTAGCAGCTAGTATGAAAGATATAACAGAGGAAACAGTATCAGTAGTATTGGATAAAGCAGAAGTATTATTGCCATTAAGTGAGCTAATAGATTTCGAAAAAGAACTTGAAAGATTAGAAAAAGAGAAATCAAAATTAGAGGGTGAAATCAAAAGAGCAGAAGGTAAACTATCTAATAAAGGATTTACAGAAAAAGCACCAGAAAAACTAATAGATGAAGAAAAAGCGAAACTTGAAAAATACAAAGGCATGTATGAAAGCGTTATAGAAAGGATAAATGGCGTAAAAAATAATTTATAATGAATAGGGGTAATTTATGAACTATATTGAAGCTGTAGACTATATTGTAAGTAACGACAAATTTGGAACAAGACTAGAGTTAGAAGGCATGGAAAAATTACTGACCACTCTAGGAAGTCCACAAGATAAGTTGAAATATATTCATATAGGAGGGACCAATGGAAAAGGTTCTACCACTTCTTATATATCAGACATTTTAATAGATGCAGGATATAAAGTAGGGATGTTCACTTCGCCCTATATAGAGAGATTTAATGAGAGAATAAAAATAAATAAGCTGGATATAGCAGATGAAGTTTTAGCAAGACTTGCTAGAACTGTTAAAATAGCCTGTGATGAAATGGTGTTACAAGGATATAATCAACCAAGTACCTTTGAAATTATAACAGCTATAGGATTTATTTATTTTGTCGAAGAAGATGTCGATATAGTGGCATTAGAAGTAGGATTAGGTGGAAGATATGATGCAACTAATGTTATAAAAGAAAATTTAGCATCAGTTATAACTACAATAAATTTTGATCATATAGATGTTTTAGGAAATACTTTATCTGAAATAGCCTATCAAAAGGCAGGTATATTTAAGAATGATTCAGTAAATATATCCTATATGCAAAAAGATGAGGTAAGGGAAGTTCTTAAATCAGAATCAGAACTTAAAAATTGTAGCTTTAATATTATAGATGAAAATGATATATATATTAAAAATAGTAATGACTTAGGAAGTACTTTTGACTATAAGAATATTAAGGATATAAGCATAAAAATGATTGGTAAATATCAGGTTTACAATGCATCTTTGGCTATAGAAACAATAATGATTCTTAGGGAAAGAGGAAAAGTAAAAGTAACTGATGAAAATATAATAAATGGTATCGCTAGAACTAAGTGGATAGGAAGAATGGATGTTTTAGGAGATAAACCAACTTTTATAATTGATGGAGCTCATAATGTTGAGTCTGCAAAGGCATTAAAAGATAGCTTGAGTTTATTTAATTATGATAGACTTATTCTAGGTATTGGAATATTAAAGGATAAGGATTATAGAGAAATCTTGAATAATATCTTAGATATTGCTGATATCGTCATAGCCACAGAGGCTAAGATACCTAGAAAATTAGATGCAAAAGAGTTATATAATGTTATAAAAGAATCTAAAGAAGAAGTATATTTAGAAGAAGATATAGATAAGGCAGTGGAAAAAGCCCTAGAAATAGCTACTGAAAATGACTTGATAATATTTTCAGGTTCTTTATATATTATTGGTGGCGTTAGAATTTTATACAATAATAAATATAAAAATAATCATGCAGGAAAAATTTGTATTAATTAAATATAAAAAGGCACAGTATCATATGATACTGTGCCTTTTATGATGCGTAGTAATCCTCTTCCTTAAATTGCTTTTGATTAAGGGCGTAATAATTACCCTTTAGGTGCATAAGAGAGTTATGATTACCCTTTTCTACAATCCTTCCATCTTCTATAACTAGGATTTGGTCAGAATTTTGTATAGTTGATAATCTATGAGCTATAACTATACTAGTTCTATTGATTAAAAGGGAATTCATTGCCTTTTGTACATAGGCTTCAGATATAGAGTCTAGAGCGGATGTAGCCTCATCTAATATTAGAATTTGTGGGTTATTTAGTATCACTCTAGCTATTGAAATCCTTTGTTTTTGGCCACCAGATAATTTTATACCTCGATTTCCAACAATGGAGTCATAGTCATTGGGAAGTGACATAATAAAATCATGAATATAAGCTGATTTACTTGCTTTTAATAGGTCATCATCATTTAGGTTATCAGTACCATACATAAGGTTATCTCTAATAGTTCCATTAAAGAGATAGGGTTCCTGAGTAACTACTCCAATATTCTTTCTAAGAGATTTTAGAGTTACAGATTTTATGTCTTGATCATCAATCTTTATAGAACCACTATCTATATCATAAATCCTGTTTATCAAGTTACTAATAGTTGTTTTTCCAGCTCCACTTGAACCAACAAGAGCAGTTTGAGTTCCAGCTTTTACATCAAAAGTAATATTATTTAAAACTTGATTATCATCATCATAAGAAAAATTCACACTGTCAAATTCGATTTTTCCAGAGCTTATAATAAGCTCTCTAGCATTAGCTTGATTTGTTATTTCGGCCTTTAAATCAAAGTATTCAAAAATTCTTTCAAACAAGGCAAAAGAGCGAACTATATCAACATGGATATCAGATAGTTTTAAAATTGGTCTATATAATTTAGTTAATAGGGCTGAAAAGGTAAAAATCATACCCATAGTTATTTCACCTGTAAAAAACAAGTAGCCACCAGCTAGATAAATCAGCATGGGACCAAGTTCAATCAAGGTATGGACAGTAAATTTCATCCATCTACCTGCTACAGCTTCTTTTATTTGTAAATCTGTAACCTGTCTGTTGGAGCTAGCAAACTTATCAGATTCCATTTCCTCAGTAGCAAATATTTTCACCAAAGTAGAACCACTAATACTAAGAGTTTCTTGGATTAATTGGTTTAATTCTGATAGTCTAGCCTGTCTATCTTTGGTGATGGACCATCTAATGGTTCCAACCTTTTTAGCAGATATAACAAACAAGGGAAGTGTTAAAGCACCTATTAAAGCAAGCTTCCAATTCATTGAAAAAAGGGCAACTAAGGTTACAATTAACATGAAACTACTGTCCAGTAGGTTTACAAAAGTTGAATTGAAAACTTCTTTTACACCATCTATATCACTGCTAATCCTAGTTATTATTTCACCTTGTTTTTCAGTAGAATAAAATTTTGTAGACATGCTTTGTAAGTGGTTATACATATCATTTTTCATATTATAAATAATTTCTTGAGATATATTCATATTTATATATGATTGTAGAACTTCAAGTAGATTTACGCCTACAGTTGCTCCAAGTGATATTCCTACTAATTTTATTAACAAGGAGAAATCTTTATTTGGTAGGGCAATATCCATAATCTTTTGAAGTATCATAGATGGCACAATTGCCATCATAGAACTTATTAAAATTATAAGCATAGAAAATATTAACATGTATTTATAAGGCTTAAAATATTTTAAAATTCTAAGGATAAAGTCTTTATTTATGTCAGGCTTTTTAGCTGGCATATCTCTATTTTTCATAATAATCCTCCTATTTAAATTTAATAATTTGTTTCCATAAATTAATTCGGTACCTAACTATATTTAATATAACATGAAGAAAATGAGAATGCAAGATTTTTTTATTAGGTATCTAACTATTTTTATTTAAATTTTTAGTCGCCATAAAAATCTTGTATGAATGAGCAAAAAAATACCCCTAAATAAAGAACTCTATTTATAAGTTCCTTACTTAGAAGTATATTATTTGTCCATCAAGATAGATAAAATATTTTTGTAAATACTTTCTGTATTATTTTCCCACATATTAGATATTCTTTCAGCCTCTTCTTTATCAGGCACATCTAAATATATACTAAATAGAATATCATCAGATTCTACTAGTTTTAAGTTTACCACATATTGATTGTTTTCTTTTTGATAGAACTCAGATAAAACTTCTGTTTCCAACTTTACTTTTTCATTAGATTTTACAAAGATAGTATTAACATGTTCTTTAAATTTGTCAGGTAACCTATCTGTAAAATAAGATAGGGTAGTTGATCCTAGATTAGTTATAGAATAAATATCATTTTCTTCATTAATTTTTATAAATTCAGAACTTAAAAGCTCTGATAGGTATTGTTGTATTAAAAAATAGTTCATATAATCATTTTCTAGTATAAAATCAACTATTTTATTTTTAGTTAACTCATAATCTGACTTATCTATTAAGTAAAGTAGTAATAGTTTGTTTTGAGCAAGTTCTTCAGTATTTTCAATAAACATAAATACCTCCCAATTACTAATTTATATAATTATACCATAATTATAGGCTTAAATTCTAAGTAAAATAAATAAAGAAAAAAAATATAATTTATGGTATACTGATTGTTAATAATATGAGAAGCTTGGAGAATGATAAAATGGATACAAAATTTATCTTTGGTGCTATAATATTACTAATACTTATAAGTATTCAATATACATTAAATCTAATACTTAGAGAAATTAAATCTTTGAGAATAAATACGATGCAGAGAAAACATATGGATTTTGATGATTACAACAGGAGGGACAAAAGTGGAAAATAGCTTAAAAACAGAAAATGTGTTATTTAATGAAGATCAAATCAGTGATAGAATAAAAGAAATGGGTGAAGTAATCAGTAAGGATTATGAGGGAAAGGACCTGATAGTAGTTTCACTACTAAGAGGTAGTTTTATATTTGCTGCTGATTTAGTAAGAGCTATAAGTATACCAGTGCAGGTTGATTTCATGACAACAGCAAGTTACGGACACAGTGAAGAGTCTACAGGACATGTTGCACTTATACATGATTTAATGAGTGAGATAAAAGATAAAGATGTACTGATTGTAGATGATATCATAGATTCTGGAAGAACCTTAAATGTTGTTAAAGAGATGCTAAAGGAAAGAGACCCAAGAAGTTTAAAGGTTTGTACTTTACTTGATAAACCAAGTAGAAGAACTGTTGATATTAATGCTGACTATGTTGGCTTTGAAATAGAAGATTTGTTTATAGTTGGATATGGATTAAACTATAAAGATCATTATAGAAATATACCTTATATATTTACATTTGATAGTTAAAAATTCACCTACATAAGTAGGTGTATTTTATTGTGAAGGAGAATTTTATGTATAGAGATTTTGCAGGAATTTATGATGAGTTAATGCATGATGTAGATTATAAAAAATGGTTTGACTATATAGAGAACATATATGTAAAAGAGGGAATAACACCAGCTAAAGTTCTAGAAATGGCATGTGGAACAGGAAGTCTAACAAGATACTTGGCAGAGGCAAAATATGATATTACTTGTTTTGACCTATCTTTGGAAATGCTAACAGTTGCAGAGAGTAAACTTAGGAAGTATAGAAATGTTAAAATTTTGAACCAAGATATGATAGATTTTAATTTAGGAGGTCAATATGACTCTATAATATCTATATGTGATAGTATAAATTATATTTTGGAAGATGAAGACTTGGATAAGGTTTTTGAAAATGCATACAAACATTTAAGTGATGATGGAATTTTTATATTTGATATAAATTCAGCCTATTATTTAAGTGAAATCATCTCAAATAATAATTTTGTGGAAGATAGGGGAGAGGTCTTTTATAGCTGGGAGAGTTACTATGATGAAGAAGAAAAAATAAATCAATTTTATATAAACTTTTTTGTAAAAGAAGAAGATGGTAGCTACAATAGATTTATTGAAGAGCATTATGAGAGAGCCTATGAAGTGGATGAAATAATTGAAAAACTTAATAAAGCTGGTTTTAAGGATATAAAATATTATCAGGCTTTTAGTTATGATGAAATAGATAGTAAAACAGAGCGAATTAATTTTATAGTAAAAAAATAAGAGGTGTCATATGAAGGATTATTTAATAAGAGGAATAGATGAAACAGGAAATATTAGGATTTTTGTTGCAAGTACTACAAATCTAGTTGAAGAAGCTAGAATAAAACATAATACATCGGCTACAGCTACAGCAGCTTTGGGTAGAAGTCTAACAGCAACAGCTATTATGGCAAGTATGATGAAGAATAAAGAGGATACCATATCTTTGAAAATACAGGGAGATGGACCATTAGGAAGGATTATTACAACAGGGAACACTTATGGAGAGGTAAAAGGTTATGTTGATAATCCAAACTATGATACAGAGGCAAGAGAAGATGATGGAAAGTTAGATGTTGGTAAGGCTGTTGGTAGAAATGGAATGCTTACAGTGACTATGGACCAAGGACTAAAAGATCCATATATAGGAAGCTCAAACTTAGTAACTGGAGAGATAGCAGAAGATATAGCAAGCTATTATGCCAGATCAGAACAGCAACCATCAGCAGTTTCCTTAGGAGTATTAGTTGATAAAGATTTATCAGTAAAGGCAGCGGGTGGTTTCATAATACAACTTTTACCTGGAGTTGTAGAAGAAGATATAGTTTTAATAGAAGAAGCTTTGTCAAAGATAAAACCCATATCAACATATATAGATAATGGACTTACTCCAGAGGAAATAATGGGAGAAGTCTTAAAGGATTTTAATATGAGAGTAATTGGAAAAGAATATATAAAATTTGAATGTGATTGTTCTAGAGAACGAGTTATAAAGGCTATATCAAGTTTAGCCAATGAAGAAATACAGGAAATTATAGATGAAGATGGTGGCGCAGAAATAGTCTGTCATTTTTGTAATGAGAAACATAAACTAAGTAAAGAAGACTTAGAAAAAATAATAGTTGACAAATTTTAGGTAAAGTTATATAATAATCACTGTAGCTGGGAGAGATTACAGCTACAGTTTTATTTTTAGAGAGGTTTTTAAGCCTGTATGCTTACATAAAAGTTAGTAAAAGTTTAAAGCATATAGAATAAAAATAAGTTATGCCCAAATAGCTCAGTCGGTATGAGTAGAGAAGCAAAATTTTAATTTTGACTGAATCACTTAGTCCGAACATGGCAAAAAGGTTTTTATGAAAATCTCAAATGTGTAGTGCAAACAATAAGTTATGCCCAAATAGCTCAGTCGGTAGAGCAAAGGACTGAAAATCCTTGTGTCGCTGGTTCGATTCCGGCTTTGGGCACCATTATAAGCGGGAGTGGCTCAGTGGTAGAGCATCGCCTTGCCAAGGCGAGGGTCGCGAGTTCGAATCTCGTCTTCCGCTCCAATTAAATATGGCGACATAGCCAAGTGGTAAGGCCGAGGCCTGCAAAGCCTTTATCTCCGGTTCAAATCCGGATGTCGCCTCCAAATTTAGACTACTTATTATAAGTAGTCTTTTTTTCTGCGTAATAATTTAAAATTAATATTGTGATTGTAAGAGTGTAATGGTAGAGTAATAATGAGAATTAAAAGAGGTGAATTATGAAAAATCCATTTATCCCAAAGGGCAAGGCTAAACTTGTTATAATAGATAGAAGAGTTAGTAGGGATATAATTTCAAATCTAAAGAAATTAGATTTAGATGTTATAGAAACAATAGAGTGTAAAGAGGTTGATAAATCTATAGCCTATCATCCAGACATAGTAATCCATCCTCTAGATGAGAAGAAGCTTTTAATAGCTCCAAATGTATTTGAGTATTATTTAGAACACTTGAAGAAATATGATTTTAACTTAATCAAGGGTAAATCGGTATTAACATCTGATTATCCTGGTGATATAAGTTATAATATAGGTAGAATGGGCAGACACACTATACATAACTCTAAGTATACTGATGAAGTAGCTAGAGAGTATTTTATAGAAAATAATATAGAGATGATAGATGTAAAGCAGGGGTATGGAAAATGTTCATTGGCAGATTTTGGAGATGGGCTTGGAATAACTTCTGATAAGATTATCCATGAAAGGTTGACTAAACTTGGGTATAAAGTTTTATTAATTCAACCTGGATTTATAGATTTAGAACATCAAAATTATGGATTTATAGGTGGATGTATTGGAAATTTAGATGGGGAAACTATAGTTGTCACAGGAAGATTAGATAGGCATCCAGATAGGGATAAAATAGAAGCATTTTTAGCTGATAATGGGAAGAAACTTATGTTTTTATCAGATGAAAATATACTAGATGTGGGCACTATAATGATATTATAGTTAGTAAGAGGTGGAGTTAATTGGTAAATATCAAGGGTAGTATAAATAGACAAAAAATCAATGACATTATAGAATTATACTTTCAGGACTGGGATGTTGATTTAGATTATAATATGGATGATGAGTATTTAGATTTATCTATAAGGGTTAATAATAGCCATTCGGAGTGTGAGCTTTATCTAATTATATCAGACATAATAGAAGAAATAATAATTTCAGAGTGCTTAGATGATGTTATAAAAGAGCGAATTTATAAGATATATAAGTTTGAATTTAGGAATACAAGTGATTATGTTATAAATAGAATTAAGGACGAGATTAAGGTATCAGATGTCTATTTAGACGAGAAAATCAAAATGAAGGATAGACTAGTTCATTTTATTGAGGAAAATAAGAGTTTAGATATAGATGGATACTTAAAATTTAGATTAAAAGAATATCTTTATATCCTAGATGTTGCGATAGACAATGTAGTTACTGAAATAAAAGAAGAAGAGGAAATTAGGGAAATTTTGGATACTATAAAGTTTATGGTTGAAACAAATCCTTCTAAAGAAGATGTACTTCATTTGGTTTTAAAAAATGGAGAATTTTATTTTAAGGACAAGGACAATAATATAGTGGGTTCTGATATAATAAACAAGGTTAAGATGGAATTTGATACTAAAACTGTTAGTAAATCGGACATACTTTTAAGTAGTTTAATTTTAATTTCCCCAAAAGAAGTTGTTGTGCATAGTGATTGTGGGGAAGACAATTTTTTAATAAAAGCAATAGAAGAAATTTTTGTAGATAGAGTTACCCTGTGTAAGGGATGCAGTATTTGTAAATCAGATGAGGAGGAATAGAATGAAACAAGATATAATAAAGCCATCAATTTTACCAGGATTTATGGAACTTTTACCAAATGAGCAAATAATATTTAATAAGCTAATGAACATTATAAAATTTAATTATGAAAATCATGGTTTTTTGCCAATAAATACACCTAATATAGAGAAATCTGAAATTCTACTTGCAAAGGGTGGAGGAGAGACTGCTAAACAAATGTATAGTTTTACAAAGGGAAAGACAGAAATGGCCCTTAGGTTTGATTTAACAGTACCCCTTGCTAGATATGTAGCACAACATTTTTCTGATTTAGAGTTTCCATTTAGAAGATATCATATAGATAAGGTTTATAGAGGTGAGAGAAATCAAAGGGGAAGGTTTAGAGAATTTTATCAGTGTGATATAGATATAGTTGGGAATAACTCTATAGATATAGCCAATGATGCAGAAATACCTTCAGTCATATACTCTATATTTAAGGAAATGAATTTTGGTAAGTTTACAATAGAAATTAACAATAGAAGACTATTAAGTGGATTCTTTTCAAGTTTGGGCATAGAAGATCCAACTGGGGTACTTAGAGCTATAGACAAGATAGAAAAAATAGGGCTTGAAAAAGTTAGAGAAGAATTAGCTTTAGAAGGTATAAGTAAAGAAAATATAGATAGAATAGTAGAATTTATAGACATAAAGGGTTCTAATAAAG
>CAMIXG010000008.1 GCA_946402705.1 uncultured Tissierellia bacterium | reverse complement strand
ACCTGGTTTGGGACCAGGGGGTCGAAGGTTCAAATCCTTTCGCCCCGACCATTTAATTCAAAAGTGAATTTGCTTTTGATTTTTTTATGTCTTTCTCTAGTTATTAATATTTTCGGGGCGTGGCGCAGCTTGGTAGCGCACCTGGTTTGGGACCAGGGGGTCGAAGGTTCAAATCCTTTCGCCCCGACCATTTATAAAAAACCTTGTAAGTTTGAACTTACTTGGTTTTTTTGTTTTTTAGATTAACATATAAAGGAGGACTGGGAAATTCCCAGTCCTCTTAATTTATTTTAAAGTTTTTATCTAAATCCATTAGTTTATACATCTTATCAAAGTCTTTGCCAGCTTCTGTTTCCTCTCCATAAGGATTAGATTGTGGTGTCGCTACTACATATACAAGCTCTCCTTTTTCTCCCAAGTAAGCTCCAAGAGGAGGTTCTTCTTTGTTTTTATCTATTTCTTCCCAGTAGTTTTTATCTAGTACATATATTCTAAAGAGCTCTGCCCTATCTTCTTCCTTCATATTTTTATCTCCGGTATATAAAAATGCTAACTGACTTTTTATGTTTTCATTTTTTTCGTCCTTGTCCTCTAGAACTGTATATTTATTTTCCCATTCTTCAGGTATCTCAATTTGGAAAGCATAGTCCCCATTTTTATAAAAACTATTTTCATTACTCTTGCAACCAACCATTATAAGACCTAGTAATGATACAAAACCTAACAAACTTACTATTTTCTTCATCTTAAAACCCCTTCCACTTTTCTATAACTAAAATATATATGATTTTATCAACCAATTAATTACAAAGGATTTACAAGAATCTTAACTAATTATTAATTAAAACCAATAATATCAATTAACTTACCTAGGCTTTTACTATATAATGTTAGTTAATAAAGAAAGGATGATTAGATGAAAAACATATTAAGAGATAGATTTATAGGATATGCAAAAATTAATACTCGTTCAGATGAAAATTCAAACACTATCCCATCTACTCCAGAGCAAATGGAGTTTGCAAAAACTTTAGTTGCAGAATTAGAAGAAATAGGTTTATCAGAATGTAAGTACAATGATGACAGTGGATTTGTAACTGCTATTCTTCCTAGTAATATAGACAAGGATGTACCTATCATTGGATTTATAGCCCATATGGATACAGCAGACTTTAATGCTGTAAATATAAATCCTCAAATTGTTGAAAATTATGATGGAATATCAGATATTCCTCTTGATAAGGATGGAGAATATGTACTTAATAACAGAGATTTCCCAAACCTTAAAAACTACAAGGGTAACACTCTAATCACAACTGATGGAACAACTCTTTTAGGTGCTGATGATAAGGCTGGTATAGCAGAGATTATAACTGCTGCAGAATTTTTAATTAATAATCCTGATATTAAACATGGACAAATGAATCTAGCTTTTGGCCCTGATGAAGAGATAGGAACTGGTGCTAGTAATTTTAATGTTGATGCTTTTGGAGCTGATTTTGCCTATACTGTTGACGGAGGACCACTTGGTGAACTTCAATATGAAACTTTTAATGCTGCCAGTGCCACTATCAGTTTTAAGGGGACAAATGTTCATCCAGGTACCGCTAAAGATAAGCTAGTAAATTCTATTTTACTTGCTATGGACTTTCAAAATTCCTTACCAGAAAAAGATAGACCTGAGCATACTGAAAAATACGAAGGCTTCTTTTTACTAGAAGATTTTACTGGTTGTCCTGAAGAAACTGTTTTAAAATATATAGTTAGAGATCATGATAAGGAAAAATTTGAGGGTAGAAAAAAATCCTTAGAGTATATAGCTAAAAAAATGAATGACGAGCTTGGAAAAGAAAGAGTTTTTGTAGACATAAAAGACTCTTACTACAATATGATGGAAGTTATAAAAAAAGAAATGCATATAGTTGAACTTGCTGAAAGAGCTATGCTTAGACTAGATATAGACCCAATCATTGACCCAGTTCGTGGTGGTACTGATGGATCAAGATTATCTTTTATGGGACTTCCAACACCTAACTTTTTTGCAGGTGGAGAAAACTTACATGGAAGGTTTGAGTTTGTATCAATAGAGACTATGGAACAAGCTACCCTTCTAATATTAGAAATATTAAAACTTAATGCAAATCCTATGTAGGTAGGTTGGGGATAAAATATGAATGATAAAGATAAATCTAAAATAGATAGGTTTGGAAATATAGGTTTTCTAATAGGTACCTGTATCATAACCCTAATAAATTTAATTGCAAAAAAAGACCTGTATGATGTTTTTACAATCTTCTTTTTATACACAGGTTTTAAATATATGGCTGAATATAAGCTGGAAAAAAGTAAGGCAAAACTACTATATACTATTGCATCTTTTTTAATAGCACTTGGTAATTTAGTGACTTATGTCCTTATAGTTTTCCCTAAATAAAAACACTAGAGATAAGCTCTAGTGTTTTTTCTAATTTAACTGCCAATTAATACTTTCTGTTTGTAATTCTACCATATCTTTGTAATCTCCATGAGATTTTATCAAATCTCCATGCCTTCCTTCTTGCATAATCTTACCATCCTTTAATAAGACAATTTTATCCGCCCCTGCAATAGTTCTCATTCTATGGGCTATAACCATAACAGTCTTGTTTTTTATAAGATTACTTATAGCTGTTTGTACTTGGGTTTCATTATTTATATCTAATGAGGATGTTGCCTCATCTAATAAGATAATTGGAGCATCTTTTAAAAGGGCTCTGGCAATTGATAATCTTTGCCTTTCTCCTCCTGATAAGCTGGATCCATTTTCTCCTATGAGAGTATCATATCCATTTGGTAACTGCATTATAAAATCATGACACCTAGCTTGTTTTGCAACTTCCACAACCTCATCATCTGTAGCAGTCTTTCTTCCCACTCTGATATTTTCCATAATGCTATTATCAAACAAGGTTACATCTTGAAAAACTATCGATATGTTTTTTAATAACTCTTCTGGATGAACTTGAGAGATATCCTCTCCTCCAATTTTTACACTACCCTTGTTTATATCCCAAAACCTAGCTGCCAATTTTATAGCTGTTGATTTACCACCTCCCGATGGCCCTACCAAGGCAGTAACTTCACCTTGTTTAGCTACAAATGATATACCATCTAAGACAGTTTCTTTCTCATTGTATCCAAATACCACATCCTTGAATTCAACATCATATCCTATGTTTTTCATTTCCATTTTTCCAGCTTGTACTTCTTCATTTTCAAGTACTCTCATTCTATCAACACTTATAAGAGAATTATATACTGCTGCTAAATTCATAAGTGCCCCAACTAAGGGCTCAAAAACCCTAGTTACAACCATTAAAAACACTAGAAATGTTAATACATCTATGTCATTATTAAGAAGGAGATATACTCCCACAACCATAGTTGTTCCTATACCTAGTTTTAATATCATTTGAGCAGATACTACACAAATCCCAGTGACTAATTCTCCTAAAACAGACGACTTTTCATAAGCTACAAGCTTTTCTTTAACCACCTGAAAATGCGCCTCTTCTCTATCATTTGCCTTTATATCTTTTATATTTTCTACACATTCTTGCATTTTATCCAAATACCCTAATTGTATATTCTTAGATTTTATAGCATAACTATTTTGCAATTTTCTAGTCAATATACATAGGGCAAAGGAAATTGGTACAACCCAAAACATAGCAAGGGCTATTTTTACATTAAATAAAAATAAACTTAAAGCTATTAAAACTGTAGATATAATTGAACCAAATAATTCTGGCACAAAATGTGAAAATACAGTTTCCAAAGTTTGAGCATCCTTCATTATTGTCGTTGTTAAATCTGCTATATCTCTCTTCCCAAAAAATGATAAGGGAATTTCTCTCAAGGCTTCTGCCAGAGTTATCCTTTTTGTAGCACTCTCTTCATATGCTGATACAAAGGTTACATTGTATTGAATATAATTAGATATAACCATGGTTATAAACATAAATATTGAAAAGCCAATATATAGTCCTAGCTTAAATTTTATGGAATCTCCGTTTAGGGTTGGCATTACTGTATCCTTTAAATACCAAAATGCCAAAGCATTTAAAAGCATTATCAAAATATTTATAACTGCCATCCAATTACTTGCCTTAACTAAATCCTTAGCCCCTTTTTCACTAAGTCCAAAAGTTTTGATAAAAAATTTAGTCATTAACTACCACCTCACTATCCTTCCAAACAAATGCTGATTGATATTCTTTCCACATGGAAGAATATTTACCATTATCCTCTACCAAACTTTTATGGCTTCCACTTTCAACTAGTTTGCCATTTTCTAATAAATAAATCCTATCAGCATTTTGTACTGTAGATAGCCTATGGGCAATCATTAAAACAGTTTTGTTTTTTGTAAGTTTTTCAAATGCCAGCTGGATTTTATGCTCATTCTCCGGATCAGTAAAGGCAGTTGCTTCATCAAGTAATACTATTGGAGCATCCTTTAATATCCCTCTTGCAAGAGCTATCCTCTGACCTTCTCCTCCAGATAAATATACTCCTTTTTCTCCAACTACTGTATCTATACCATTTGGTAGCTTATCTACTATTTCCATACATTGAGCAGCCTCTAAAGCATCCATAACTTCTTCTACTGTAGCATCTGGTCTTCCTTCTCTTACATTATCTAGTATACTCATTTTATACAAGTTTGTGTTTTGGAAAACAAAAGACACATTTTTCATAAGCTCACTTTCAGGTATATCCTTCACACTCACTCCACCTATTTTTATACTTCCCTTCTCTGCATCCCAAAACCTTGCTATTAAAGTAGCCATTGTTGATTTTCCACTTCCTGATGCTCCAACTAAAGCCACTGTAGAATTTTCTTCTATCTTCATGCTAACTCCATCTACTGCATAGTTTTTGGCATTTGGGTACTTGAAAAAGACATCTTCAATCTCTATATCATATTTATTTACTTTTTCATTATTCTTCATGTAGGTTAATGTTTTTTCAGCCAGTAGTTCATCTACCCTATCTAAGGCATCTTCTGCAACAAGGGAATCTTGACTAGTCCACATAACCTTTCTCATCATAGTGTTACATATGGGTGTTATAAATAAATAGAACATAAAATTTATTAAAAATTGAGTTTTATCCATTGCTCCATTTATTAAGAAAATTCCACCTAGTACTAAAAATATAGGGATACTATTTAGTAAACTTTGAAACATAGTCATAGGCATTCTAAGTCTATAAGTATACTCCAAAACATTTTCCTTATAGTTCATTATACTTTTATAGAATTTATCAAAAGAATATATACTCTGATTAAAGGTTTTAACAACTGGTATTCCCCTTATATATTCTATGGCTTCATTATTCATATCCTCTAGTGAA
Organism: uncultured Tissierellia bacterium; assembly: GCA_946402705.1. Classification (GTDB taxonomy): domain Bacteria; phylum Bacillota; class Clostridia; order Tissierellales; family Tissierellaceae; genus CAMIXG01. The sequence continues at coordinate 52,638 of CAMIXG010000008.1, read as the reverse complement.
CCCTGATATTCTTTAAGTCTTTCCTTGCCTTTTCCTATCATGGCAAATAGGGATATAAAAGATAATAATACTGGTAATAGACTTATCAAACCAAGTTTCCAATCTACTACAAAAAATAATATCAACATAATTATTGGTGTTACAAATGCCCTATTAAATCTGGCAATTGATGGGCCAAATATGTTTCAGTACTTGCAGCACTTTCATCTATAGTCCTTCTAATTTTCCCACTGCCAGTTTCATCAAAATAACCCAAAGGCAATTTTAATATATGTTCTAAAGATGTAAGTCTCATATTTCTTGCTATTCTAAAGGCAGATATATGAGTACACATAAGGGCTATAAAATATATCACCATGGCCATCAAACTACTTATAACTGTCCACCATGCATTGTTTATAATACTCGCCCTAATACTATTATCATTTAAAATACTTCCAAAATTATTAAATATATCTCCAATCCCTCTCCAAATAAAAACTATTGGAGCAAGGGCTATAACTGCACTAATACCAGATAAAATCATACCTAGTATAGTTAAATACTTATAATTACCTGCATACACAAATAATCTTTTGAGTACAGATTTCTTATTTTTCATTTATTCCTCCTATTTTTTTGTCATCTTATCCACTATTCCCATATATCCATATCTATAGAAATGCTGAATTTTGTTCATATAATCCAAGGCTTCCTCTTTACTTAAGTCATGATATATAACTTCTAAAAAGTTTCTAACTCCCATTGTTGCAAGTACATGTATAAAAAATTCATCTACATATCCCAGTTCATCATTTTTATAAAGTCTTCTTGATAATACATCTTCAATCTCCACTAAATCATCTATGAAATTTTCATATTTACTTCCACTCGCCTTGGTAAATATGATTTTCATATCCCCAAAATTATCATACAAGTAATCTATGACTTTTATAGTTTTCTTAGCAACTTCATCTTCCATTTCCCCATATTTTTCTAGTAAATCTACATCTTCAAGTTGATGTACTTCACTAAATAATTCTAGGAGTCCCTTTGCAGATTTCCCAACTATACACTCAAATAGGTCATCCTTGTTCTCGAAGTGATTATACAAAGCTCCTGTGGTTAAACTGGCATCTTTTGCTATTCTTCTCATACTCACATTATTAAAACCTAAAGTTGCAAATAGTTCTCTAGAGACTTCAATTATTTTATTTTTAGTCATTTCTGGTGTATTTTCCATTTTTATCCCCCTTAGATAACACCGTTATCTGTCCAAATATTAGCAAATTTATTTTTACCTGTCAACGAATCTTCTATAAGTTCCTTTATTTTTTTAAAAAATAAGGTATATTTTATAAATTCCCCTCGGAAATTGTTACATTTTATTAATAATTCCCAGGCAAAATCAATTTTTTCAAGCTAACTTTTACCAATTTAACTGTCTTTTCTAACTTCTTCTACATCTCCTATGATTAACTTATTTAAAGTGATTATTTTTTATGGATTTTAAAGGTTTTTTACAAATTTAAACTCTAAAATTTATAGGTCTAAAAATCAAATGGCTAATTTGACACATTTGTTTCTTTCATATAGGTTAGATACTATATTAGTTTTAACTAAAAAAATTTGGAGGTGGAATTTTGAAAAATATTTCAAAAAAAATTCTATGTTTATTTTTAATACTATTTACTTTGATTACAAGTTCAACCTCTTTTGCAAACAGCCCTGTTAAATTTGCAGATGCTGGTTGGGATAGTATTAAATTTCATAATGCCCTTTGTGGCCTTATACTTGAAAATGTATTTGATTACACTTATACAGAAGTTCCTGGTGGTTCTAGTATTCTCCATGAAGGAATTAAAAAAGGTGAAATTCAAATTAATATGGAAACTTGGACAGATAATATCAATGGTTATTATCAAGACCTAGATGCTGGAAAACTAGTAGAATTAGGTTCTAATTTTGATGATAATAGACAGGGGATATATGTTCCAAGATATGTAATAGAAGGAGATAGAGAAAGAGGTATAAAAGCTCTGGCTCCAAATCTAAAAACCGTTGAAGACCTAAGTCAGTATTCTCATATTTTTAAGGATGAAGATGATCCTTCTAAGGGCAGATTATTAGGTGCTACTCCTGGATGGGATGTGGATAAAATCTTACTGAAAAAATATGAACATTATGACCTAGATAAAAACTATGTCTACTTTAGATCTGGTTCTCAATCTGCCCATGATGCAACTATTACATCAGCTTATGAAAAGGGTGAGCCAATATTGACCTACTACTGGGAGCCAACTTGGCTTATGGGAAAATATGATTTTGTTCTCTTGGAAGATAAGCCCTATGAGGAAACTAAGTATCAAAATGGTGAAACATCTTTTCCATCAGTAAATGTGACTATCTCTGTGAGTAATGACTTTTATAATGATGAAAATAATAAAGATGTTATAGAATTTTTAAAACTCTATAAAACATCTAGTAAACTTACATCTCTTGCCCTTTCACATATGCAGGATACTGGTGAGGATTATGAGCAGACCGCACTTTGGTTTATATCAGAAAATCCAGACCTTATTAAATCCTGGTTGGGTACAAAAAACTATGAAAAATTAATTAGTTCTTTAAACTCTAAAAATAAGGGTTCTAATAACTTTTTTAGAGAATTCCCATTTAAACTAAATATTAATTACGATAATATCGATGAAACTGTAAGAGATTTTAGTATAAGACATGATAAATTTTTTGGAGCCATAAGAAATGGACTGAAAAACTTAGTTAGCCTTATAGAAAATATCTTGACCTTTATTCCTTGGCTAGTATTTATAATTCTAGTATTTTTAGTAGGTTATAAATCTAGTAAAAAAATATCTACAGGCTTGCTGTATGGATGCCTTTTACTCTTAATTGGTTCTCTTGGTTTATGGAATCTTATGATAGAGACCTTATCCATTGTCATAGCCTCTGTAGTAATCTCACTGTTATTAGGATTTCCACTTGGTATCTTAATATCCTCAAATGAGTTAGCCAACAAGATAACACGCCCTATTTTAGACTGTCTACAAACAATGCCAGTTTTTGTCTATTTAATACCAGCACTTTTATTTTTCGGCTTAGGTAAAGCACCTGCTGTTATTGCCACTACAATCTATGCCATTGTACCTATAATTAGACTCACTAACCATGGGATAAGAGAAATAGATTATGAAATTGTTGAGGCATCAGAATCCTTTGGTGCAAGCTTTATTCAAACTCTAATAAATGTTAAAATCCCACAAGCTCTTCCAACTATTATGGAAGGTGTGAACCAAACTATAATGATGGCTATGTCTATGGTTGTTACAACATCGATGATAGGAGCAACAGGTCTTGGTATGGAGGTATTAGTATCTGTAAACCGTATAGAGATTGGTAGGGGAATAATATCTGGTGGTGCAGTAGTTATCCTAGCTATACTTTTAGATAGAATGACTCAAGGCATTATAAGAAAGACTGGAGATGATAACAATGGATAATATTCTAGAAGTTAAAAATTTATATAAACTTTATGGGGCAAATAAATCTGCTGCCCTGAAACTTAGTAAGCAAGGTATGACGAAAGATGAAATATATAGAAAGACTAAAGTTACTATGGCCCTAAACAACATTAATCTTGATGTTAAAAAAGGTGAAATTCTAGTTATCATAGGCCTATCTGGATCAGGCAAATCTACTCTTCTAAGAATGTTTAATAAACTTAATGTACCTAGTTCTGGAAAAATCATATTTCAGGATAAGGATATAGCTAGACTTAATAAAAATGGACTTAGAGATTTTAGAAAAAATAATATAGCCATGGTTTTTCAAAACTTTGGCTTGATGGATCATAAAAATGTCTTAAAAAATATATCTTATGGACTTGAAATCAAAGGCTTAAATTCTAAATTAGCTGAAGAAAAATCTTTGGCTATGATGAAGATGGTTGGACTTGATGGCTTGGAAAACGAGAGTATCAATAGCCTATCTGGAGGTATGAAGCAAAGAGTTGGCATAGCTAGAGGTCTTGCAACTGACCCTGAAATTTTATTAATGGATGAACCCTTTTCTGCCCTAGATCCCCTTGTTAGGAGAGATATGCAATTTGAACTAATATCCCTACAGGAAAATTTGGAGACTACAATAATCTTCATTACTCATGATATTGATGAAGCCTTTAAACTTGGTGATAGGGTTGCAATTCTAAAGGATGGTGAATTAATACAATTAGATACACCTGCCAATATTTCTAAAAATCCAGCCAATGAATATGTAGAAGATTTTATTGGAAATGCTGATAAATCTAAAGTTATAACTGTTAGAGATATTATGATAAGACCTAATAGTGTGGTTAGACTTAAGGATAGTCCAATTCATGCTCTAAATATAATGAAAGAGAATGCAGTATCTAGCGCCTATGTTCTAGGTCCTAAGTTGAAATTTCAAGGAGTTATCACCCTAGATGATGCCTTAAAGGCAAGTAGGTTAAATTTATCGATTGAAGAAGTTTTAATAAAAGATGTAGCCCTTGCTGACTTAGATTCTACAGTCCATGAAATAATGGATATGTCTGTAGAAAGTCCTTATCCTATAGCTGTAATTGATAAGTCAAAAGAGTTAAAGGGAATAGTATCAAAAGTTCATATTCTAACTTCTATAAAATAAAAAAAGATTGGCCAGCCAATCTTTTTTTAAAAATGTATTCTATTCCTATCTTTTCTTATTAAATATAAGCTTACCAAGGAGTATATTATATATCCCCCTGTAAATCCTATGCCTATTATTTTAAAATCTATATACCTTGATATATTTGTATAGTTTACTAAATAAACCCCTGCAAATAATAAAATCATAACTAATACATATGGTATTAAAAAGTTTAAAAGCTTACTATGTAAAGATAGATTTTTACTAAGAACTATTCCAAGAACTATTATAAGTGTCATAAACATACATAAGACAATATCTATTACATAAATTTGTTCAATCTTTCTCGTTATCTGAAATATACAAAATATAAGCATTCCTAGAGTGAATAACTGGGAAGTGGCCCTTATTGTTTTTCTTAAAATTTCCATTCTACTCCACCTTTCTGTATTATTCTTATGTCTAGTATACTATTTTTATAGCTTTTTTCAAAATAAAAATACCAGTTTAATATTTTAAACTGGTATCTGTATCTTATTGAAAAGCTTCTTCAGCTTCTATTTCTTTTTCAGATTTATGTTTTTTGTCTTCAAATTTTTCTGCACTTACATCTAATTCTTTAAACTCCTTAGTCAAAAGAGCGCCTGAGAGAATCATAGATAAAAAGTCTGATATTGGATAAGATAACCAAACACCCATAACTCCCATATCCATAACTTCTACTAAAAATATAGCCAGTGGTATCATTATTAAAAGCTGTCTAAATATAGACACTGTAACTGAATATCTAGCCTTACCAACTGCCTGATAATAGAATATTGATACATAATACACACTTATAAGTGGCATTAAGGCTATCATAATTTTAAAGGCTTTAGCTGCTTCAGTTATTATAACTGGATCCTTTACAAAAAGACTCATTATATTTTCTGTAAACAACATGCCCAAAATCCAAAGCATACCTGTAGTTATAAAACCATAAAAAACTGTTTTCTTAACTATAGCTTTTAATCTAGTATAATTCTTAGCTCCTGCATTATAGGCTGCTATAGGCTGCATAGCCGAAGCCATACCAAACATAGTAACAAATAAGAATAGATATACCTTTGTAACTACTCCAAGTACTATTATAGCTTCGTCTCCTCCTGCACTTGCTAAAAGCTTATTTAAAAATCCCATTACTATACCATCTTCTGCTTCTATTATAAAGGATGACATACCCACTAAAACAAGTGGCACTATGATTTTAAAATCAAAATTAAATCCTTTTATTCCATACTCTTTTTTTACCTTTCTAAGGTGTCTATAAGCATAAATAAACCCTGCTATTTGCGATACTGTAGTAGCTATAGCTGCACCTTTTACACCCATGCCTACTCTAACTACTAGAATATAATCTATTATTACATTTAGGATTGCTCCCAAACTAGTAGCGATTATGGCTATTTTACTATTTCCAAGAGACAGCATTACATTTGATGTAAATGTTGTTAAACTTAAAAATGCACTACCTAAAATTACTATTCTAAGGTAATCTTCTGCATATGGTAGTATATCTTCACTGGCTCCCAAAAATTTTAATATTGGTTCATAAAATATTGAAACCATTATTGTAAGTGATGCCATCACTAAAATATTTAAACTAAATCCATTTGCAAGAACTTTTTTGCTTTTCTCAAAGTCTTTTTCACCATTAGCCCTTGAAAATGATGTTGCTGTACCTATACCAAACATTATGCTCAGTGCTATTATAATCCTTTGTACTGGAAAAACTAAGACAAGTCCTCCAATCCCAAGTCCTCCTACAACATTTCCAACAAATAATGTATCTACCATGTTGTATAACTCTGAAACTAATAAAGATATTATAACTGGTATAGAAAATTTGAATAATAACCTTCCAATTTTCTCCTCTCCAAACATCCTATTACTTTCATCACCCATTGTAACCCCTCCAAATATTGTTATATATCAATAGTCTATCACATAAAACCTTTAATTTCAGTCATTCTATTACTTAGTTTTAAGGACTATATTAATATTTGAAGTTTTTTATTCTTTTTAATTTAGCTTATATTATCTAAAAAATATCTTATCTTAATACTATTAACATAGAATTATTTGTATCTAATTCTAAAATAAAATTATGAATACTTGCCTTCTCTATAATTCCAAATTCTCCTCTTACATCTACTTTTTTTAATTCATCTAAAAATATCTTATCCAGCACTTTAGGGTTTCCAATTTTTTTTAGTTTATTAAAAATATCTGTATTTTTATCATGTTTATACAAAATATATCTATATTTTTTCTTTAAACCATGTAGATTTATAGACATTTTAAAGGGTTCCTTATCACTTGAATAAGCCAATATCTCATATCCAAGTTTAGATTGAGTAACTACTGTATTATCATCTTTATATAAGACTTCTTCTCCCATCTTAGAGAAAAACTTTATATTAAAATATAGAGGTTTCTTTAGATAATCCCCAGTCAGTAAACCATTTTCATCTTCATCCCTATCCTTAAATTTTATTATAAGATGTTTCCTTTTTGATAGATTTTCATAAAAATCTACTAGATTTTTTTTATTGTTTGGTCCTATATCTAGAAATACATAATCATCTGATTCTATTTCTTTACTGGTTAAAACATCTATTTTTTCCATCTCAACATAGGATAAAATACTCTCTAGTTCTCCAATTTTTTCACAATAAAGATATTCTATATTAAGATCCTGAATTAACTCCCTTAAAAAATTAATATTTCTAATATCAAATAAGTTCACTTCATTTATATCTAGTATTATCTCTGTATTTAAATATCCAATTACCTCTTCATCCAAGTCTATCTTTTTCTTATCTATAATCCCATTTTGTGTATATCTAATGTACTTATGTAGATAGTTTTCCAAATAAGGCATGGCTGTTTCTATGTCCAAATATTCTATTTGTCTTTGCTTTTCTAGTTCTTCATCACTAACCCTATATTTCTCCCTATATTCTGCTGGATTTATTCCATGTATCCTTAAAAAATGTTTATTATAATATCTACTATGAGAAAAGCCTGTTTCTAGTGCTATTTCAGATATAGATTTGTCTGTATCTAATAAAAGCTTCCTAGATTCTTCAACCCTTATTTTGTTTAAAAAATCATTAAAGCTTTGACCAAAAGTATCTTTTATTTTGTAGGATAGGTATTGAGGAGTTAAAAACTCTCTTTCAGCTATCTCCGTTAGGGATACCTTTTCCTTATAGTTTTGTTTTATATAGTAGATAATTCTTGTAAATCTTTCCAATTGTATTCCATCTTCTTTTAAACTTTCTTCTTCATAAAAAAGATAGTGGAAATTATTTAAAAGATGATTCATAGTTTTTAAAAGTACATCTTCCATATTTTCCTCATAACCATCTTCTTGTTCTGTAAATTCATAAAAAAGCATGGAGATATATTCCCTGAGTTTTGTATACTTATACTCCTTTTGACGCGAACCATCAAAGGTATCTGTATAATAATGTATATACTCTGCAAAATCATTAAATTTAGTAAAAAATTCTGGGTTAATATCTATTATTAAAACTAGATTATCTTGATTTTCAGTTTTTATGTAGTAGGGTTCATTCTTATTTATTATCTCTATGGAATCTTCTTCAAGTTTAAATTCTTCATTCTCAAGTCCCACAATTATGCTACCTTCTAAAACAAAAAACATTCTAATGGAATCCCCCCAAGATAAGGGATAATTCTTTATCTTGGCCAAACTAAAATTAATATCTATATTTGATTCATAACTTGTATATTCTCTTCTCATAATACACCTATTTTCATAAAATTAAGGAGAAGCTTTAGCTTCTCCAATTATTTCATCTTATATCATTGGAAATTGTCTATGATGAAAACCTAGCATTTTCTCTACATCAAAGGAAAATATTATTCCATTTCCAGCTTTTTTCATCTCTCCTGCCCTTCCCATGGCATGCATTATAGCTTCTACCTTCTCAACTCTTGAAAGTATAATTATAACCTCTTTTGATGATTCAACTGTTATGTTGAAAAATCTTTGCGCTTCAGTTTTTCCTGTTCCTCTTCCAAAAAATATTGTAGCTCCTTCTGCTCCAGCCTCCTTAGCTTCATCTACTACTAAGTCAGCCTTTCCTCTGTCTACAATTGCCACTACACATTTAAAATCACTCATATATAACACTCCTAGATTTTTGTAATTATCCCAAGTACCATAACAGATATTATTGAACCCATTGATGTAAGTCCCACAATACCAAATCCTGATAAAAGTGGGTCTACTCCCTCTATTAAGGTCGCCAGTCCAATGGCAATAGCCATATTAATTGGTATATTCACAGGTCCTGTTGTTGCACTAGCTGCATCAAAAGCTATTGCATTAAAAGGTGCTGGCGATATTACAAGCAGTACAATTATAATTGCAAGTGCTGGTATCATTACCTTTACATAAGATACATTATACAGTATTTTTGCCACACCTACCATCATTCCCATACCAAATCCTACTGCAACGGTTTTTATCAGCATTTTTTCTGTTATTGCTCCCATTGATAAGTTTTCGACTTCTCTAGCCAAAGACTTTAATCCTGGTTCAGCCATAGTAGCAAAATAGCCTATTATAAATACCATTATCATTACTATCCACTTTTTTTCAATTCTTACAAAGTTACTACCAACTAAATCTCCTAGGGGTATTAAGCTGATTTCTATACCCTTTAAAAAAAGATGTAACCCTATTATAGTCATCACGAACCCAAAGCCAAACTGCAAATTGCTATGTAATGGTTGTCTGAATATAACTAGCTGAAGAAATAATAGTATTCCTGCCAAAGGGGCTACTGAGCCTACTGTCTTAAAAAATTCTATCAAGTCATCACCCTTTTCCTTAATATATTTTAGTGCAATCTTACTCTGTAAATACCCATACCCATTTTATTATAAAGAAAACTTTGTTTTAATAGGTTTATTATAAGTTTTCTTTATAGTGAGATAGTTAATTACTTTTTCTTTAATGTATTGTATAATATATTTACTTGATGTATTAAGTTAGAATGGAGGTATTATATGAAGAAAGAAAAATTTGTACCTGAGGTGAAATCTGCACTGCGATCTAGGATAATAGAGGTGCCAGAGGCAATTTATAAAGCTAGCGGTATTAAAATTTTAGGAAAAAGGATAAAATCATTATTATTTACCACAGATGTGGCAATAATTAGAAATACTAATGCCAGTTCTATTATGGCTGTATATCCCTTTACCCCACAACTTTCAATTACACAAGCTATTCTAGAAGCTTCCCCTGTACCAGTATTTGCTGGTGTTGGTGGTGGACTTACTACTGGAAAAAGATCTGTAAACATAGCTGCACAAGCAGAGCTTATGGGTGCTTATGGTGTAGTTGTAAACGCTCCTACTTCTAATGAAGTAATTGCTCATATGAATAAGGTTGTAGATATACCTATAATTGCTACTATAGCTTCAGTACATGACGATTTTAAGGGAAAACTAGAAGCAGGTGCTAAGATTTTCAATGTATCAGGTGGGTCAAAAACTGCTGAAATAGTTAGGACTATAAGAGCCGAATTTGGAGAAATGGTTCCTATAATTGCCACAGGTGGACCAACTGATGAGTCTATACTTGAAACTATTGAGGCTGGTGCTAATGCCATTACCTATACACCACCGACTAGTGCTGAAATTTTTGCAGGTATAATGCAACAATATAGAGTTGATAAAAAACAATAAAAACTACTATTCTGAGATACTATATTTAGTATCTCTTATTTTATAGGAGGAAGTATGAAAACAATAAAAAAGAAAAAAATAATTAAAAAGAAAAATAAAATAATTAAAAAATTTAAAAAGATAAAAAAGAAAAAAGGTTATAAAAAAATAGTTAAGAAAAAAATCATCATAAAAAAAGGCAAATAAAAATATGCTAACTATAATAGTTAACATATTTTCCCTTTTATAGAACAACATTTATATAATAAAACTTTCCCTCGATAAGTTTTATTTAACAAGTTATTATACTATCCTTCTAATAGCTCTTTTAATGTGCCTTTTACCTTGTATTTAGTTTCTTTTAATTCTTTTATATTTGCCTTTCCTAAAAGCATCATTATAACCTTTATCTTATAAACTGTGTCTTCTAAATATGCTTCTGCTGTTTCATAACCACCATGTTGTAGATATGACATAAGTTCCCCAGCTATACCAACTATATCTGCTCCTAGAACTACAGCCTTAACTATATCTAAACTACTTCTGATTCCTCCACTACCAATTATATTTAACTGACTTGAAACCTTTCTAGCTTCTATTATTGAAAGTGCTGTTGGCACTCCCCACTCAAAAAGTTCACTTAAATCTGTATCTGCATTTCTAAGATTTTCAATTTCTATAAAATTTGTACCACCAGCACCAGATATATCTATATATTTAACACCTATATTTTCTAACTTGGTTACCACTTCTTTAGACATTCCAAGTCCTACTTCTTTTACAATTAAAGGTTTGTCGATATTTTCATTGATTTTTTTAATATTATCTAAAATACCTCTAAAATCTCTATCTCCCTCTCTCATCACCATCTCCTGACCAGGATTTAAGTGAAGTTGAATTGCATCACTATTTAGTAACTCAACTGCCCTTTGGCAATCTTCTAAAGATGCACTGGCTGAAAGATTAGATATTACTACTCCTTCTTCTCCAATAATATCTCTAACTACACTAAATGATTCTATACAACTATTATCTTCACAAAGGGCTATGGTCTGTGAACCAACTGCCATGGGGATATTAAATTGCCTTGCAAGTCTAGCTAAATCGTTATTAATCGATTTAGTAAATTCTGAACCACCTGTCATTGCATTAATCATAATTGGACAATCAATTTTCTTACCTAAAAATTCCATACTAATATCTAACTCATCAAAGTTTAACTCTGGTAATGAATTATTTGGTAGAAATACATCTGATAATAGAGTATCTCCTTCATACATAGATCTTAAATAATTTTCTACATGCTCTTTTTTTCTTAATTCTCTCATAGATTAACACCTCTACTAAACTTTATAAATAACTAATATTACAAAACTATTCCACTTTATTCTCAATAGAATTTAATGCCTGATTTGTTAGAGATAATATGGTAACTTCTAAATAATCTCTAGTAAAACTATTTCCATCTTTTAAAATGTCCACATATTTTCTTACTATGTTTGCTGTTATACTATCTTTATTCTTAATAAGGTTTTTATAGCTATTAAATAACCTAGTATTTACTTTACCATTTTTATCTAGGATTAAATCACTTTCTGTTCCTTTTAGATAACTTATTAAATCCCTTCTATAATACTTTAAAATCTTTTCAAAATGTTTAGCTTCTGGATATTCAGTTAAATAAGTTTCTAACTTTAAAAGCCTAGATCCTAAATCATCTATCTCTATATTAAATTCTCCATTATATATGGTTGGTGATTCTAATATTTTAGCTTCTATATTTAAATAGTCCCTTGTACTTTCAGATACAGATTCTCCATAAGATAAAAACTTGTCATAGTTAATTACAAGCTCTAACTTATCAGCATTCTTTACAAGTGTATATTTATCCTTTAAAATATCTTCTATATCTTTTTTAAGCTCTTTATTTTTTATAGTTTTTACATCTTCTTCTGTTATAATTCTGTTTTCCGTAAAAATACCTTGAAGTTCTCCATCTTTATCATCATTTGTAAGCTGTCTAAATCTATAGTTTATATTTGAATATAATTTTTCTTCAAGTCCATACACCAAAATATCTGCATTTTCTTTTCCAACTATTTTTATATTTTTATCCACAAAATCTATAGCTTCATCAGTTTTACCCTTTTTATTTATTTCATCAAATTCTTCCATAGTTTTATATACTTTTTCTTCTTTTACACTTTCTACATTTTCATCTGTTTTTAAATCTGATGTTCCATTATTTTTTTTAGATTTATTGCTACAGCTAAAAATAAGGAATGCTGTTGCCAAACATATTAAAACTATGATTAGCTTTCCGTATTTTTTCAAAAAATCAGCTCCAGTCATTTATTATTATCACTGTTATTATATAATAAACTATAGTATATTTCATCTTTATTTACAAAGCTAGCTAACAAACATATTATAGTTTGATTTTGGTCAAAATATTTGATGTCTTATTATTATATCTTATATCTTGAAATTTTCCATAATTTGCTTTTATTCCATCATCTAAATTTACCTCTATATCTTGCAATAGGAGTAATTCTCTATAGCCTTCAAGTTCTTTAAGCTTAGCCAAGTTTTCCTTTTTATCTATGTCACTTTCAACCTTCTTTAGATAAATTTTTTCTAACTTATCCCCATATATATTGGCTATATCCACTAGTTCTTTTCCACAATATCTATGGATGGAGAAAATTCCCTTCATGGCATTTTTCTTACCACTCTCAAATAAGAAATATATAGGGTTTCCTTGAAATTTTCTGTTGTGTTCATTATAAAATCCTGATTTATACATAAAATAATCCCTGATTTTTTCATCGTCTGTCTTTACTTCATCTTTTGAAATAATACTCGCTATATAGCTATAGTTTTCATGGAAGTTTTCAGATCCAAATAGCAGCTTTAGTAGCTCTTTTATACTAAAAACCACATCTGGCATTTCATCCAATTTATTAAAGATTATTATATTATCATAACTCTCATAATTATCCAGCCTATATCTTCCTAAGATACACCCTACAAGATAACCCAATAGATTTTCTATTATTTCAGCCCTAGTCATTACATAACTATTATCTCCGTCAATTTTCTTGTCTACAACCCTAGTCATAGTTACACTAGCATTTTCAACTTTGGGACTAATTTCATCTTCTAAGTCATAGATTTTATTTATAAGCCGATTTATCTTTTCTTCATTTTTCTTAACCTTATTAAATCTTTTATTTATATCATCACAATACTCACTTATCCCCAGCTCGATTTTTGGATTATAATTTAAAAGTGGATGCCCTTTAAAATTCCATGATTTCTCAAATAAATCATAGTCTATCTTAGATAGTTTTATATTTTCCTTAACCAATTTTATTATAGTAGCTTTCTCCTTATCATCAAAAACAATGGGTATGCGTTTTATATTTTCTACTTGAAAATTCATAGTTGGATTTATAATTCTTATGACTTCACGACTTATGGGAGATGATAGTATACCCATTATATAATACTTGTCATCACCATCTATAAATATAGATGGTCCTGCCACATCAAAAATAAAACCTGTCTCTACATATCTTGGGCCAAAGTTATTAATATCTGTTATATAGGGCCAGGATATAGCCTCCTTAAAATAATACTCCCTACTCTTTATTCTAACCCATGAACCTTGGGGAAGCTTTGATGTATATTCCACCATCTCTTCTCCATTATTTTCATAGTTAACTATCATATCATTATTACCATACCATTTTTTAAAGGTTCCTCCCTTATTATAGGGAAACCATTTCTTTCCAGAATCTTTAGCTTCTTGACTGTCCTTCATATTAAAGCCAATCTTTTCTCTATCTACCTCATGCCAAAACCTTAAAAACCTCTTGTTATTTGAAGTTGTCATACCTTGTTTCACAATATATAGGTCACCAAGTTCTGCATGTTTATCCATATCAATTATCATGCTTTTATTTATCCAATAGGCAAATGGATGCTGGTCTATTTTACTTAACTCATCTATATCTATTATATATTCATCTTTTCCAGATAAAAAAGCTTTTTCCTTTAAATCAGAATTTCCATAATCCACTAAATTATAATAACTACCTTGATAGCCTTTTACTTTCCGATTCTCCATAATATAGGCAACTGCCTGAACTATTGTCCCTACATCTGAGGCATTAAAGGCTCTAGAGCCTAGATGAAGTAAGCTTGTTATAGTATGATTTTTTGACAGGTCTGCCCTATAACCTGCAAAGCTGGATAAAAACATCCAAGAATGAGGTGTTATCATGGATACAATCCCATCATCATAAAGTAGTTTATCCTTTATTTCCATAAAAACTGAAAATAAATCATTTTTTGTAAGTGGATAATTTTCATTTATATATTTTGCCAAATCCTTATTCATATTTTTCTTTCCCATGTAGGGTGGATTTGTTATTAAAACATGATATTTTCCGCACAAAAATTCCACTTGCTTAATTATTTCAAGTAAGTTTTCTTCTTCTACTTCCCTGTATAAGTTTTCAAAATCTATAGCTTTTTCCACCTTTATAATGGAGCCTAGATTTTTAGCATCTTTAAATATCTCAATTATATACTCTATATCTTCTCTTGCTTTTTTGTTTATATTTGGGTGATTTATTTCTATGTCTGATGTTTCCTTAAATGAAAATATATTGAAATGAATGTCTTTTTTTAATATGTCCTTATCTTTTTCCCTAGCCTTCATATATAATGAAAATTTAGTTAGTTTCTCCGAGTATATGTCTATGTCAAAACCAAAAATATTTTCTTTTAATATAGTTATTGCTATATCATCCTTTTTATAGCCCTCCATCTGATACATTTCATATAAAATATCAAATACATATACTAAAATATGCCCCGTACCCATGGCTGGATCTAATATTTTTAAATACTCAGATTCAATACACCTATCTTTAATCTTTTCATTATCTACATAATACCTTAAACTAGCTTTAAATTTATCATTGTCTCTACCTTCCAAGTAGATTCTTCCAACAGAGTTCTCCACCATATATTTAACCACCCATTTAGGTGTAAATAGTTGGGTTACAGCTCCTATATTTTCTTTTTCAACCTTATTATTCTTTTTAACTAGTTTTAGAACTTCATCTTTCTTAACAGATCTATAGTACTGGTAAATCCACCCTATTATCTCTATTTCTGAAAAATACTCATTTGGTAGCTGGATAAGCTCTGCTATTATTCCCTTATCACTTTCCATATCTATCTTAGTTAAATCATAATCTATATCATCTAATGTAAATACCTCTTCCATATACTCAACTAGCTTTTTCATATTATCTATAATTGAATTATAATTGGTGAAATCAACTTTTATATATCCTTTAGCATCCATATATTTCATTGAAACCAATTTGAAAAACCATATGTATCCATTAGCTTTTATATCTTCTTGATTATCTATGTAATCCATTATTTTACTTCTTGACTTTAGTGTGAAGTTTCTTATTATGGTCTCTATCAAATTTGCTCCCCCTATTAAAAAAATTAAAAAGCATACCCTGTATGCTTTTCATTGCCAATATATTCTACCATATTTTAAAACTTCTAAAAACCTTTAAATCATTTCTTTTTCAAGAACTAGTGGCTCCAAATGTTTACCATTTTTATATGCTCTCATATTTCCGCCAGATATTTCATCTATAAGGGCTATTTCTTTCTTGTCTCCAATTCTTCCAAACTCAAGCTTTATGTCATATAAATCTATATCTTTTTTTGCAAGTTCTTCCCTTATTATATTTGATACTTTTTTAGTCATATCTACCAAAATATTATATTCATCTTCACTTAGTATGCCTAACATTTCAAGGGCATCTTTGGTAATAAGTGGATCTTGTCTCTCATCATCTTTCAAAGTTATCTCCACATAAGTATCTAAATCTTGACCCTCTTTTGCGTACATACCATATCTTCTAATAAAACTACCCACTGCCTTATATCTACAAATTACCTCTATGCCTTTACCAAACATTGTAGCTGGATATACTGTCATAGTAGCTTTTTCTAAATCTGAATCCACATAGTGAGTTTTTATACCTACATCATTTATTTTTTCAAAAAACATCTTAGTAAGTTTAAGTCCGGAAAGTCCAACCCCATCTATTGTAAGTCCAACTGTGTTTGCACCTGGGTCAAATTTTCCATTTTCTCCAGTTACATCATCCTTAAATTGTAGTAAATATTTGCCATCTTCTAAATCATAAACATCTTTTGTTTTACCCTTATATATTAGATTCACAATATCACTCCTATTCTTTTCTACAATGGTACAAGAGGATTTTCCATACATCAACTATTTTATTTTGTCAATCAAAATTAACTAGTAACAATTCTAATTCTCCCCTAATTTATCCTTTTTATTTTTTAAAGCTTTAGTATAAGGAGTTTCTATAGCAGAAGTTGGACATATTCTTATACAATCACCACATCTTATACAGTCTGGTGAGTTAGGATTATGATATACCTCTATATCAAATTTACATACCTGCCTACATTTATTACAGTTTATACAACTATCATTTATCTTAAACTTATACATGGCAACTGGATTAAAAAAACCATATATAGCTCCTAATGGGCATATATATTTACAAAAAGGTCTATAGGTTTTTATGGATAAAAGGATTGTTCCAACTAATATACTCATCTTTAGGAAAAATAGACTTCCTATACTAGACCTAAATACATCATTTTTAAGTACTAGGGGTATCCCCGCCATCAAGGTTCCTGATGGACATATGTATTTACAAAAATATGGATTTCCAACTCCACCTATTCCTGCAATAAAAATTGGCAGTATTATTACAAAAATAGCAAGTACTAAATACCTTAACTTTCTCAAATACTTCTCAAGTGGTAATTTTTTAACCTTTTTAAATAGAGGTATCTTATATATCAAATCCTGAACAAGTCCAAAAGGACAAGCATATCCACAAGTATATCTACCAGTTGTAGCTCCAACTGTAGCTAAAAATCCACCTACATAAAAAGGAATACTAAAATCTCTACTATTTGCCACTGCTTGAAATGAGCCTATTGGACATGAGCCTAGGGCTCCAGGGCAAGAATAACAATTCAGCCCTGGTACACAGGCAAATTTTGTAGGTCCCCTATAGATTGTTCCCGTTAGAAAACCTTTAAAGTTGGCATTGGTAATAGTAGTTACTAAAATCTGTATCATAAGTCTTACATTTGACATCAATTTTTTCATTCTATCACCTATCCTATACCTATACATTCCAAACAAATATTGATTGATTTAATCAACACTATTCCAGCTTCACTTCTTGAAATACCATAAACCATAGAGATTATTCCCATACTTAAGAACACCATCCATAATTTATTTTTCATTTTGTGTCTTCACCATTTCCAATCTTTCTTCTATTATTTTTGACCATTGTCCTTCATCTCTTGCACCTGTTAAAGGTTTGCCTACAAAGTTTCCATTAGAATCTACAAAAACTGTATATGGATAACCCTCTATTTCAGCAAAATCTGTAGCAATTAAATCTTTCCAAACCAAGATATGTTGATAGTGAGCATTTGAATCTTTTATTATTTGATTTACTGCCTCTCTATTTGAATCTGTTATACCTTCAAGCAGTTGTCCAGTTTGAGGGTCATGTTCTACTATAAGTCCTTTTACTCCAACATTTGTATACTTATTAGCTACCTTTTCAAGCTCTGGAACTTCCATTATACAAGGTGGACACCAACTTGCCCATATATTTATAAGAGTTAAATCATACTCTTCAAACATGGACTTATCTACTTCATTTCCATCTAAGTCTACTGTTTTCATATCTACAAACCAATTACTTATTTCTTTTTCCTCTTCTTCTACCTCATTAGTTTCTGTAAGTTCAGTGTCTTCCTCTGGTTTGACCTTTCCCTTATCACCACAAGCTGCCAATAATAATGTTCCTGCTAAAACTAAAGCTAAGTATCTTTTCTTCATTTTTATCCCCCTTTTAATATTAAAATAGGTTACTTAAGTAACCTATTTATATTTTTGCAAAATCATAGTAGTTTTAAATAAATCTCCATCTATTTCAATGTAGAATTTACCCTTTTGAAGCTTTATTAAACTCTCTGCTATTGAAAGTCCAAGCCCACTTCCCTCACTACTTCTGGACTCATCTCCTCTTTTAAATCTTTCCATGAGTTCCTTTTCTGATATATTAAGTTTATAGGCAGATATATTTTTCATTGTAAACACTATATTATCATCTTCTTCCACTATATCTATATAGACCCTAGAGTCTTCCAGTCCATACTTAAATATATTTGATAGAAGATTTTCTATAGCTCTCCAAAGCAAGTTTCCATCTGCATTTACATACATTTCATCTGATTCTTTACTTATTATAAAGTCCAAGTTTTTTTCTTTTATCTTATCATCTAATTCACCTACACCTTGGGTTATGAGTGATACTAAGTTTATTCTGTCCATGGTTACAGGTATGCTTCCAGATGATACTTTAGAAGCTTCAAATAAGTCATCTATTAATTTTTTGAGTCTTTCAGATTTCTGATCTAGTATGTCGACATACTCTTTTCTCTTTTCAGCATCTTCCTCAACTTTTAATAGACCAATATAGGTTATTATAGAGGTTAGAGGAGTTCTTATATCATGAGATACATTAGTGATTAATTCACTCCTATGTCTCTCGCTTACTAGCTCATTATCTACTGCACTTTTAAGTCCTTGACCTATATCATTTATATTTTCTGCCAGTTCCTTAAATTCTCCATCTTTTTCTATTTGAATTTTATAATCTAAATCTCCATCTTTTATTTGCTTTACCCCTTCTTTTATAGCTTCAAAATTCTCTATCTTTTTTATAACAATCCAAGCAGCTATGGCTATAGTTACTGGAAATATAAAGGCTGTAAATGTTAAAATTATAGGATATAGTATCAATAAAACTATGGCTTTTTTAGTTAAATTCCCACTATTATAAACACTTGATATTAGCTTAAATATTTTATTAATAACAACATAAATCAAGGAGTGCGACCATAAAGTTCCTCTCTTTAGGTGTCTAACCAAGGCTAAAACTAAGCCTAGTCCTATCCCTCCTGAAACTATTGTTACTAGGAATAAAGATTTTAGTTCCCTTACATTTATTATACTACTTCTCCTAAATATGCTGGTTTCTACAAAGGATATCCAGGCTCCCATTAAAACTAAACATATTATAAAATTAATGTCTGTAAAAATCTTGTCTAAAAACCTAGTTTGAACTTCATCACTGTCTTTTACTCTTCCTGTTATTATAAGTAATCTAATAACTAATAATACCAGTATTAACCCTACTATGGTAAGTTTTTGAGTCTTAGCTTCAAAGTCTTTTCTAGCCTGATTCCAGGTATTTAGTCTTGCATTTATATAATCATATTCATAGCCTAGAAATATTTTGTACTTATTGTCTTCATACCTTTGGTTTTCAACTATAGGTTCATTGACAACCTGAGCTATGTGACTACGAGTACTTTCTTCTGCTCTTTCATTACCTATTTCTATACCATCTCTATCTATAATTACATAGACTGGAAATTCTTTAAAGTCATCTCTTTTTATATTCTTAGTATTGGCAATTTTAATATTTCCATCAGTTGCATAATATGACATTTCCTTGGAGTCTATATTTCTTATTCTTCTCTTTACACTCTCAAATTTTGCCAAATCTTCATCTATACTATTTTTTCTAATTTCTTCTATTTCATCATTTTTTTCTTTTATAAAAGCTTTCTCCAGCTCATCTTTGGATACCCTAATATTAGCATCATCTTCTCTGGCATAGATATTTACCTCTTCCTGATAATAACCTAATTCATTTGTATAGATATTAAATAAGGTATTATACTCTGCCTTATAGTTATTATCCTTAAAGTTTAAGGTCTTACCTGCCTTTATATTTTCCTCACTCTTATACTTATATACATAATCCCTCAAATCTATTATTGTATTTTGAGTTCTGTAGATAAAATCCTGACTATATAGATAGTCCTCTTCTGGCATAAAAGTTGATATATAGGATTTATTTCTAGCAGTAGCAAAAATATCCACTGTTAGAATACAAAAGTTAGTAAACATTATTAGGGTTAATATAAATATTATTACTTCCTGTACCGATATTTTAGTCGATTTTTTCGATCTTATATCCAATACCCCACACCACCTTTAAATATTTAGGTTCTTTTGGATCAAACTCTATCTTTTCTCTTATCTTTCTTATATGAACTGCCACTGTATTATCAGCATTATAAGCTTCTTCCTCCCAAACTCTTTCATATATTTGGTCTATTGAAAAAACTCTACCTTGATTTGTTATCAGAAGTTTTAATATCTTATACTGAACAGGAGTCAAATGTACTATCTCTCCATCTACAAAAATCTCCTTGGTTTCATCATTTAACTTAAGTCCACCAGTAGTAAAAATATGTTCCTTAATGTCCATACTTCCCAAATCTGTATATCTTCTAAGCTGACTCTTAACTCTTGCTATTAGTTCAAGTGGGTTAAAGGGTTTAGTTATATAGTCATCTGCTCCCATATTAAGTCCTATTATCTTATCTGTATCTTCTCCTTTAGCAGATAACATTATGACTGGTATATTTTTCTTTTCTCTAATTCTAGTAGTTGCCTTTATTCCATCCATCTTTGGCATCATTATATCCATTATTATCAAGTGTATCTCCTGATCTTCTACAGCCTTTAGAGCTTCCAAACCATCATAGGCCTTTATGATATTGTATCCTTCATTCTCCAAATAGATTGAAATAGCCTCTACAATCTCCCTATCATCATCTACAACTAAAATATTCATAATATCCTCCCCTTAACTTATTAATTTTAATATATCAAGCACTTATTAACATTTATCTTTTTCTTTCTTAAACTTTTCTTAACTAGTCATATCTTCTAATTTTCATCACTTTTATTATACCATAGGCAGTTTTACTTTTAATTTATCTTTCAATTGATTTTAACTATGATTTTTGTTATATTCTTATTAAGTGATAATTGAATAATATTGTAGTTAGGGGAAATAGGTTAAAATCCTATACGCAGTCGGCACAGTAAAAGCGAAAGCTTAAGTCTGGTTACCTACTACAATTGTGGGCTATTTAAAAATTCGGAACTAGTTTTTAAATATTAGAGGCTGATTTGTTCAGTCTTTTTTTATGCTCAATAATAGGGAGGACAAAATGAATAAACCTAAGAGAATTGCATTTTATGGAAAAGGTGGAATTGGGAAATCTACCATATCATCAAATATATCATCATCCCTTGCCAAGGCTGGTAAGAAAGTTTTGCATATAGGATGTGATCCCAAAGCTGATTCAACTAGAAATTTAACATCTATAAAAATACCCACTGTACTTGAGCTTTTACAAAGTGGTGAAGATGTAGAAATAGAAGATATAATGTTTAAAAGTCCTACGGGTGTATACTGTATAGAATCTGGTGGCCCAGTGGCTGGAATTGGTTGTGCTGGAATTGGAATTTCTTCAACCTTAGAACTTTTGGAAGAACTGGAAGTTTTTGATTTGGACTGGGACCTAATTGTATATGATGTTTTAGGCGATGTTGTTTGCGGTGGCTTTGCAGTGCCTATGAGAGATAGTTATATAGACGAAGTATATATTGTTACTAGTTCAGAGTTTATGTCTATCTATGCTGCAAATAATATTTTAAAGTCAGTGGAGAGATATTCTACTAAAGACGCTCCTCTATTCGGAGGCTTTATACTTAATAAGCATAGCAGTGATAAAGAATTTCATATTTTAAAAGAGTTTGTAGATTCTGTAGATGGAAGAATAGTGTATAATGTTCCACTTGATAATGACCTTAGAAGGGTTGAGCTTATGAGAAAAACTATGGCTGAAGTTTTTGAAACTAGTTTTTTTGATGATTTGTCATCCTTAGTCTTTAATAATCAAGAAAATCTTAATCCAAAACCTCTTGATGAAAATGGACTAGAACTAATCAGAGAACAAATGCTACAGATATAGGAGGCCATATGGAAAACAACTGTATATTTTTAGGAGAATGTGAAGATAACAACTTGGTTGGCGCTTTTTCACTCCTAAAATTCAAAAATGTTAAACTTCTAGCTATTGGAGCACCTATTTGTATTAGACACCTATATTTTCAGGCGCTAGACCATAATTACTTGGATAGATTTAACTTTATAGAGCTTAGTAAGATAGACTTTACTTTTGGAAGCCATATAACTAGGGTTGAAGAAACTGCAAGAAGAATGGCTACTGGAAAAAATGATGTAATTTTAATCTACCTTTCCTGTATGGACCTTGTATCTGGCACTGATTATGACTCTCTTATAAAAAAACTTAAAGAAGAAAATCTTAATCTAATCTTATTAAAACGAGGTCCTATGGCTAAGAGAGGTCAGGATATTAGGACTAGATTATTTGAAATAGAAGATGAAATAATAAAACTTGGAGGTGCTGAGTATGAATAAACTACTACCTCCTCTAGCATCAGATATATCTGGTGTTTTGAGTATTTGTAAACTTATGAATCTCGAGCCAATTGTCTATACACCTGGTGGCTGCGATGCCCCTCATAGAAAACTTAATGAACTTGACACAAACTATAGCTATTTAAAGACTAGATTTGATGATTTAGACTTTAACTTTGGGACTGAAGATAAACTGATATCATCAATAAATGCCCTAGATACTAACAAGGATATCATCCTTATATCAACTCCCCTTACAGAAATGGTTGGGGCTGATTATTCTAGTATAGTCTTGAAATCAAACAAACCTGTCTTTCATATAAAGACCAATGGTTTTAAGGATTATAAATCAGGAATAAAGGCTTTTTTTAAGTCAAAAAATCTATTTGGTAGTGCTGAAATGGTAAAAAATAAAATTCAAATTGTAGGCTTTACCGAACTTGCCTATGGTAGTAAAGAACTTCTAAATCCACTTATAGCCCTACTAAAGTCCTATAACTTTGACTTAGAACTTTTGGGAAGTAAAAACCTCTACAAGGATGGTGAATACTCCCTTATTTTAAACCCAGAAGCTGATAATGATTTTCAAAATAAAATCTATGGTTATCCCATAGGAAAGTATGGTGTTTATAAACTTTTAAACTCTCTAGGTTTAAATTATAAGTATGATAAGTGCCCTAATAAGAGAGATGAAAAAGTCCTTATAATAGGAGAATATACCACTAGTTTAGCCCTAGCAAAATCCTTTGAAAATGACTTTGGATTTGAGAATATAGAAATCTTATCTTTAAAATCAGAACTTAAGTCTGCTAAAAATAATCCAAATTTTACTTGCGACAAAGCTATCTCTTCCATTGAAGAAACTGATTTACAAGCGGCTATAAGTAAATCAGATATCCTAGTAGCTGATGTATTATTTAGCAAACTTTATAAACTTGATGAAAAAATATTTATTCCAGTTCCCTATGTTGGACTATCTGGCAGATATTTTTCAAATATAAAATATAGTCTAATTGGCCAAGATGGTCTGGACTACTTTAAAAAATTTATTTAGGAGAGTGTATCATGAAAAAGAAAATAATTATACTTAGTTTATTAGTAATAAGTATCCTTGCCACTGCTTGTGGTAAAACAGAACCCGCACCAAAAGAAGAAAGTATAGAAACGCAAACCCTTATAGACATGGCTGGTAATGAAGTAACTATGAAAAAAGATATTCAATCTGTTGCTATAACTCCAATACCTTGGGCATCTCTAATGTATACTTTAGATGGAAGTGCTGACAGAATTGTTGCTATGAACCCGTCTGCCCTTAAATCTTATGAAATCAGTTTTTTACCAACTATTTCCAAAGAATTTGGAGAAATAAATACAGATATTATTGGCAAGGACTTTTCAATCAATATGGAAGCCATGGCAGAACTTAATCCTGATTTAGTTGTAGTTTGGGATTATCAAGAAGAAGAAATTAAAAAACTTGGAGAACTAGGTATACCTGCCCTTGCCATAAAATATGACAATCTTGACACTCTACAAGAAGGTATGACTTTACTTGGTAAGGTTTTAAATAAGGAAGAGCAAGCTGCAAAACTTGTAAAATATCATCAAGACACTATCTCATATTTTGATGAAAAAACTAAGACTTCTGACTTTAAAGCTATGCCAGAAGTTCTTTATCTAAGAGATAAAGAGTTAACTATCTTTGGAGAAAAAAGTGTAAACCAATTATTATTTGATAAAACTGGTGGTAAAAATGTGGCTGTACATGTAAAAGATAAAACTTCTGTAAATATGGAGCAGGTTATAAAATGGAATCCTGAAATGATTTACCTAAGCAACTTTGATGATTTTACAGTTGATAATATAAAAAACAATGAAATTGAAGGTCAAGACTGGACTCAAGTAAAGGCTGTACAAGATAACAAGGTATATAAGACTCCTATTGGAACTTATAGATGGGACGCACCATGTGCTGAAACTCCACTTATGATGATGTGGATGGCAAAAGTTCAACAACCTGAAATTTTTGCAGACTTAGATCTGGATGCAGAACTTAAAGATTTCTACAAAAACTTTTATAACTTTGAGTTAAATGATGAACAAGTTAAAATTATTTTAAACTCTCAAGTTAATACTGACATAAAAACTAATTAATGGTGATTAAATGCTTAGAAATAAAAATTATACTTTAGTTTTATTATCCTCACTAGGAGTTCTAATTCTTATATTTTTATGGAGTTTATCAACTGGTAGGTATGATTTGAATATTATATCTGTGAGCAAGTTACTAATCTCCAAAGTTTTTGGAACTAATAGTGGTATTGTAGATAAATCTTCAGCTATACTCTTTAAGCTAAGACTACCTAGGGCTCTCGCTGCACTTTTTGTAGGTGCAGCTTTAGCTATGTCTGGTGCCAGCTATCAGGGTGTATTTAAAAACCCTTTAGTCTCACCAGATATGCTGGGTGTATCCTCTGGTGCTGCTGTAGGGGCAGGCATAGCTATTTTACTAAATTTCAATGTCTTAGGAGTTCAAGTAGCTTCTTTTTTAGGAGGCATTATAGCTGTTATGATAACTAGTTATATACCTAAACTATTAAGGTTTTCTTCAGACTTAATCTTAGTATTATCTGGGATAATTGTATCTGGGATAACGACTTCATTTATGGGTCTTATTAAATATATGGCAGACTCTGAAACCCAACTACCTGAAATAGTTTATTGGCAAATGGGAAGCTTGGCCAAGGTATCCATAGATAATCTATATTTTCTAGTACCAGTTATAATAATTTTTTCCAGTATCCTAATCATGCTAAGCTGGAAAATCAATATACTATCCTTGGGTGATAAAGAGGCTAGTTCTCTTGGCATAAATACTAAAGTCTTTAAAATAATAATCATAATTTCTTCTACCTTCTTAACTGCATCATCTGTGTGTATAGCTGGTACCATTGGTTGGATAGGACTTGTTATTCCACATTTTTGCAGAATATTGATTGGTCCTGATAATAGTAAATTACTACCTCTTAGTTTTATATTTGGAGGCTCATTTTTACTTTTAATAGATACTTTATCCAGAAGTATCTCATCTACAGAATTACCAATTACTATACTAACAGGTTTGGTTGGAGCACCATTTTACCTTTACTTACTTTACAAACAAAGGATGAATATTAAATGAAACTAACAGTGAAAAACTTAGCCTTTTCCTATGATAATAAAAATAATATATTTGAAAATATAAATTTTACTTTAAATAAGGGTGATGTCCTTGGAATCTTAGGACCTAACGGAACTGGTAAATCCACACTCTTAAACTGTATATCATCATACCTTAAACCAAAAACTGGTGAAATCATTTTAGATGGTGTAAATATAGAGGATATCCCTGCTAGAGAACTGGCTAAAAAAATCGGCTATGTTCAGCAGATTACATCTCCAACCTATGACTTTACTGTTAGAGAATATGTTATGATGGGCAGAACTCCTTATCTTAATTTTTATGAAAGACCTGGTAAAAAAGATAAGGAATTAGTAGACGAAGCTATATCAATCTTTGGTATAGAAAATATAGAAAACAAGTCCTATAGGCAAATAAGTGGGGGAGAAATGCAAAAGGCTAGTATGGCTAGGGTCTTAGTTCAAAATCCAGATATAATAATACTAGATGAACCAACTAATCACCTGGACTTTGGAAGCCAGTTTAAAACCCTTGAAATAATACATAATCTATCAAAAAAAGGTTTTATTATAATCTATACAACCCATAATCCAGATCATATTTTTATGCTTGAAAATTATGTTGCCATACTTAATAAATCAAAATTCTCATTTGGAAGTCCTCAAGACTTAATAAGTGAAAATAGTTTAAAAGATTTATATGATATAAATATAAAACTAACTTATTCAAAGGAATTAAATAGATTTACTTGTGGCTATGAAAACATACAAAATTTAAAATAATTTTTATATAAAAAGAGTTAAGACTATAAAAGTCCTAACTCTTTCTGTATTTTACAATGTTTTTTTAATTTTTTAATGGCCCAGTCATAATGACTTGATGTTGCTGATATAAGATAAGAACCTAGAGATGTAGTATTTGTCCATTCATAATACTTTTTGGTAAATAATTCATCATCTGTATGCCCCTTGATTAGCTTCATTATTTTTTTATGAGAAGCCTCTAAAAGCTTTCTACTCTCTTCTAAGCTAGTATCCTTATACATATCTTTTATCATATAGTTCATATCGGATGTAGTCTTCCAAGTGTATCCTTCCCTTGGCATAATAGGTTTTTCACCCTTCATACCAACTTCATACCACTTAAAAAACATGGCCTGCCATTCATATAAATGAATTAATATATCTCTTATATTTTCATCCCTATCTTCAAAATTAAAGCTATCTTCCTGCCTTTCACTTGGTATTGATTCTATTAGTTTAACCAACTTATCATAGTTTTCCTCTGATAAGATAATTAGTTCTTCCTTATTCTTAGGTCTCGCCATAAAACCACCTAATATACCTTGTTTGCAAAATAATTTGTATTCTTTATTTGCTTGGATATTTTCTTAAATATTATTCCATCCTTTGTCCCACTATCTGATAATTTTACAATACCATATTTATTTTCATCTATGGTTTTTATAAATTTTTCCCTTAAAAGTCTTTGTCCTTCTTCTGTCATATAGGATAAGTCCTCATCTTTAATTATGTCATCAAAGCTGAATTTTTCATTTAAATCATATTTTTCAAAAGCTTTTCCAATTAAATAGCTAGTATAAACCTCTAACATAATATCTCTCCTCTCCTATTTCTAAGTATATTTTATCATACTATCAGAATATTTAGTATTCCAAGTTAGACAAACTTTACATAGATTTTACATAGACCTTATTTAGAATTGACTTACATGTATTATATTTAAACTAAAGATGACAATTACAATACTTAGGAGGTAATTATGAAAAAAATAATTTTAGGCTTAATCTTAGTAATAAGTTTTTCCCTTGTAGCTTGTGGTGGGAAAAAAGATAATATCAATGTTATATCTAGAGAAGAAGGTTCTGGAACTAGATCTGCCTTTGTAGAATTAACTGGAGTGTTAGAAAAAAATAAAGACTCTGAGGCTGATAGAACTACGGAAGAAGCAATTATACAAATGCAAACTGAAGGGGTTATACAATCTGTATCAAAAGATGAAAATGGAATAGGTTATATATCAACTGGTTCTCTATCTGATAGGGTTAAGGCTTTAAAAATAAATGGATATGCTCCAACTAAAGAAAATATAAAGGATAAAAATTATGAAATATCTAGACCTTTTATCTTGGCTACAAAAACTGAAACTGATTTAACTAAAGACTTTTTGAGTTTTGTAAATTCTAAGTCGGCTGATGTTATTGTTGGAAAAAGCTATATTGCTATGGATAATACTGAAGATTATCTACCATCTAATTTATCTGGAACTATAACCATAGCTGGTTCTACTTCTGTTGCTCCTCTTATGGAAAAGTTAGTAGATGAATATAAGAGCTTAAATCCAAATGTAAAGGCTGAAATACAACAAACAGGTTCGTCTGCTGGTATAACATCTGTCTTGGAAGGAACTGCAGATATAGGCATGAGTTCTCGTGAGCTTTCTACAGAAGAAAAATCTAAATTAAGCGAAAAAATAATTGCCCTAGATGGCATAGCTGTAATTGTAAATAAAGAAAATCCAATAGATGAACTTTCCATTGATGATGTTAAACACATCTTTACAGGAACAGTTGTCAATTGGAGTGAAGTAGGTAGTAATAATGAAAAAAAATAAATCTGACCTTATACGCTACCTTTTCTTTTTATCAGCTATCTTGTCCATAGCTCTAATAATTTTGATTTCCTTCTTTTTATTTAAAGAAGGAACAGTTATTTTTAAAGAAGTAGGTTTTCTAAACTTTATACTTGGAAAAGACTGGTCTCCTACCAACACTCCTAGCAGTTTTGGCATACTTCCAATGATTCTAGGTTCCCTATATATAACCTTAATAGCCATTCTAATAGGTGGACCAGTTGGAATAATCACAGCAGTTTTCCTAGTATACTACACAAAAGACAAGCACTATCGATTTTTAAAGTCAATAATAAATCTAATGGCGGGAATTCCATCAATTATCTATGGTTTCTTTGGAATGGTAGTTTTAGTTCCAGCAGTTAGATACCTTTTTCCCAGCAATGGAAACAGTATTTTAACTGCTGGGATTTTACTGAGCATTATGATCTTACCAACTGTTATAAATTTATCTGAAGTTGCAATTAGAGCTGTCCCTAGATTTTATTATGAGGGAGCACTTGCCCTTGGTTCATCCAAGGAGAGAAGTATTTTTAAGGTAGTTTTACCTGCTGCAAAATCTGGTGTTATATCCAGTCTTATACTTGGTATAGGCCGTGCTGTTGGTGAAACTATGGCTGTTGTAATGGTAGCTGGTAATCAACCTCGTATGCCTAAAGGTATATTTAAGGGAGCCAGAACTCTAACTACTAATATAGTTATGGAAATGAGTTATGCATCTGGTGTCCACAGAAACGCCTTAATTGGTACTGCTGTAGTTTTATTTATGATTATACTTATAATCAACCTAGTATTTACAATATTTAAGGAGAGAAATGTAAATGGATAAAATAATGAAAAAGTTAATATATTTAGTTGCCTCTCTAACTTTTGCATCCTTGCTTGGGATTGTTGCATATATAGTTATAAAAGGACTGCCTAATTTGAGTCTAGATTTGTTTAGATTTAATTACACAACAGAAAATATGTCTCTAGTTCCAGCCATGATAACTACAATTATAATAACTATAATTGCCCTTATCATTTCTATACCAATTGGAATTTTAACAGCTATCTACCTAGTAGAATATGCTAATAAAAATATAATTATGAAATTTATAAGTATTGCCATAGACACCTTATCTGGGATTCCATCTATAATCTATGGTCTATTTGGAATGATATTTTTTGTAACTTATTTAAATTTAGGATTTTCCATTTTAGCTGGGTCCTTTACCCTATCTATAATGGTTCTTCCCCTAATAATAACTACAACTCGTGAGTCCCTTCTAACGGTTTCAGACTCACTTAGACAGGGTAGTTTAGCCCTTGGTGCTACCAAGGTTAGGACTATTTTCAAGGTGGTTTTACCTTGCGCTCTTCCAGGTATTTTCTCTGGAATAATTCTATCTATAGGTAGGATTTTTGGTGAATCTGCTGCCCTTATATATACTGCTGGAACTGTGGCTCAAATACCAGAAAATCTATTTTCATCTGGTAGAACCTTATCTGTTCATATGTTTGCTCTTTCTACTGAAGGACTGCACACAGATAAAGCCTATGGAACTGCTTTTGTACTGATGATAATTATATTATTGATTAATTTCTTATCAAACCAAGTTATAAAGAAAATCTCAAAGGAGAAATGATATGAGTAAAATAAAAATCAAGGACTTTAATTTATTCTATGATAATTTTCAAGGTCTTAAAAATATTAATATGAATATAGAAGAAAATAAAATAACTGCCTTTATAGGCCCTTCTGGATGTGGTAAGTCTAGTTTATTAAAAAGTATAAATAGGATGAATGACCTAGTTGATAGTTGTGTTACAAATGGTAATATCTATTTTGATGATAAGGATATTATGAAAACTGATGTTACACAGCTTAGAAAAGAAATTGGTATGGTATTCCAAAATCCAAACCCTTTTCCTATGAGTATCTATAACAATATAGCCTATGGTCCTAGAACTCATGGTATAAAATCCAAAGAAGAATTAGATAAAATAGTTGAATCATCACTTAGAAAGGCTGCCCTTTATGATGAAGTTAAGGACTCCATTCATAAGTCTGCCTTAAAACTATCTGGTGGTCAGCAACAAAGGCTATGCATAGCTAGGGCTCTTGCTATAGAACCTGAAGTACTCTTACTAGATGAACCAACTTCTGCACTTGATCCTATTTCTACACTAAAAATAGAAGAGCTACTTCAAAGCTTAAAAGATGATTATACTATAGTTATAGTAACTCATAATATGCAGCAGGCACTTAGAATATCTGATAACACAGGCTTCTTCTTAAACGGAGAATTGATAGAGTTTAACGAGACAGATAAACTATTTACCTTCCCTGAAAATGAAAAAACTGAAAATTATATTACTGGTAGATTTGGTTAGGAGTGATTTTATGAGAGAAAATTTTGAAAAAGAATTAAAAAATCTTCACCTAGAAATAGAAACTATGGGAAACATGGTCATCAAAGTTATAGACAACTCTGTAATAGCATTAACCAAAAAAAATACAGACCTTGCTAAAAAAATAATAGCAGAGGATATAGATATAAATAATATGGAAAAAAAGATAGAATCTCACTGTCTAAATATTATCCTTCGCGAAAATCCTGTGGCAAGTGATTTACGCTTTATATCCTCAGTTCTAAAGATAATAACAGATTTGGAGCGAATAGCAGATCAAGGTGCTGATATAGCCGAAATCAGCCTTTATCTATCAGATGAAGACTTTATAACTCCAATTGTTAAGATACCTCAAATGGCAAACATTGCCCAAGATATGGTTAGGAAAAGTTTAGAAGCCTTTATAAATGGCGACTTAAGTCTAGCAACTGAAGTTATAGAAATGGATAATAGAGTGGATGAACTTTTCCACTGCCTAAAAAACCACCTAATAGAATTAATTATAGAAAATCCTAAAAATGGTACTCAGGCTCTTGATATATTGATGATTGGTAAATATTTAGAACGTATTGGTGACCATGCAGAAAATATTTCAGAATGGGTAATATATTTCTTGACAGGTAAGGTTCCAAACATATAAATAAATGCTATAATTTCATTAAGAGGTGATTTTTTGGATACTATTTTTGTAGTTGAAGATGATGAAAATATAAGAGATCTGATAGTCTATGCCCTTGAGAATACTAATTTTTCTCCTCTTGGCCTAGGTTGTTCAGATGAATTATTTGAAAAACTAAAAACACAGACACCCAGCCTTATAATTTTAGATATAATGCTACCTGGTTCTGATGGTTTTGATATACTTGAAAAACTTAAAGCTAATAAGTCTACTAAAGCTATACCAGTCATATTTTTAACTGCCAAAACTAGTGAAATCAATAGGGTAAAAGGTCTTGATGCTGGAGCTGACGACTATGTTTTAAAACCTTTTAGTGTAATAGAATTGGTATCTAGAGTTAAGGCAGTCCTTAGAAGATACCACATTGATAAACCAAATAGTAGTATAAAGATTGGAGAACTTGAATTAAATCCTGATAGTAGAACTGTAACCGTTTCTGGAAAGTATATAGATTTAACCTATAAAGAATTTCAACTTTTAGACTACTTAATTGAGAATAAAAACATAGTTTTAACTAGGGAAAATATTATGAATAAGGTTTGGGGATTTGACTTTGAAGGTGAGACTAGAACTATAGATGTACACATAGGCTCTCTTAGGCAAAAACTAGCTGATTCTGGTAGTATTATACAAACTGTTAGAAATGTTGGCTATAAGGTAGAGGTTTGACATGAGAAAAAAAATCTATTTTAGTCTAGTACTAACTTCCCTTATATCCGTATTTTTATCTACTATTTTTTTATCTACTTTTTTCTATGATTTTTACATAGATATGTCTAAGAAAAACTTAGAAAATATAACAGAAGTCTATATGTCTTCAAATGATAAAAAAGATATAATTTTATCCAACAATGTAAGTATTAAGTTGTATGAAAATCCGCCCAAAAATAAACAGGCTATTTATTTAGATACACCTTATGAAGGTCTTACTCTAAGGGTCTCTAAACCTAGAGAATCTATAGGCCACATCTTAATTCCCAGCCTAATTCTTTCTTCTGGTCTTATTATGATGATTGTCTTGTTTTTAAATATCTTGACCTCTAAAATAATTGATAAACTATACCAAAATATAAATTTAGTCAATAATTCCATAGGTAATATACTAAACTCTTCAGTTGTAGATGTGGATTTAATGGATTATGAGTTCCAAAGTTTTGCTGCCAATATTAATCTCTACAAGGAGCAGGCAGATTATTACATCAGCCTACTTAAGAAAAATGAAAAATTTCGTAGGGAGTTTACAGCTAATGTATCCCACGAACTTAAGACACCACTTACTTCAATAAATGGTTATGCTGAAATGATAGAACATAATATGGTAAAAGGTGAGGACTTGACCAACATAGGCCATGTTATCCATAGTGAAGGTAAACGATTACTAGAGCTTATAGATTCTATAATAGAACTTTCAAACTTGGAAAACCCAAATTTAAAAATAGAATTTACATCTACAAATATCTATGAAATTATTGAATCAACTGTGGGTAAATTAGAAACCCGCTTAGCTGAAAAAGATATAAACTTAAACTTAAAAGGTAGAGACTATTTTATAAATGGAAATCAAAGGATGCTAAAGGATTTAATTTTTAACTTATTGGACAATGCCATTAAATACAATAAAGTTGGTGGCACTATAGATATAAATCTATTTGAAGAGGAAAATTATATAGTCTTTGTTCTAAAAGATACTGGTATTGGAATATCTGAAGATAATCTAGCCAGAGTTTTTGAAAGATTTTATATAGTTGATAAGTCTAGAAGTAGTAGCTTAAATAGTACTGGACTTGGTCTTTCCATAGTAAAACATATAGTAGAAGCCCATAGGGGCGAAATTAGTATATCTAGTAAATTAGATCTTGGTACTAGGATAACAATAAAATTCAAAATTTAAAGCCCCCTATAGGAGGCTTTTTTATTTTATCTTTTCAATTTGAAACTCACTATTGTCCATATATTCTATGTCCAGTTCAAACTTTTTATAATTCTGATCAAGTCCTAAACTTTCTATAATCCTATTAATTATATCCTCTTCTCCAGCACTATAATCAATTGATAATAGCTTACTTTCTATTAGATTTTCAGCTTCCTCTCCCCTAATTTTCTCTCCAGTTTTCTTATTTAAATACCTTGCTTCTATACCTTTAGTCTTTCTATCATATTCTACTTCTACTTTATTATCTTGATAATCAATTTTCAAACTATATTCCTTAAAATCTTGGGGCTTAAAATTATTTACTTGTATTTCCCCATCTGGCATTAATTCTATGGTCTTGTTTATATCATCAGTTTTTGTACTAAAACCTAAAATATCTTCCAAGTCTTTTAATCTATAATATTCTTCTCCATCTATTACATATCCATTTATATTTATTTTTTGACCACTTTTAATAAATTGTTTGTCAGTTTCTACTAGGTTTTCCTCATAATCTTCCATATCATCAAGTATCAAAGGTACACTACTATTTGCCCCTAAAAAATAGGCAGCAACTATTCCAACTAATATAAATACTACTGTTAAACCTTTTCTCATAAATTTACTCCCCCTCTCTTCTAATTATAAATCCCTTACCCCATTTCCCATATTCTATATAAATATAGAAAGATTTTTAAAGTATATTT
Organism: uncultured Tissierellia bacterium; assembly: GCA_946402705.1. Lineage (GTDB taxonomy): Bacteria > Bacillota > Clostridia > Tissierellales > Tissierellaceae > CAMIXG01. The sequence goes on along the minus strand of CAMIXG010000008.1, from coordinate 18,182 downwards.
TTTTACATTGGGGTATAGTCTTAATTAAGGAGGGATTTTATGGCATTTTCAATGAAAGATAAGAATGTTATTATTACTGGTGGCAGTAAGGGTATTGGCCTTGGGATTACAACTTCATTTGCAAGAGAAGGGGCTAATCTCATATTCACAGGTAGGGATTTAGAAAGTGGAGAAGGCTTAGCAAAAGACTTACAACATCAAGGCTTGAATGTAGAGTTTTTCCAGGCTGATGTCTTGGACTTTAATAAAACCAAGGAGCTATTTAAATATGCTAAGGAAAAGCTTGGTAGTATTGATATCCTAGTTTTAAATGCTGGAATTTATCCAGAAACTAGGATAGAGGATATGGAAGTTGAACAGTGGGACATGGTTCATGATGTAAACCTAAAAAGTATCTTTGTTTCCACAAAAGAAGTCCTGCCGTATATGAAGGATAACGCTCACGGTAGAATTGTTATAGTTTCATCCATTACAGGTAATAGAGTAGGTAACCCTGGTCTTGCTCACTATTCTGCATCTAAGGGCGGAGTAAATGGTTTTGTAAAAACAGCTGCTCTTGAACTTGCAAAATACAAAATCACTGTAAATACTGTAGAGCCTGGAAATATAATGACACCTGGTATGAAAAATGTACTTGGAGAAGAGTATATTAAAAACCAAGAGGCTACTATACCCTCTGGAAAACTTGGAACACCTGAAGACATAGCCTATGCTATTATGTTCTTGGCTTCTGATGAGGCAAGTTATATAACAGGTCAAACAATCATAGTTGATGGTGGGCAAATCCTACCTGAATCAGCTCTTGATATAAATTAACTTATAGAGACAAAAGGACTAATTTAGTTCTTTTGTTTTTTATTTTCATACTTTTATTCAACAATTCTTTTTACAACTAAGTAAATTATAAATAAAAATAAATATATGGCTAAAGAGCAAAATAGAAAATCTAGTAGATTTACAGATATATTTAAAATATTCTTTGGCAAAAACATAGCTATTCTTGGATAAACCATACCTTGTCTGCTGGAATATCTCATATATTTAATTGGATAACCCATTACATACATATTTTCACGAATTTTCTCTGCTGGTAATATCAAGCCTGATGCAAGAGATAAAATCATACTAAAACCCATTAGCTTTCCATTTAATTTTTTCATCTTAAGCCTCCTTTTCACACTTAAACCTAAGTCTCTTTTTATATACTTACCCGATTTTGAACAAGACTTATAGGCTAAACCTACTGTGGATTATTTCTACTTTAAATAAAATATATCCACATTTTTATTCTTTTTAGTTCACATATTCAGTTTTTATACTACAATATATATAAGGAGGTTTTATTATAATGAAAAAATATATTTCAACTTTATTACTAATTTCCATTATATCTAGTTCTACTACTAGTTTTGCAAAAGAGATAAACTTCAAAGATGTTACTAACAAAAACTGGTATTATACACCTGTTACAAGTCTAGTAGACCAAGGTTATATAAATGGATATCAAGACAATACTTTTAAACCTAATGAAAATATAACTTTCGCAGAATTTCTTAAAATCATAATGACTGCATCTACAAACTCACAATATCTTCCCATGCCAAACAAACATTGGGCCTATGATATTTATATTGATGCAGTAGTAAAGGCAGTTATAGACTCATCTAACTTTAAAGGTGACAAGGCAACCTTAGATGCCCCTCTTACTAGGGAAAATATGGCCTATATCTTAATTGGTGTAGATGAAAATATCTATAAAACTCGTGCAAATACTTTAAAGGTAAATGGTATAAAAGATATATCAGAGGCTTCAGATATAACAATCGACAGTATCTATGCAGCCTATAATAGGGGTTATCTTGAAGGAAAAGATGGATACTTTAGACCTAATGACAACTTAACTCGCGCTGAAGCAAGTCAGGTTATATATAAATTCTTAAAAATGAAAAACAAGCTGAAATAATCAGCTTGTTTTTTTATAGTTTACTTTTAAGTTCTTTAACCTTTTCGCTAAATTCTATTAATTCTCCTGTTTCTAAGTCTATCATCTCATGAACATCCACTATATCTTCTAATCTTATCACTGGATAATGTACCTGTATAAAGCTTCCTGGTTCTGACTTATCTGCTCCATTAGGTAGATATTTTTTTATTCTTAGTATTTCTTTTCTCGCCTCATATTCATTTGTAAATACCTCTAGTAAGTCTTCATTATACTGTCTTAGATAATTAGCCCATAGGGATAGTTTTATAAAATTATTGAAATCTATCGATACTAAATTTTCATCAGATTCTATATTGAGTTCTAGTATTACATGGCTTCCATCATCTAAATCCTTTATTAGCTGTTTATAATCAGGTCTTTGCTCTACTAGGTTATATACTTCCTCTATATCTTCTATTTCACTGCCACCATTTATAGAATTAAATCCAAACACTAAACCTTTTTCATCAGTTTTGTTAAGCACATTATAATTAGCTAAAATTTCCTTATAAGCCGATTTTATGGATACTGGTGAGGTTCCTAATTCATAACTTGGATAATATACATCTTCTTCTAACAATTTATCTATAACTTCCTTGCTTTGTATTGTAAAAAATTTCATAATATCACCTCTTATTTTTATTATACTACAATTTCTTCTATAATTTGGGTATAATTTCTTATGGAGGTAATGCTATGGAATACAAAGAAATTATATCAGACAAGCAAAAACATATAGCACTAGTAGCCCATGATAATATGAAAAGTCTTTTGATAGATTGGGCAATTAAAAATAAGGATATTCTTAAAAATCATAAACTATGCGGCACAGGCACAACTGCCTCTCTAATATCAGAAAAAGCTGGTTTAAATGTAAAGGGATTCAAATCCGGACCCATTGGCGGTGACCAGCAAATAGGTGCTAAAATAGTAGATGGAGAAATAGATTTAATGATTTTCTTTTGGGATCCACTAGAAGCTCAACCACATGATCCTGATGTTAAGGCTCTTTTAAGGATAGGTGTTTTATATAATATCCCAATTGCCAATAATATTAGTACAGCAGACTTTATGCTGCATTCAAATCTATTTAATGAAGAATATAAACGTATAGTTATAGACTATGACAAATATGTAGATAAATTTAGAAAACATAAATAAAAGTGAGCCTTATCTTATTAGGGTTCACTTTTTATTCCTAAAAACCTACTTTCTAGAATAGAGTTTTACAAGTTAGCTTTTCTCTAAACTATATTCTACAATCTCTTATTTGTATGTTATCATTTAGGTACTTAAGTAGGTAAAATCATGTATGAATATTTGGAGGTGGTTTTATTTTTATCACTGATGAAGTTAAATTATATTTTAATTCTATATTTGAGGGTGTCTTAATAGCAGATACCAATCATATTGTTAGATATATAAATCCTTCTTATGAAAGGATTACTAAAGTTACAGGGGAAGAAATTTTAAATAAAAATCTAGAAGATGTTAGACCTGGTGCTAGGCTTCCAGATGTTATCGATTCTGGTAAACCTTTATTAAACACCCATAGGCAGGAAAGTTCTAGAGAATATATAGTAAATATGGTACCCATTATAAAAGATGATGTAGTAATTGGTGGATTATCCATATTAACTGAGATGAAGGACCTATATAGTTTATTTGAAAAACTTAAAAAATCCCAATCTATAATAAAAAAATTAGAAAAACATATGCATATTATAAATAGGACAAAGTATTCTTTCGAAGATATTATCTCTGTTGATTATAAATCTATAGAAGTAAAAAATATGGCAAAGAAAGCAGCTTCAACTGATTCCAATGTTTTAATAACTGGCGAAACTGGTACTGGAAAAGAACTTTATGCCCATTCTATCCATCAAAATAGTAAGCGTAGAGACTTTGGTTTTGTAGCTATCAATAGTGCCTCTTTTGATCCAAACCTTTTGGAAGCAGAACTATTTGGCTATGAAGAAGGTGCTTTTACTGGAGCAAAAAAAGATGGAAAGCTAGGTCTATTTGAAGTAGCTAATGGTGGTACTATATTTTTAGATGAGATAGGAGAAATGGATATTAACATACAAGCTAGGCTACTTCGTGTACTCCAAGAAGGTAAAATTAGAAGGGTTGGCGGAATTGAAGAAATAGATGTAGATGTCCGAATAATAGGAGCTACTAATAGAGATCTTGAATCTATGGCAAATGAAAACAAATTTAGACGGGATTTATTCTATAGACTATCTGTCTTCCCAATTATGATTCCTCCCCTTAGAGAAAGACCTTATGATATAGAACCTTTAATCACTCACTTTCTAAAATTTTATTCTGATAAGATGAAGCGTTCTGTCAAAATAAGTGATAATGCCATGGCTCTTTTAATCAACTATTCTTGGCCTGGTAATGTTAGGGAACTTAGAAATGCCCTAGAATTTTCTATGAATATGTCTGATGACTTTTTAATAAGAGAAAGACATCTGCCTGAAATAATAAGAACTCAAGGTATTAAATCAAATCTAGTAAAACTTAAAACTATGGATGAAGTAGTAAAACAAGCAGAAAAAGATGCCATAGACAAGGCTATTTTAATATACGGAGATACTGTTACTGGGAAAAAAGAGGCAGCTAAAGCCTTAAATATATCTCTTGCAACCCTATATAATAAATTAAAAGAATGAAAGTTTCTAAAAACTTAGAAATTCTCATTCTTTTTTTCCAGACATTTAGAAACTAGTACCATTGTCTAAATATCAAGGATTTTTAGGATTTATATTTATTGCTTATTATAATTTCTAAAAACTTAGAAATCATTATTTTTAAAATATTTTTTAAATTTTAAATTTATGTATTTATCAACATTTATTAAGATTTTATGATTTCGTAAAAAGTTGGCACGCTATTTGCATTATTAGTATAGTGAAATCAAAATCATAATATAATAGGAGGGATTTAATGTTAGCAACATTAGGTTTTTTAACAATTGTAGTTTTATTGGCTTTAATAATGACTAAAAAGGCTTCTCCAATAGTTGCCCTTATAGCTGTACCAGTAATAACTGCCGTAATAGGAGGATTTGCCTCTGAACTAAATACTTTCATTATAGATGGTATTAAAGCTATTGCTCCAACAGGAACAATGTTTATATTTGCCATATTATTCTTTGGTATTTTAACAGACGCAGGTACTTTTGACCCAATCATAAGTAAGATTTTAAAAATAGTTGGAAATGACCCTGTAAAAATAACTATAGGTACTGCAATTCTAGCTATGATAGTTCATTTAGATGGTTCTGGAGCTGTAACATTCTTAGTTACTATACCAGCTATGTTACCACTTTATGATGCATTAAAAATGAAGAGAACAACACTTGCAACAGTTACTGCACTTGGAGCAGGTACTATGAATATGTTACCTTGGGGTGGACCTACTGTTAGGGCTGCATCAGCACTTGAAATCAGTGTATCTGAATTATTCAACCCAATGTTAGTACCATTTGCAGCAGGTATTATAACTGTACTAGTTATCTCTTACTTCCTTGGTAAACAAGAGAAAAAGAGACTTGGTGATATTAATTTAGACAATGTAAAAACAGAAGTTGTTGTTGATGAAGAAGTTGAAGCACTAAAAAGACCGAAATTATTCTTATTTAATATAGCCTTAATCATAGTTTGTGTAGTTGTAATGATTAAAGAGATTCTTTCTCCAACAGCTATCTTTATGTTGGCATTTGCACTTTCTTTAATAGTTAACTATCCAAACCCAGATACTCAAAGAGCAAGAGTTGATGCACATGCTAAATCTGCATTTATGATGGCAAGTTTATTATTTGCTGCTGGTTCTTTCACAGGTATCTTAAAAGGTGCTGGAATGTTAGATGCAATGGCTGTAGCTACTGTTAAAATCATTCCACAAAGTCTAGGTAGATTTATACCTATAATCGTTGGGGTATTCTCAATGCCTACAAGTTTACTATTTGATCCAGATTCTTTCTACTTTGGTATTCTACCAGTTTTAGCAGAAGCATCTTCAAACTTTGGAGTAAGTGCACTAAGTGTTGCAAGAGCTTCAATAATCGGTCAAATGACTACAGGTTTCCCAATAAGTCCACTAACTGGAGCTACTTTCTTATTAATAGGACTTACAGATGTAGACTTAGGTGATCATCAAAAGAAAACTATTCCTTTTGCATTTTTAATAACTATAGTTATGTTAATTGTATCTCTAGTTATTGGTGTAATTAGTATTTAATATAGGAGGTTACTATGAAAAAAATTCGTATAGGTTCTGGAGCAGGTTATGGTGGAGATAGAGTTGAACCTGCTATAGAAGTAATGGAAAAAGGTAATTTAGATTATGTTATTTTTGAAACTCTAGCTGAAAGAACAATAGCTATAGCTCAACAAGAAAAATTAAATAATCCAGACAAGGGATATAATGGTCTTTTAGAATACAGAATGGAAAAAGTATTACCCCTTGCTGCGGAAAAAGGTATCAAGGTTATAACTAACATGGGAGCTGCTAATCCTCTAGCTGCTATTAAAGTTATCAAGGAAATGGCCATAGAAAAAAATATCAAAGGCTTAAAAATAGCAGCAGTTATAGGTGATGATATCTATGACTCTATAGATGATTATATGGACTATGACATTTTAGAACTTGAAGGAAACTTATCAACTATAAAAGATAATATAGTTTCTGCCAATGTTTATACTGGAGCTGAAGGTATAGCTGAAGCTTTAAAAAATGGAGCAAACATAGTTGTTACAGGTAGATGTTCTGACCCAGCACTAGTTGTTGGACCACTTGTTTATGAATTTGGATGGGATTATTCAAATATATCTGAAATAGGTAACGCAATCATGGTAGGACATTTATTAGAATGTGGTGGACAAATAACTGGTGGTTATTTTGCAGATCCAAAATTCAAAGATGTGCCTGAACCATGGAAACTAGGTTTCCCTATAGCTGAAATCAGTGAAAATGGAGATGTTGAAATATCAAAAGTAGACGGTTCTGGTGGAATAATTAACAGACACACAGTTACAGAACAACTTTTATATGAAATTCACAATCCTAGTGAGTATATAACTCCAGATGGTATAGCTGATTATACAAATGTTGTACTTGAAGAAGTAAAGGAAAATGTAGTGTCTGTTAAGGGTGGTACAGGAAAAGAAAGACCAGCTACTTTAAAAGCTAGTATTGGTTATAAAGATGGTTTCATAGCTGAAGGAGAAATCAGTTATGGAGGAACTACTGCCTACTCTAGAGCAGAACTTGCTAAGGAAATAGTTGAAAAAAGACTTGAAATAATTGGTGCAACTTTTGATGAAATCAGATTTGATTTTATAGGTTGTAACTCACTATATAAAGACAGCATAAGCTCTAGTATGAACGACTTTAACAATGTAAAAGATGTTAGACTTAGAGTTGCTGCTAGAACTAAAACTAAAAAAGAAGCTCAAGCAATAGTAAATGAAGTTGAAACTCTATATACAAATGGGCCAGCAGCTGGTGGTGGAGCTACTAAAAACATCAAGGCTATAGTTGCTGTTTGTTCAATATTTGTTCCTAGAGAAAACATTAAAACTACTGTTGTTTATGAGGAGGTATAATTATGAAATTATATGAAATTGCACACTCTCGTACTGGTGATAAAGGTAATATATCAAACATATCTTTAATCGCTTATAATTTAGATGATTTTGCTACTTTAAAAGAAAAAGTAACTAGTGAAAAAGTTAAAGAATGGTTTAAAGATATAGTTGAAGGAGAAGTTATTAGATATGAACTTCCTAGTCTTGGAGCACTTAACTTTGTAATGCATGATGCTCTTGGTGGTGGAGTTACAAGAACATTATCTTTAGATATGCATGGAAAGAGTCTTAGTTCTGCATTATTAGAAATGGAAATATAAGAATTTAAAGTTATAAAAGTCCTGGGTTTATAAGCCTAGGACTTTATTTTTTATAAAGTGGGAGGATTTCAAATCCTCCCCTACACAATGGCATTACTATATTCAAAAATTTTCTTTGTGCTAATAAACCCTTTCGTAGGGGTGGTATTGTATACCACCCAGCATTTTTATTTTTAATATATTTATTTATAAAAATAGGGAGGATTACAAATCCTCCCCTACATAATGGTTTTTACATATTCAACAAATATTTTAATTTTTGTAAATCCCTCTATTCCACTACTTCATTTTCTTTTATTTCGCCTGTCTTAGAATTAATATAATATGATATTTCATGTTCTTCATTATCATAAGTATTAAAATAATACCAAATAGTATTATCCTCAACTATATTAAACTCCTTAACTCCTTCAACAGTAATTTCTTCATTTTCAAAATTAGCCTTTAACTTACTACTGGCTTCTTCTGCACTTATATTTGAATTCGCCCTTATATTTTTTGCTTCTTGTTCCAAGACTTCATCTAAATATCTAAGGCCTTCTCTTTCAGTGTTATCTAATTTTGTATAAATATTTTTCTTTAATTCATCTACATCTTCTCTTATACTATAATTTTCATAGTTTTTTACCAAATATATTTTTTCACTGGCTTTCTCCATATCATTCTTAACATAAAATTCGTTGGCTAGAGAATAATTTTCTAAAATAGATATTATATTTTTAAGATTTCCATCTTCATCATTATATCCGTTAGATAATGCTAGATTAAAATTTTCAAGCGCATCATCATAACTTTTATTACTTAATAATTCATATCCATTTTTGTAATATTCATCACTTGAAATTTCTGCTTTTTCACTACAGGCTGTAAGAATAATAGATAATGTCATTAATATTATAATTCCAAATTTTCTTATCACAAAAATACCTCCTAAGTATTATATATATTGTATATTATACCATAATTACCCTATTATAAACTAAAATATAACTTTCCATATAGTTTTTTATTATGATAATATATTACTATATAGAGGAGTGATTTTATGATTATAAATCCATTTGAAGACTTAATAACTTTGGAAGATGCAGCAGAAAAATGGAATATTGAACCCATGGAAATCATGGAAAAAATAGCTAATGAAGAACTTATAAAAGATATAGATATTAAAAAATTTAATAAACAATGGCTGGTTACAAATTCTGCCATGAATAGAATATTTGGCTCATTAGAAGAAAATCCTAGTGGTCTTATAATGGCAAATATGCCCTATGCTAGCTCTAGATATGAGTCCTATGTTCGTAATGCCTTTATGGTTAAAAGAGGTGAAGATATGGCAAAACTTGCCTTAGATGAAGTCTTGGACATAAGCGAAGATAATCATTCTTATTTATGTAAGGCCATAGCAGCTGCAGGTTATTCTTCTTATATATATAATGCAGATATAGAATCTGATTATGCAAATGTTTTAGAAGAAAATGAATTAACCATACTGGATATAATGTCCCAAAGTATTTTAAGTGCCAAAAACAAGGTAGACTTGTTTGATGCTATAGATAGGCATTATGCCCTAGTGGAAACTATAATAAATAGAAAATAAGAGCTGATTTCAGCTCTTATTTTAATTGTCTTTATCTGCCAAGTACATGGCATAATATTTTCCTTTTTTAGCTATTAGCTCTTCATGTTTGCCACTTTCTATTACCTGTCCCTTGTCCATAACTATTATTCTATCTGCATTTTTAACAATTGGTAAAGTATGGGCAATCATAAATATAGTTTTCTTCTTATCTATAAGTCTTGCTATAGCCTCTTTTACTAAAAGTTCATTTTCTATATCTAAAGATGCTGTTGCTTCATCTAGTAAAACTATAGGATTATCTTTTAATAATGCTCTTGCTATACTTATTCTTTGCCTTTGTCCTCCCGATAACTTACCGCCATTTTCCCCCACTATGGAATCATATCCATCCTTTTCTTCCATTATAAAATCGTGGCAATTAGCCTCCTTACAGACAGCTATTATTTCGCTATCACTGGCGCTTGGCTTAGCTATTCTTATATTATTTTTTATGGTGTCATTAAATAAAAATGTATTTTGATCTACCATAGATATTTTATCAAAAACCTTTTCATTGGATATATTCTTTATATCTATTCCACCAATTTTTACTGCTCCAGCACTAGGTATATAAAGTTTAGATATTAAATTTAATATGGTAGATTTCCCTGCTCCAGATGTTCCCACAATAGCAGTTAACTCTCCAGTAGCTCCCTTAAAGCTTAAATTTCTACACACATCTTCCACTCCATCATATGAAAATGTAACATTCTCAAACTCAACACCATAGTCTTTAGGTTTAAAATCTAAATCACTTTTTACTTCTTCTCCCTCTTCAAATACTGACTCTATATTTGCCTTTGATATTTTTAAATTCTTATATCCTGTTAAGGCTATATATAATGTTCCCAGTAGTTTATTTAAAAATATGGGAAGAGTACATATCATAATCGCTGTTTTTATATCTATTAATCCACCTATATACTTAAGTCCAACTAAATATATGGATACTGGTATTCCAAGACCTATAACTATGTTACAAACCCCTGAAAGTGGAAGTATATTTACTTCATATCTATAGGATACATCACTATAATTTTTCATGGACTTAATTATGGCTTGATTATTTATCCCATCTTGTCCATATACTCTCAAAGTTTTTATACCTGTTATATATTCAACCACGTTATCTGTATTATCTGATTGCGCCAAATTTTTATTTATCCCATGTTTCTTAACCTCTTTAAAAGATAAATATAGTGAAGGTATTAAAAGAAGTGTAGATATTAAAGATACCAAACCTATAGTTTTATCAAAATTAAATAGGAAAAATAACAGCATCAAAACTAGTACAAAGTTCTTTAGTATATCCCCATAATTATGTGTTAGGATTTTTTCGTAATTATCAACATCATTGGTAACTGTATTTATATATCTACCAACCTTGGTTTTTGTAAAGTTTGATAAAGGTATTTCCTTAAACTTATTTCCAAGCCCAAGCCTTATATCACTAGATATATCTGCTCCTGCAAACTGTCCCAAAGTATACGCCTTTCTATAGGATAGATTCCTAATAATATAAACTACAGCTAAACCCACAAAATAGTATACTATCTTTTCCATGCTAAAATTTTCATCTATAATATTTCTTATAATTAAAAATATCATAGTAAAATTTATCCCTGATAAAAGTCCTTCTAATAAAAATAAACCCATCGACTTATAAAATGTCTTGTTCTTTTTGATTGTATTATCTTTCATTTTTATCACCTTCTTTATATACAAAGTCTCTAGAAATCTTATACTTATTCCAAACAGTGCTATAGTATTTACTAGTTTCCACTAATTCGTCATGTTTTCCAACCTTACTTATCTTTCCATCTTCTAAGACTATTATCTTGTCACAATCCACTATTGTGGAAAGTCTATGTGCCACTATTATTACTGTTTTTCCAACAAATAAATTTTTAAGTGCCTTATTTATTTTTTTCTGGTTTTCAGGATCTGTATTAGATGTGGCTTCATCTAGTATTAGAATCGGAGAGTCTTTTAAAAAGGCTCTAGCTATACTTATCCTTTGTTTTTCTCCCCCTGATAACCTATCTTCATGGCCACCAATCATACTGTCATATCCATTTGGTAGTGCCATTATTACATCATCTATTTCTGCCTTTTTACAAGCAGATCTAACCTGTTCTAAACTATAATCTTTTCCCATTGTTATATTTTTGAAAACAGTTTCTTTTAGCATAAAATTCTTTTGGAAAACTATGGCTATATTATTTAAAAGTGTAGTGTAATCAAGACTTTTCACATCCTTGCCACCTATAGTAACCCTGCCACTATTTACATCATAAAACCTAGCTATCAGTCCTATTAAAGTTGATTTACCTCCTCCAGAAGGCCCTACTATAGCTGTTTTTTCACCATTTTTTATTTCTATACTTATATTTTCAAGTATTTTTTCATCCTTGTTATAGGAAAAACTCACATTTTCAAATTTAATATCAGTTGCTTGTGGAAAAGTCTTTTCTCCCCCTTCAAAAACTTGAAGAGCTAAAATTTCTTCTATTTTATCCACGCTTGATAATACTTGTGAAAAATGTCCTCCAATCTCAAGTAAAGGTCTTATCTCCATAAGATATAAGGAACCTATAAATAAAAATAGTATGAATATACTAGGTGATATTACATCTTTTAAAAATAAAATTCCACCAACTGGTATAAGTATTAACAGTCCCATCTCTAAAGCCACAATAAATGAAGCAAAATTAGGCCCCATAATTCCAGCTATCTTTTTCCATAAAACTGATTTATCTGTACAAGCTTCCTTATACTTTGTAAAAGATGAACTTGTCATATTATATGATTTTATAATTCTCATACCTGTTATATATTCTATTATTGTAGAGTTTAAATTAGCTCCAACATCATTTAATTCCAGTATATATTCCCCTGTACCTTTAAACATTCTAGTTTGAAAATAAAAGGCTATTGGTAGAGGGATAAGTGTTAAAAGTGCAAGTAGTTTATTTACAGAAAACAAGTAAATAAATACTGCTATTGGCCCTGTTAAATACATAACCACTTCACCTAAATGATGTGCGAAAAACAATTCTAATTTTTCTATATCCTCATTTAATATTTTCTTTATTTCCCCTCTATTCTTACTATCTAATTCTCCCAGGGGTACCTTAGACATATGAACTACCAATTTTTCTCTAATTGAAAATAAGGTATTATATGCTCCCTTATGGGAATAAATTGTTGATAAGGTAAAAAATACATATCTAAATACAACCGATACAGTTATTATCAAAGCTACATTTAAAACTGTTCTTTCACTTAAATCATCTACATATATCCTATTTATTAAATTATAAATCCCCATATAAGGCACCATTATAAGTAAGCCCGCTATAAAGCCTAAAAAAATTGATATATACATATATTTTTTATTTTTTCCTGACCACTTCAAAATTATTTTAAGTCGCTCTCTAATATATTCCATAGTTTCCTCCTTTTTATATTTTGTCTATTATGTTATATTATTGATAAGCATTATCAGTATTGCATTATTAAATACATTATTCAATAGATTTAAAGCCTAAGTGGTAAATACTTATAATTTTGAGGTAAAAATATATATGGGTGATAATATGAATTTAACAGAAATTAGAAAAAAACAATTAAATGGTTTTGGATTTAGAAAAATAGATAACCCAGACTTTCCTATTGGTGAATACTTTTATTTAGATGATAGGTTTGGTGTAGGAGGCTACTGGCTATATGACTATAAAAATATGTTTACCATAAGTATTCATGACTTTTATTTTCATGATGATTTTTATTTTTCTGCAGATATGTATGTTAAAGACAAGCCTACTTACCTTAGTATATCCCATAATATTAGTATTAATGGGGATTTTTTAAACTCCAGTATAAATCCTATAAGTAACTCTATAACTGGGGTTCTCTATGGAGAAAACACAGTTAATGCAGTAATTGATAAAAACACACAAGTTTATTCAATATCAATAGAAATCTATCCAGACTACTATGACTATCTAACGGATAAATTTAAACTGGAAAAAGAGTATCTTAAAAATGCTCTTTTATCACTAAAATCTGATACTGATTTTTATGAAATGATGATACTTTTGCAGGAGATTAAAAATTTTAAATCAGCTGGAATTTCTGCTGAAATTTTCTATGAGTCTAAAGTTATGGAAGCTGTAGCTCTAATTCTTTCTAAATCTAGTTATGAAAAAAATATTTCCCTAGAGGACTATACGGAGATTCAAGCTATAAACAAGTATATCTTAGAAAATTTAAGTTCTGATATTTCACAAAAACAAATCTGTAGTCACTTTTTCATAGGCAGAACCAAGCTTCAAAATCAGTTTAAAAAAGTGAATAATTGCACTATATCTGAATTTATTAAGAAAAATAGAATTGAAAAATCCAAAACCTTGCTAAAAGAAGATAAGTTTAGTATTAAAGACATATCCCTTATGGTAGGCTACAAAAATCAAAGTAGATTCTCTGAAATTTTCAGAGAGTATACAAACTTACTTCCTACAGAATATAGGCAAATCTTTAAAATATAAAAGACTATTTGGCATGAGTGTACCAAATAGTCTTTTACTATTCCATATATATGACAACTTGTCCTAGTTTTAGAGATTCTTTCACATCAATTATCCTTTGATTTGAACTGCCCCTAAATTTTAGATTTAAGTTTTTTAGTTTCTCTACAAATTTTCCATCTACAAGTATATCTACTTCTTTTAAAAGCGCCAGCTTATCTTGGTCTTGTATGATGTCTTCAAATGTATATCCACTCCATAGCCATATATCTTTTTTTATTTGTTTTTTTATTTGTTTTATTATGGTTAAAAGGTCTTTTTCATTCTCCATTGGCTCACCGCCAAGTATTGATAATCCTTTTATATTGGATAGTTTCAGGTTTTCTATGATTTGTTCTGTCTCTTTATCTGTCCAAATGTCTCCAGCTAGAAAATCTTGGTATTCTCTATTGAAGCAATTGAAACAGTTATGAGTGCATCCTGTTACAAAGATTGATGTTCTTACTCCTATACCGTTTGCTACATCGTACTTCCTTATTTGTCCGTATCTCATTTTATCCCTTCTTATAAATGTAGTACTCTATCTTTTATGTCTCTTGTTCTACCTTCACTCCAGAAATTACTTCCTAAATACCCACAAGTTCTCCTAACAACAGTCATCTGATCTTGATCCTTGTTGTGACATTGTGGACATTCCCACTCTATGTCATCATTGATTATGATTTCTCCATTAAAACCACATACATGACAAAGGTCAGCCTTAGTATTCATCTCTGCATATATATTTGTGTTATATATGTGTTTCATAACTTCTACAACAGCTTCTATGTTGTTTTGAAGGTTTGGTATTTCAACATAAGATATAGTTCCTCCACTTGATAAAGCTTGGAATGGCGCTTCGAAATCTAGTTTTGTAAAGGCATCTATTTCTTCCCTTACATCAACATGATAAGAATTTACATAATAACCCTTATCCGTTATACCTTCGATTTCTCCAAAGTATTCCCTGTCTAGTTTTGAAAGTCTACCAGCCATATTTTCCGAAGGTGTACCATAAAGTGCAAAACCTAAAGTAGTTTCTGCCTTCCAGCCATCTACAGTTTTTCTCAAATATTTTACTATTTGAAGGGCAAATTCTCTACCTTCTTCAGTCGTATGGCTTACCCCTAACATATACTTAACTGTTTCATAGATACCAATATATCCTAGAGATACTGTTGAATAACCATTTTTTAATAGTGGTTCTATTTTTTCACCTTTTTTAAGTCTAGCTATAGCTCCATGTTGCCATAATATAGGTGCTACATCACTTGTTGTATTCTTTATTTGATTAAATCTTAAAAGTCCTGCTTCTTTTATAAGAGCTAGTCTCTCATCTAGTACATTCCAGAATAAGTCCATATCTCTATTTGAAGTCAAGGCTACATTTACTAAGTTTAAACTAAATACTCCAAAGTTAAATCTTCCTTCAAATTTATAATCTCCATTTTCATCCTTCCAAGGAGATAGGAATGATCTACATCCCATTGGTACAAAAACATTTCCTTCATAGTTTTCTTTCATTTTCTTAGCAGAAATATAATCTGGCATAAGTGTTTTTGCAGTAGCTTTTGCACTTAATTCTGTTAAATAATAGTACTCGCTAGTTGGCTCAACATTATGTTCATCTAGTACATAAATTAGTTTTGGGAAAGATGCAGGCATCTTAATTCCAATTTCATTATCTATACCATCATATCTCTGTCTAAGTAGTTCTTCACATATTAAAGAGCTTTCATATGCAAGTTCACTACTTGGATCAAAATACAGCATGAAAGTTACAAATGGACTTTGTCCATTACTTCCACTTATTGTATTTATTTGATACTGCATAGTTTGAACCCCATCTTTTATTTCCTTTTTAGTATCTTCCCACGAATACTTCTCTGCAAGTTCTTCTATGCTATCTCCCATATTTAATTCTTGTAATCTTTCATAGTGTTTTTCATAATATTTATCAAAAGATTTCCTAGCATATGGTGCTAAGATTCTATCTATACCATTGATACTTGCTCCACCAAATTGTGAACTGGTAACTTGAGCTATTATTTGAGTTGTTATAGTACAAGCAACCTGAAAAGAATTTGGTGTCTTAATCATTTTATCATTTATAACTGTGCCATTTCTAAGCATATCTTCCAAGTTTATTATAGTACAGTTATGCATTGGCTGTATCAAGTAATCCTGATCGTGAATATGTATTTTCCCCTCTTGATGTGCCTGTATTAAATGTGATGGAAATAATCTTCTCTTTACAAGATCCTTACTTACTTCCCCTGCTATTAAATCTCTTTGTGTAGAGTTTAGCACTGCATTTTTATTACTATTTTCATTCATTACGTCATGGTTTTTGAATTCTAATAGACCTTCTATACTGTCATCAGTTGTATTGTTTTCTCTTTTATATTCTTGAATAGCTCTGTAGCCTTCATAAGCCTTAGCTGTTTGAACTTCTCCATGAACTATTAGTTTATGGTACACCATATCTTCAATTTGAAATATAGTTAGATTTCCTATTTCATTGATTACCGCTTCAATTTCATCAGCTATTTCAACAGAAACTTCTGGTTTAAATATACCACTACCAAACTTCATAGCCTTTTCTATAGCACTAACTATTTTATCGCTCTGAAATTCAACTTGTCTTCCATCTCTTTTTACAACTTTTAACATTATCCCATTCTCCTTCACATAAAAAAACATATTTCTATAAAACATTCATTTCAACCACAAACAGCAGTTGTGGTATGTTTTTTATTTTCACATACTATATATGGTATCATAAATATTTTGTTTTATCTCTATTGACTTTTTATTTTTTTAATATTGTAGATACAAATCAGTAAATGTTGGGATAAGATTTTTTATTTTTTATTAGAATTTTATTCTTGGTATAATTTTTATATAAGTATGAAAATTTATACATAATATTTACCTATGTTTTTAAACTTTCTATACTTGTAATAAAGCCTAATCTAAGCCACTTCTATCTATAAATTAATTTCTACTCCAGATTGTAGTGTATTTAGTATATAATTATTCCTTTTGGATACTAGCCTACCTGCTATAAAAAATAAAGAAAAGAAAATATAAACTATATTTTCTCTTAATTGGCCCTTCCATTTACTATATCCTCAAAACCTTTCATACCAACTTTTTGATATGATATATTAAATCTTGGCAAAACATACTTATCTTGAGTTTTGGTAACATATCCTGGTGATATGGTAAATGCCATTGTATATCCTGTATTTTTAAGCTCCTGTATTACATCTGGATTATGACATCCTGATGGATAGGCAAAATATCTAGTTTTTAATATCTCCCTACTCTTTAAAAGATCTTTCTTAACATCCTCCCTAGGGCTTGTTACAAATAGTGGTAGGTTGTTCTCCACTCCCCTATGCATATCATTTGTATGACTTCCATACTTAAATACATCTGACATGGCCTTAAGGTCATCTGTCCTTAAAAACTGTATTTTCATTTCATTATAGGCAGTATTCTTACTGTGGTCTAAGACTGAAGTTATCATAAATAGTTCTGCATTAAATTTGTATCGTTTTAAGATGGGATAGGCTTGATACCTATTACTTAAATAACCATCATCAAAGCTAATTACAACAGTTTTTTTAGGAAGGCTTATCTTTCCATCTAAAAACTTTTCCAATTCATCCATACTTGCTATATAAAACTTATTTTCATATAGATACTGCATCTGTTTCTCAAAGTCCTCCAAAGATAGGGTAGACTGGTTATTCTCCTGGTGTGTTTTCTTTATATAATCCTCTTTGATTATGTGATGATAGGCTAAAACTGGTATTTTTTCTGCTGTTTCAACTTTTTTTGCCTCTACTCCACTGGTTAGTATTGTTGATATCATAACTAACAGAGCCATGCTTGTACTTAATTTACTTTTCATTTTACTTCCTCCAAATATTATACTCAACATATATCTATATTATTGATTTATATGTAAATTATCAATATATTTTTTATATTAGTTTATGTTTTGGGAGGATTACAAATCCTCCCAAACAATAGAGATTGTTAGTTTACTTAGTTTTTATATAAAGTTCTATCTGCAAATCC
>CAMIXG010000007.1 GCA_946402705.1 uncultured Tissierellia bacterium | reverse complement strand
GGTAAGTAATCAAGAATTAAATTCAGTAGTAGAAGACATGGCAATTTACATGCAAGACAGAGTTACTAACCCAGAGATTGGATCTGTTGGTGGAGAATGGGCTATTATAGGTCTTGCTAGATCAGAAGAAAATGTGCCAAGTGCATATTACAACAAGTACTATTCAAATGTAGAAGAAGTTGTCAAAGAGAAAAAAGGTATATTAGACCGTAGAAAACATACAGAATATTCAAGAGTTATATTAGCTGTAACGGCTATAGGTGAAGATGCTAGAGATGTAGCTGGTTATGATTTAACTACTCCGCTTGGAGACTTTAAGCAGACTGTCACACAAGGAATAAATGGACCAGTTTGGGCACTGATAGCTTTAGATTCTAATGATTATCCAATGCCACAAAATCCTAAGGCAAAAGTACAAGCTACAAGAGATATGTATGTACAAGAAATATTAGATAGAGAATTAGCAGATGGTGGTTGGTCATTTGGTGGAGGAACAGCAGATCCTGATATGACAGGTATGGCTCTTCAAGCCCTTGCAAAATACCAAGATAAACCAGAAGTTAAGGCAGCTACAGATAAGGCTCTTGGAACATTATCGAATCTTCAAAATAGTAATGGTGGATTTACAAGCTGGGGAAGTGAAAACTCTGAGAGTTGTGTTCAAGTTATAGTGGCTTTAACATCACTTGGTATATCGTTAGATGATGCTAGATTTGTAAAAAATGGTAATACTTTAGTAGAGAATTTATTAACATACTATGTAAGTGGAAATGGATTTAAACATACAGCAGATGGAAGTGGAAACAATCAGATGGCAAGTGAACAAGGTTTTTATGGAGTTGTAGCAGCCAAAAGAGCTAGAGAAGGAAAAAATACTCTTTATAGAATGGGAGAAGAAAACTCCATAAAAGAAAATAAGGGAACTATTCAGGGTTTGATATATGAAGATTCTAAATTAGTTCCTATAATGAAAAAAGAGCAGTTTAATATTTCAGCCACTATTAATACATTCGAGATAGATAATAATATAGTAAATATAGAAATAGATATTAATGACAGTATCAATAATGAAGATTACAATATAAGTACCAAGGCTAAGGTCTATTCAAATCCACATGGAGCTTTTAGTGATGAAAATTTATTAAATCTCAAATTTGATTTTGACGAAAATGACCCCTGGCTATATCTAAATTTTTCAATAGAAACACCTGCCGTAACTTCAATTTTATTACCAGCTAATGAGGATTTTAAGGGTAAAAATGTAATAAAATTATCCTTGTTAAACAAAGATGAAGGAAAAATATATTATTTTGAAGATATTTTACCTGATACTATCGATTACAATAAACTTAAATCAATTGCAATTGATGCAACAACTTTAGCTGATGAAGAAATTGGACAACTGGAACAAGATACAACTTGGTTTTTCCATTTTATAGAAATTCCAGATTATACTGACCAAGACTTAGAAAAACATTCAGATTCTATAGACGAGTTTTCCTTAAAAATGAACTCACCCAAAGAAAAACACCCTTTGAATAAGCTCCCTGAAAAAACTCTAAAAACATCTGGAAGATGGCAAAGTACTGGGAAAACTATAGATGGATATGGCTACTATGTTCAAACCTATTTATATCCAGATAGAGATAATACAGATCCTAATATAGATTTGACGAAGATAAAAAATGCTGTCATTGGAAATGAAGTAATTATTTGGCAATATATACATGATTTTACAAATTCTTCAATGGAAAAAAAGCCTATAAATGTTGAGAACACTCGTGGTGAAATCATAAATGACCATTTCACTACAATTTATATTACCTTTAGTGGTAATAGGACTCATGTTACTAAAACCGGATCTGTAAGTTACTCTAATTCTAAACCTTATTTTTATATAGGTAACATAAAGTTAACACACATGTTAAATGATACTTGTGATATATTTTCGAAATTAGATACAGAATCTAAAGGCTTCCTAAAAAATGGAAAAGCTTATAAAGAACCTCAAACTTCAGCTATTTTAGGTCTCATAGAACCATCCGGTATAGCTGCCAATCTCTATGATCTTTTTAAAGCTTCGCCAAAAAGATTTGAGACCATACCAAACTATGATGATCCAGATGAAAAAAAACTATTATCTAACTCTGTACATGCTCAAGTACAGCTATATGGTCATCCAATATATTTTGTAGGAATAAATCCTAAAAATTTAGAATTACAAAAAACTGGTAATTATGCTAAAATTACTACTCAAGTATTTAATCCTACCAAGGGCAGAAAATTAGATAATGGTAATTATGAAACTTGGAATAGGAAATTAGGGAAGGCTAGAAGTATAACCGCTATATTTGAATTTGATGTTATGGCAAAAGAAACTAATAGCAAGGGATATTTTGGAGAAGTTAGTAGAGTGAAATATAGACATAAATCACCCACACAAGCTCCTTCTATAACAGAGCAATATATGGTTTACCCACAAAATTAATCTAATTAGGAGGCATTATGAATTATAAAAAAATTATAGAAAAATTATTTTGGATTGGCTTAACTCTTTTAATGCTAAATTACTTAAATCAAGTTAGAATTAATAAAAACAAGCTTGATAAAATTAGCTCAGTAAATGTAGCCCATGATGATAGCTACTTTTTTCTATCCTATTTTACTTATGTCAATTATGTCTATCCTAGAATAGCTGACTTAGAAGTAGAGGATATAGAAACTTTTAAACCCTTGATTTTTGAAGATGACAATTCCAGTAATGGATTAGCATTTAATGATTCTCCAAGAAAGGCTTTTGAATCTATGATCTTAAAATTTCAAATATCAAATGAGATATTTGGAGAAAATGAATCTTATATCTACCGTGGATCCATGAATGGTCCAATTGAGTTTACCTCTGCTAGTGACCTGCTAAATTATTGCAAGGCAAGAAATGAAGACTATTATTCTTCAATGATTTCTTTACAAAGCCAGGGTCTATCATATAAGGATATTTTCAATTCTCTAGACCTTATGTATTTTAAATAGGAGGTTAAAATGATATATAAACATAAAGATAAATTTAAGTTTATCATAGCAGGCTTAATGCTAATAGTAACTTTAACTAGTTATAAATATAATAAAAACATTTTAGAAAATTTAAATCAAGAGAGAGGAAGAGTAGCATCAAGGGAAAAATATGTATCCAAGATGCTTATTTGTAATATAAATAAATTACCCCAAGCATATCAATTAGACTCAGGTTCAGTTGATGAAATATCAGTTTTTGAGTATAATCTATCTACACCATCCATCCATATCGAAAAAATCAATGTTCTTGATAATATTCGATATAACGATATTCATAATTTAAAAAATATCATATATAACACTGATCATTTGTTTGGTATTGATTTTCTAACTGGTTATATTCCAGATATTGTAGAAATAAAGTTAAATATCTTGTCCAATGAAAAATTGTATAGCGAATATATAAATAATATTGAAGATCAGAGAAAATTAGAAAATATTTGTATTTTATTATCAAATATGTTTAGTGATGAAAATTTCAACATTAAAAATGTAAAAACTCTTGATAATATAAAATTAAATGACCCCGAGTATAACGAATCTATTTTTAACTACAGCTATCTTGAAAAAAGATTTCAGGAGTTTACTTCTTTTATATATGAAAATGATCAATATCATGATGACTATTCATATCTAAGTGAGAAATATACTTCTTTTAATCACAATTTATAATAATAAAACGCCAGTTAAACTGGCGTTTTATTATTTAATCCACTTTTATTACTAAATCATAGTTTTCAACAAGGATTTTTGCAGTATCCTTATCTTTTAACTCTCCTGCAACTATCATTTTAGCAAGTTTTGTTTCAAGCTCTTTTTGAAGATATCTCTTAACTGGTCTTGCTCCATACTCCATAGAATATGACTTGTTCAAAATCAAATCTTTTGCTTCCTCTGTTAAGTCTATATCTATTTGTCTATCTTCAAGCCTTTCTTGTATTTCTTCTATTTGTATATCTATTATTCTAAATATCTCTTTTCTTGTAAGAGGTTTAAACATTACAATTTCATCTACTCTATTTAAAAACTCTGGTCTAAACAAGCTTCTCATTTCATTATTTACCTGATTCTTAGCTTCCTCTGATATATTACCATCTTCATCTATTCCCTCTAGCAAATAATGTGACCCTATATTAGATGTCATTATTATAACTGTATTTTTAAAGTTTACAGTCCTACCTCTATTATCTGTAAGCCTTCCATCATCTAAAACTTGAAGAAGTATATTAAACACATCTGGATGTGCTTTTTCTATCTCATCAAATAATACAACAGAATATGGTCTTCTTCTAACTGCCTCTGTTAACTGTCCACCTTCATCATATCCTACATATCCTGGAGGTGCTCCTACAAGTCTAGAGACTGAATGTTTCTCCATATATTCAGACATATCTATCCTTATCATATTATGTTCATCATCAAATAGGGTTTCTGTAAGTGCCTTGGATAATTCTGTCTTACCTACTCCTGTTGGCCCTAAAAATATAAAAGAACCTATTGGTGTACTTTCATTTTTAAGTCCTGCCCTAGCCCTAATAACTGAGTCTACTACAGCTTCTACTGCCTCATCTTGTCCTATTACTCTCTCATGCAAAATACTAGCTAGATTTAGTAATTTTTCTCTCTCAGTTTCCACTAGTTTAGTAACTGGTATTCCAGTCCATTTTCCAACCACTTCTGCTATCTCTTCTTCTCCAACTTCTTCTTTTATCATTCTGGCAGAATTTTGTTCTTCTTTAACTGCTAAGTCCAGCTCCTTCTCTAAATCTACCATCTTTCCATATTTAAGTTCTGATAATTTTTCCAAGTCATAGTTTCTCTCTGCTTCTTCTATGGCTCTTTTAGTATTATCTATTTCCTCTTTTATATTTTTTACCCTATCCAAACTTTGTTTTTCATCCTGCCATCTAGCAAGTAAAGAATCATACTCTTCCTTATCATTTGCCAGCTCTCTCTCAAGAGTTTCAAGCCTAGTCTTAGATAATTCATCTTCTTCTTTTTTAAGGGCCTCTCTCTCTATTTCAAGCTGCAAGACCCTTCTTCTGATTTCATCTATCTCTGTAGGCATAGAATCTATCTCTGTTCTAATCATGGCAGATGCTTCATCCATCAAATCTATAGCCTTATCTGGCAAAAATCTATCTGTTATATACCTATCTGAAAGAGTTGCTGCTGCTATTACAGCTGAGTCTGATATCCTAATACCATGATGGATTTCATACCTTTCCTTAAGTCCCCTTAAAATAGATATGGTATCTTCCACTGTTGGTTCTTCAACATACACTGACTGAAATCTTCTTTCAAGGGCTGAGTCTTTTTCTATATACTCCCTATATTCATCTAAAGTTGTAGCTCCTATAGTTCTCATTTCTCCACGAGCAAGCATAGGTTTTAACAAGTTTGAAGCATCCATTGCCCCTTGAGATTGTCCTGCTCCTACTATTAGATGAAGCTCATCAATAAACATTATAATTTTCCCATCAGATTTTTTAATAGTATCTAAAACTAGCTTTAATCTCTCTTCGAACTCTCCCATAAACTTTGCACCAGCTACCAAAGCTCCCATATCTAGTGAAAATATAGTTTTATCTTTTAAGCCATCTGGCACATCTCCATTTACAATTCTTTGAGCTAAACCTTCTACTATGGCTGTTTTACCAACACCAGCCTCTCCTATTAAAACAGGATTATTTTTAGTTCTTCTGGATAAAATCCTAATAGTATTTCTGATTTCTTCATCCCTACCTATAACAGGGTCTACCTTTCCAAGTTTTACCTCTTCTGTCAAGTCCCTGCCATACTCTTTTAGGGCTTCATAGTCATCCTTACCATCTTCTCCAACCTTTTGTTTACTATCTCTTATAGTTTTTACAGACTGGATAAAGTCCCTTCTAGTAATATTATGTTTCAAAAATATTTTTTCTGATCTTGTATTTCTCTCATTTAATAGTGCCAAATAGATATGCTCAACAGATACTAAACTATCCTGCATATCTTTCATTTCATCCTCTGCCTTTAATAAAACCTTGCTATAACTTCTCCCTGCAAATAATTGACTATCACTATTATCTTCTGGCAGTGACTCAACCAATGCAATTACATCAGATTTTATTTTTTCTACATCTTTTCCCATATAGGATAGAATTTGATATATAAGTCCATTCCTATCCTCTAATAAAGCATAATGTAAATGCAATTCATCTAAGGTTGAATTACCATTTTTTATCGCCAATTTTTGTGACGCCTCTATGGCTTCAACTGCCTTTTGAGTGTATTTGCTTAAATCCATAAATATCAACTCCTTAAATTTGTTTTTTGGATTAATTGCTCTTAACTCTTTTAGCTCATATGTCTAAAATTGTCATAGTAGGTTTCTACTAATCAAACTTTATTAGGAAACCTGTATTAATTTAAGCTCTAGGATTATATGAAGATATGTCTTTTAACTGTTCATATAATTTTACTTCTTCTTCTGACAAAGTTTCTGGATTTACTATATTTATTTCAAAGTAAAAATCCCCTCTATTACCTTTTCTATCAGTATAGCCTTTATTTGCTATCCTTATTTTCTTACCTGATGAAATTAGTTTGGGTATATTTACCTTTATTTTACCATCTAAGGTAGTTGCCACAACTGAGCTTCCAAGTGCTGCCTCCCAAGGTAGGATATTTAACTTTCCAATTATATCTAAATTCTCTAACCTATATAGATTATTATTTTTTATCTCTATTTCAAAAATTATGCTACCTTGAATGCCCCATTTTTCTCCCTTAACTCTTATCTTTTGACCACTAGTTATGCCCTTAGGGATATTTACTGTAATACTTTTGTTTTCTCCACCAACATTTATAACTAGATTTTTCTTTTCACCCTTATATCCTTCTTCTATAGATATTTCAAGTTTCATTTCATATTGTGGTTCTCTTTGAGGCTGTCTAGCTCTTTTTCCGCCTCCACCAAATCCACCTAATAAATCATCTATGTTTATACCTCCACTGGAAGTTCTAAAACTTCCTCCGCCACCTCCAAAGATATTTCCAAACAAGTCTCCAAAGTCTATATCTGAACTATCAAAAGTGTAGCCATGTTGTGAAGGATCAAAATTTTGACCATGACTAAATGAGCCAAAAGAATCATATTGTTTTCTCTTTTGTTCGTCACCTAAAACTTCATATGCCTCGTTTATTTCCTTAAATTTTTCCTGTGCCTGATCATCTCCCTTATTTAAATCTGGATGATATTTTTTGGCCAGTTTTCTGTACTCTTTTTTTATTTCATCTTGTGTGGCAGTTTTTCCCACACCAAGTATCTTATAATAATCTTTATATTCCATAAACCAAACCCCCTTTTTACTAAAGTTTTTTATTTGTTTATAGATTATTTAATTGTCCTTTATCTAAGACAATATACCCATTTTTAACAAAAAATAAAACTACCAAAGGTAGTTTTATTTTATAAATTTATCTATTACATACATAATCTCTTCTATTTTTTCGCTACCTTCAGATTCTCCTTCTAATATGGAGTCTGAAACACAAGAGCGAAGGTGGCCATCTAATACATCTAAGTTTGCTTTCTTCAAAAGTCCTAGTGTTGACAATATTTGAGTTGAGATATCAATACAATACCTATCTGACTCTATCATTTTGATTATACCGTCTATTTGTCCTCTAGCTGTTTTTAGCTTTTTTAAAGCCCTTTCCTTGCCATCATTCATATTATCACGACCTATCTATTATTCTACATCAAAGCCTATTTCTTCTATTGTTTCTTTTATAGTTTCTTCGCTTAAATTTTCCCCTGAAATTTTTACTTCTTTAGTTTCTAAATTTGCTTCTACTGCTTCTACTCCTGTTAAGTTTCCCACTGCTTCCTCTACTGAAGATGTGCAATGTCCACAAGTCATACCATTTACTTTTACTATCATTTCCATAATCTTTTCCTCCTAGTTTTTATTTAAATTTTTTAAGTCTTAGCGAATTTGTTACTACTGACACAGAACTGAATGCCATAGCTCCACCAGCTACCATTGGGTTTAAAAGCCCCATGGCTGCAACAGGTATACCTATTGTGTTATAGAAGAAAGCCCAAAATAAGTTTTGTTTTATAGTTCTCATAGTTTTCTTTGAAAGCCTTACAGCTGTTACTACACCTTTTAAGTCTCCACTTATCAAGGTTATATCTGCTGCTTCCATTGCCACATCTGTACCAGTTCCTATTGCAAAACCTACATCAGCTGTTGCAAGTGCTGGAGCATCATTTATACCATCTCCAACCATTCCAACTATCTTACCCTTATTTTTTAAACCTTCTATTACTTCAGCCTTTTGGTCTGGTAAAACTTCTGCAAATACATTTGTTATATCTATTTGTTTTGCTATAGCATTTGCTGTCCTTTGATTATCTCCAGTTAACATATATACTTCAATACCCATATCTATTAACTTATCTATAGCAACTTTTGAGCCTTCTTTTATTTGATCTGCTACAGCTATTATGCCAGATAATTTATTATCTTTTGCAAATATCATAGCAGTTTTTCCTTCATTTTCAAGTCTTGCAAGACTTTCTTCTGCAAAGCTTGAGTCTATATTATTTTCACTCATAAGTTTTCTATTACCTATCAAGATAATTGAATCTTCCATACTTGCACTAAGTCCCATACCTGGGATTGCCTTAAAGTTCTTTGGCTCTTCTAGGTCTAGTTTTCTATTTTTAGCTTCTTCAACTATAGCCTGTCCCAATGGATGTTCTGAAGACCTTTCCACTGAACCTGCAAACCTTAACACTTCATTTTCATCCATACCAAAGGTTATTATATCTGTTACTTCTGGCTCTCCCTTAGTTATTGTTCCAGTTTTATCTAAAACAATTGCATTTAAACCATGTGCCTTTTCCAAATGCTCACCAGATTTTATTAAGATACCATTTTCCGCTCCCTTTCCTGTTCCTACCATTATTGCTGTAGGTGTTGCAAGACCTAAAGCGCAAGGACAAGCTATTACTAGAACTGAAACTGCATTTATTATACCAGTATTAAAGTCTCCCTTAAACAAACCAAAATAAAATAATGTTAAAAGAGCTATTCCTACAACTATTGGTACAAATATACCTGATATCTGATCCGCAAGTCTTTGCACTGGTGCTTTAGAACCTTGAGCATCTTCCACCATTCTAATTATTTGGGAAAGAACTGTATCTTTACCTATTTTAGTTGCACTAAATTTAAAGGCTCCAAGTTTATTAATTGTTGCCCCTACTACATTATCTCCAACTTGTTTATCAACTGGTAAACTTTCTCCTGTTATCATAGATTCATCTATGGAAGAATGTCCTTCTACTATAATACCATCAACTGGTATACTTTCTCCAGGTTTTACTAGGATAACATCTCCAATTTCCAAGTCTTTTATATCGATAGTTTCTTCCTTACCATCTTTTATTACCACAGCTGTTTTAGGTTGTAAGTTCATCAGTGTTTTTATAGCTTCTGATGTTTGACCCTTAGCTACTGCTTCAAAAGTTTTTCCAAGCAGGATTAAGGTTATTATAACTGCTGCTGATTCAAAGTAAAAATGGTTTGAACCTATAAATACATTATAAACACTATAAAAGTATGCTGATAGGGTACCCATGGATACTAAAACATCCATATTTGCCCCTCCACCTCTTAGTGAATTATAAGCACCCTTATAAAACCTTCTTCCTATATAAAACTGCACTGGTGTTGCAAGTAACCACTGAAAATATCCATTGGATAAAATCGTATGATAGCCTGCCATATCTACAAACATAGCTGAAAATAAAGGTATACTAAAGATTGCTGAAATAAAAAGATCTCTCTTTAAAGATTTAATTTCCTTGTCTCTAAGTTCCTTATCCTTATCTATATCTGTTTCATATTCTACTTCTGCAGTAAATCCTGCCTTATTTACTGCCTTAACAAGCTCCTCTTCACTAACTAAGCCTGATTGAAATCTTACTACCGCCTTATTATTAGACAAGTTTACACTAGCCTTTACACCATCAATCTTATTTAAAACCTTATCTACTCTAGATGAACAAGCCGCACATGTCATACCGCCAATCCTTAGAGTTTTAGTTTCTTCTGGCACTTGAAATCCTGCTTTTTCAACTGATGCTATTATGTCTTTTACTCCTAATTTTTCATCATCATATTCTACATTAGCCTTATTAGCTAAAAGATTTACTGTACCAGAGATAATTCCATCTTTTTTATCCAATACTTTTTCAATTCTAGCTGAACAGGCTGCACATGTCATACCTTGAACATCTAGTTGTATTTTTTTAATCATATTATCCCTCCCACCCCCTAGGGGGTATTTATGATTTAAATATAACTCAGTTTTTTGTAAAAGTCAAATTTATTTTTTAGATTTTTTATTTTTTCTTTTCTTCCTTATATAGAGCCTTTTGTGGTTAATCTTTTTATAATATTTTCATATATTTATAAGTTTTTTATGTTTTTATAAGACTTATTTTCGATTATATAGCATCTCTTTTTAGAAACTTTGCTATTTTCTATTGCTTTTACTATATATTTAGTTTATCATATAATTATGAATTGATAATAATTATCATTAACAATACGGAGGCGATTTTATGAACAGCAATAATTTAGCATCTTTAAATAAAGATGAAGAATGTAAAATTGTAGAAATAGATAGATGTGGACATGCTCAAAAAAGACTTTATGAATTGGGACTTTACAAAAGTGCAAATGTTAAAATGTTGAAAAATGATGTAGGCCCTGTAATTATTTCTATTTCAGGCTGTAAATTAGCTTTGGGAAGAAACTTAGCAAAACATATACAAATATCAAGATAGTTAGAGGGGGAGTTTTATGAAAACAGTCGCTTTATTAGGTAATCCTAATAGTGGTAAGACTACATTATTTAACGGACTTACTGGCTCCAACCAAAAAATTGGTAACTGGCCAGGAGTAACAGTAGATAAAAAAGAAGGAAAGCTTAAATTTAATAATGAAGAATACAACATCGTGGATTTACCAGGTACTTATAGTCTTGGTGCTTATTCTGAAGATGAAATAGTAGCTAGAGACTTTTTATTAAATGGTAATCCAGATGTTGTAATATCTGTAATAGATGCAACCAACTTAGAAAGAAATTTATACTTACTTACACAGCTTATGGAAACTGGCTCAAATGTTATAATAGCACTTAACATGATGGATGAAGCTGAGAAAAAACTTATGAAGATAGATGTTAAAAAGTTATCAGACTCTTTAGGTATACCAGTCATTCCTATGGTAGCTTCTAAAGAAACTGGGCTTGATAAATTAAAAGAACAAATAGAGAAATCTTCTAAATCAAATTCAAAGCCAAATAGCCTAAATATGTATAGTGAAGACTTACAAAAAGAAATAAATGATTTAACTGAAAAGTTGTCTAACCTAGATACAAATTATCCTTCAGAATGGTTAGCCATAAAGGCTTTAGAAGGAGATAAAAAAGTATTAGATATCTTGTCTTTTGAAAAAAATCTTAGTAGAGAAACCTACAAACACATTGTAGAGCTATCTGAGACTTATGAACTGGGTATGATAGATTCAAGATATGATTTTATAAGATCGATAGTTAATAGCTCTGTTAAAAAACCTGATGAGGCAGTTGTTACACTAACTGACAAGGTTGATAAAATTATTACTAACAAGTATTTGGGAATTCCAATATTTGCCGCAATTATGTTTGTTATCTTCCAATTAACTTTTAAAATTGGAGAAGAATTATTAGGTGATACAACTGGAGAATTTATTGGCTACTTGGGTGAAAAAGTTGCAGGTCTTTTAGGTAACTTAAATGCTCCTGAATGGTTAATGGCTCTTGTTCAAGAAGGATTTTTTGAAGGTGTTGGAACAGTTTTAGCCTTTGTTCCGATAATAATGGTATTATATTTCTTCTTAGGTTTATTAGAAGACTCTGGTTATATGGCTAGAGCAGCTTATGTTATGGATGGAGTTATGAGATCTATTGGTCTACATGGAAAAACTTTCATACCTATGATAATAGGGTTTGGATGTACAGTTCCAGCTGTTATGGCAACTAGAACTCTAGATAATAAAAAAGATAGAATGATTGCGATTCTTATCAATCCATTTATGTCATGTGGAGCGAAAGTTCCGATTTACTTAGCATTTACAGCAGCATTTTTCCCTAAAAATGGTGGAGTTGTAATGTTTGCTTTATATGCTATAGGTATAATAGTAGCCCTTATAATGGGTAAAATATTTAGCTCTACTATTTTCAAAGGAGAAGAATCTCATTTTATAATGGAACTTCCTCCCTATAGAGCACCAATATTAAAATATGTAATTAGAGATATGTGGGATAAGGTATCTAGCTTTATTAAGAGAGCTGGAACAACTATCTTCTCTGTAATAGTTATACTTTGGATACTTGCACATCTTCCAGGAGATGTTGAAGCTTATAGTCAAGAATCTATTTTAGGTATGATTGGTACTTTTATAGCACCTATATTCAAACCTGCTGGATTTGGTACTTGGCAAGCAGCAGTAAGTTTATTTGCAGGTATACCAGCAAAAGAAGTTGTAGTTGCTACACTTGGAATGGTTTATGCTGGAGTTAATGAAGGTTCAGAACTTGTTGGAGCACTTCAACAACACTTTACACCTTTAACAGCACTATCTTTCTTAATTATGACTTTATTATATACACCATGTGCAGCAGCACTTGGAGCTATAAAACAAGAAACTGGTTCTGTAAAATGGATGTTATTTGTAGCTGTTTATACTTTTGTTATAGGATTAGTTGCTGCAACATTAGTATTCCAAATAGGTACTTTGTTAGGCTTTTAAGGAGCTGATTTTATGTTAAAAGATATATTGGATATAATATATAATTCCAGACTTTTTTCAACATCTATGATATCTCAAAAATTAGGTATTGATGAAGCCATGGTAAATGATTTAATTAACCAACTACTTCAGCGTGGTTATGTATCAGAAGATGACAATGACTTTGGATGTGATACAAAAAAATGTACTTCATGCCCTATGTCATGTAAAAGTCAAATTCCAATAAAAACCTATTCTTTAACTGAAAAAGGACTAAAATATATAAAGCAACCTGTATAACAGGTTGCTTTTTTTGTGCTTAATCTATTATGTTTTGATACATTCTATCCATGCTTCCTTCATCATTTTTAACCATACCTATGAATTCCCAGTTGCATTTTTCGTAAAACTTGTCATGGTCAGTTATTAAGTATAGTCTATCTACACCCATAGCTTTATAATCATCAACTATGAAGTTTAATATGGATCTGGCAATATCCTTATTTCTATAAGTCTCATACACATATACAGCACATATATTTGGAGTTAAATCCATTCTTTCATGAAAATCATTTTCTATTACTCCTGCTCCTCCAATAATTTGATCATTTTCCACTACAATATACCAACTTGGTACTTTTTCAGTTTCTAAACTTTCAACTATACTTTGCCTATAAGCTTCTACTGGCACTTCCCACCTGTCTGAAAACCATTTACTTACTTCATCTAACCTAGATTTATCTTTTATCTTTAATATTCTCATTATATCTCCTAATTATCTATCCAGTATCTTTCTGTAATATTTCCATCTTCTCCAACAGTATTTTCTAAACTTCCACCACATGATATTATGACTTTTTTAGAGCCTACATTGGATTGATTGCAGGTAACTAATACCCTATCTATACCTAACTCTTTTGCCTTTTCAAGGCCAAGCTTTAACATTTCTTTTCCATATCCTCTTAGCCTAAAGTCTTTTCCGATACTATAGCCTATATGGCCACCTTCTCTAAATAAAAAGTCATTTAAACTATGTCTAATGTCTATTATTCCAACCATTTCATCATCTTTCATAAGTAGATAGGTACTTGAAGGTTCAAATCCTTCACTCACTGTTTCTATATTTCTATTTCCTATATTATATTTTATCCAGTCATCAATTTTCTTAAAGTTTTCAATACCCCCACCACCATGTAAAACTTCCTTATTTCTTAAAAATCCATCTCTGTAGTCCTCTAACTTTTTTCCATAAATATAGTCAACTAACTCTAATCTTAGTCTACCCATAGTTATCATCTCCCCTATATTTTTAGAGATTATATCATAGGTTATGAAAAAAGACCATAAAATGATTTATGGTCTTTTGATTATTCAAATTCTCTATTATCTAGTTCTGTCCATACTTCTTTTCCATCTTCTATCTTATATTTGTGTCCGTTTATTGCTTCTGTCATTATTTCATAGTACCAATTATCATCTTTAAAATCTGTAAAAGACTTTCTACCATCAAGCATATCCTTTCTATCAATTTTTCTGTCCAATAAACTATTTATAACTGTAGCAAATTCATTTCTCTTAATATAATTATCGGGTTTAAAAGTTCCATCTTGATAGCCCTTTAGCCACCCCTTATTTTTAGCTGTATTTATATAGTCTTCTGCCCAATGCTCCATTATATCTACAAATTCTGTATGAAGTACTATTGTATCTGTAAGTTTAGCTATCATCCTAGATAATTCAGCTCTTGTTATAGGTTTTTCTGGTTTAAAAGTCTTATCACTATAACCATCTACCATTTTCGCATTAGCCAAAGTAGCTATTGCCCTATTTGACCATCTATTAAAACTTACATCAATAAATTCATGTTTTGTTGAAAGTACCTCATCTCTAAACTCTGGATCCATTAGTCTATAAAAAACTATCGCTGCCTCCTCACGAGTCAAATTACCTTCAGACCTTAAAGTTACATCTTCATAGCCTTTCAAATATGCCAAGTGATCTATTTTATTTAATTCAAATTCTATTTTAGGTTCCAACACCTTACCTATTGGCCTATCTCGCCTATCTTTCTCCGGCTCTTTTGGAGGTTTTATAGGTTCTGGTCTTGGCTCTGGTTTTGGATCTGGCTTCTCTCTTCCCCCTCCTGAATCTCTATCCCACTGTGCATAAAGAGTTTTATCACTATATAAAATAGTCTCAAAATCAAAGTCCTTACTTGCTCCAAATTCTTTCCATCCAGTAAAACTGTATCCACTTCTTCTAGGACTTTCTGATAATTTTTCAACCCTAGTCCCCTTATCTATATTCTTTATTTTTAGCTTAGTATCATCAGAGTACCCACCACCATTTGCATCGAAAATTATTTTTATTTTGGTATCTGGTATTTTGTCTATAAATAGATGTCCTCCAACTTTAAATTCATAATGTGATAATAATGGATCTGTATTTAGATAGGTATCTATTAAGGGCTTATTATCACCAGCTCTACCCATCAAATATTTCCTATCCTTATCCAAGTCCTTATTACTATATATCTCACCAAGGTATCTAAATAAATCGTTTAATTCATTTCCTGATAATCTATACATGGAATCATCGGACCCATCTAGATTAAATCTTGCCCCATCATACTTGTCTATTAGATAATCCAAATTTATAGTATTCATCTTTTCTTCATCATTAGAATAATCATTTAAAATAACATCTATATCTCCAAAATCATCTCCTGTATGAATCCTCAAAACCACCTTTGGATCAGGTACTTGTCTAATTATACCTAGTGGAGCCCCATTGCTAAGATGAGTATCTATATAATATAAACTAGAAATATTTATCATACTCAGATTATTTAAAAATACGGACCCATCTACAAAAAGTTTATCTTCAAAATTCAACCCATCCTTATAGTCCACCTTATTAACAAAAATTGATGCACCTGTTTTAGCTAAATTTCCCTTAAATAATATACTATTTTCAGTATAATGATTTATGTCTGATTCTACTAATAATGCCCCTCCATTGAAAGCCTTATTACTATTAAAAATAACCGAGCTATTTTTAATTTCAAGATTTGATGCACTCATTGCACCACCTTCATATATAGCGATATTTTCGTCAAATAAGATATCTCTTCCTCCATCAATAACAATTTTACTTATAGTGTCTCTCATAATTGCTATGCTCATGAAATTTGTTTTTCTTCTAGTATGATTGTAAATAGCTCCACCATCTCCAGCGGAACTGTTATTGATAAACTTTATATTCTTTCCCTTTATATATATTTCAGATTTTTTTGCCCAAATAGCTCCGCCATCATACTCTCCTGAAGATTCATTTGACCAGCTATTTTCATCTATCTGCTCATTTGCATCCTTACCAGACTTATTAGCTTCAAATAATATATTTTCTCCATCTATTGTTAGCTTACTATTATATGCTGATACTACTCCACCTGATATACCTGTAGCATTACCTATAAATCTATTGTCATTGCCACTTATAATAAATTCTCCTTCATCTATATAAAATATAGATTTATAGACTTTAATTAGCGGATCTCCTTCTATATGCCTTGTGTTTTCATTATTCAATGCCTCAATTGTATTAGCTTCTATCCTATTGTTGTCTTTAAAGACAAGTCTGCTGCCTTCTAATTTAAAAATAGGCAGATTATTTGCTGGATTATCACTAGTATTTTTTGTATAAAAACCTAAAACTTCTGTATTTTCCATACTTATATCAAGATTTTTCCCACTTATTATCCCATAAGTTCTAACTATCTCTTTTTCATCCAAACTTCCAAATCTCAAGTTTTTAAATTCAAGCTTAAGATTAGAATCCTCACCCTTTCCAATACCTTCTACTTGAAATAAATAGTCATCTTGAAAGATTTTTGGTAGTATAATTTCTCCAGATTCCATTTGTATAAAGTTTATATCTACATGACTTTCTCTATTTTCTATAACTTGTTTTTCTTTAATCTCATATTCAGAATCTATCTCAACTGTAATCTTATCTTCTCCAGCCTCTATTAGTTTCTTTATTTTCTCATCTAATTGAAAGCTTCCAAGTTCTGATGTTTTTATAGTAGCTATAGTTTCATTATCTTTAGCCTGATTATTATTCTCATCTATAATTAAATTTTCATATTCAGTATTTGTATTTTCACTTTTTTCTAAACTATCTAATTTGTCTTTTTTCTCCAATATTTCATTTTCTCTTATATCTATTGGTTTTTCAATGTCTTGGAATTTGTCAATATCACCTAAATCTATCTCAGTTCTTTCAGATGCCAAGACTATATTACTCGTCATAGATAAAATCAATATTAAAGAAACTATTCTTCTGATAAAATGTTTCATATCATTTCTCCCCTTTTATTTCTTCCCTATAAAGTAGTTACTTCATTTCTGTCCATATTTATTGTTACCCATTAATTACTCATCACTTTTCAATAAATATATATCTATGTAAGGTCCAATTAATAATTAGAAATTTTTCAATTTCCTATAAATATATTACATTTTTATACATCTATATCACATTATACCTTTTTTATAGTGTTTTTTGTTTAATTTTTATAATTTTCAAAAATATTTAAGTTTTTTAATCATTCTGCTTTAATTAGCCTGTTATACTTTTTCTATTTTTATAGAAAAATCCATATAGATATCTATTTAACAATGTTATTTCCTATTAAACATTGCAGATTTCTCTATTTCATATATAATTAAATTAATGATGAATAAAGGAGTTATAAAATGAATAATACAAACTGGAAGTCTACAGAAAATCTTAGTATGTTAGCAGATTTTTACGAGTTTACTATGGCTAATGGCTATCTAGAAAATAATATGGGGGATAAAATAGCCTACTTTGATATGTTCTTTAGATCTGTTCCTGATGATGGTGGTTTTGCCATTATGGCTGGACTGGAACAGCTTATAAACTATCTTCAAAATCTGAAATTTACAGATGCAGATATTGAATATTTTAAATCTAAGGGTATATTTGGAAATAAGTTTCTAGATTATCTAAGAAACTTTAAATTTGAATGTGATGTTTGGGCGATACCTGAAGGAACTCCTATATTTCCACAAGAACCTCTAGTAATTGTTAGAGGACCTGTAATACAAGCACAGCTTATAGAAACTATGGTTCTTTTAAATATAAACCATCAAAGTTTAATTGCAACAAAGGCAAATAGAATTGTTCGTGCTGCTGAAGGTAGGGCTATAATGGAATTTGGCTCAAGAAGAGCCCAAGGTCCTGATGGTGCTACACTTGGAGCTCGCGCTGCCTATATAGGTGGATGTGTAGGTACTGCAAATACCATATCTGATAGAGAATTTAAAGTTCCTGCTCTAGGTACTATGGCACATAGTTGGGTTCTAATGTTCCCTACAGAATATGATGCATTTGCTGCATACGCAAGAACTTATCCTGAGCACTGTGTATTATTAGTAGATACTTTTAATACTCTAAAATCAGGTGTACCAAATGCTATAAAAGTATTTGATGATATTTTAAAACCTTTAGGTCTTAGACCTGCTGGTATTAGGCTTGATAGTGGTGACTTAGCCTACTTATCAAAAAAGGCTAGACAGCTATTAGATGCAGCTGGATATGAGGATTGTCCTATACTCGCTTCTTCATCTTTAGATGAATTTGTAATAAGGGACCTGATAGATCAAGGTGCTGCAATTGACTCTTTTGGAGTTGGTGAAAGACTTATAACTGCAAAATCTCAACCTGTTTTTGGTGGAGTCTATAAACTTACTAGTATAGAAGATAAGGGACAAATGATTAATAAAATCAAGGTTAGTGAAAATGTGGGAAAAATTACTACACCTGGCTTTAAGCAAGTCTATAGGTTCTTTGATAAGGATACAAATATGGCTCTTGCTGATTTGATCACTCTCCATGATGAAGAAATAGATGAATCAAAACCTTATACAATATTCCATCCAGTACATACTTGGAAGCAAAAGACTTTGACAAACTTTTATGCAAAGAAACTTTTGGTGAAAATATTTGATAAGGGTGAAAAGGTTTATAATTGCAGAAATATAGAAGATATACGTGATTTCACAAAAATTCAAGTTGATACCTTATGGGATGAGGTTACAAGATTTGTAAAACCTTGTACCTACCATGTTGACTTATCTAAAAAGCTTTGGGATATTAAAAACGAATTATTAATAAAACACGAGTAAAAAAAGGCATATATATATGCCTTTTTTCTATTCATATTCTATTCACATTTATATCCTAAAATATACTTACAACTTAGTTATTATTTTAGGAGGAATTTTTATGAAAAATTTAATTAAAAATTGGTTGGATAAATTAGCAGCTGCCAATGAAAAAAGTTTTGGCAAGGGAACTTTAAGTTGCTGCGAATTAAGTAAAAATCAAAAACCTGCTAATAAATAACTTTAGATAATTAACTAATAAATAAGTATCTTTTTAACCCCTAACTGCTATAATCCCCGTTATAGCAGTTATTTTTATGTCCTTTGCTCGGATCATAGAAATTAATGTTGTATCCATATATGTAATCTACTTCCTTCTAGTTCCAAGGTATATAAGATATCCTCCCAAACTTAAAACTACTAACACTACCAACGCTAGAGCCAATAATTTTTTCACAGTCTGCCTCCTTTAAAACTAATACTAATCCTTATTATTTGTCTTCTCATTATTTATATTTTCGTTATTTCTTATATATATCTTTAGTGCTTTCATAAAAAGATAGGCAATATATAGACCTAAAAATAAGATTAAGACATTCATAAAAATTATAATAATTGGAAATAAACCCCATACTCCAGTTGTTATACTAATTGGACTATCCATATGCATAAAATCACCTCCTAACTATTTTTTATAATGACAAATATAATTTTAAAAAAACCACCAGTATAAAATGCTTATACTAGTGGTCTTAATTTTTAATAATATATCCTATTCATATAGCTTATATATTTATATCCATCATTTACTGATATCTTTGTAAATCCTAGGTTATCAGACTTAAACTTGAAAAACAAGTTTGGATCTTCAAAAACACAGGATAACATGGCTCTAATCACACCATCATGGCAGACTAGAATAATATCTTCATCATCTTCTATCAGTTTATACATAAGCCTTTCTACTCTCTTATATAAGTCTACAACGGACTCACCATTTGTAATCCTATAATTTATAGAATCTTCTGCCCATTGTCTTGCCTCTTCTTCATTTTTTTCCCTAAACTCCATATAGGAATAGCCTTCCATTATCCCCATTGAAATTTCCCTCAACTCTTCTTCTATTTCACCTTCTAGACCTAAGTATTTTGCAGTATCAAGGGCTCTCTTATAAGGGCTTATTAAAACTCTCTTTTCATTACTCTCAAGTATATAGCTTGATTTTTTAGCCTGATTTACCCCTTTTTCTGTAAGCTCTGTAGTTCCAT
Source organism: uncultured Tissierellia bacterium (assembly GCA_946402705.1). Classification (GTDB taxonomy): domain Bacteria; phylum Bacillota; class Clostridia; order Tissierellales; family Tissierellaceae; genus CAMIXG01. Next base: position 57,714 of record CAMIXG010000007.1, on the reverse strand, counting down.
CACCAAATTTTTTCTCTATATTTGCAACTGTTTCACCATGCCTGATTAAAATAATATCCAATTACTCACCCCTAAAAATGAAATCATCGAAACTATTTCTCCTAATTCTGCCATACTACCAAATACATCACCTGTTGTTCCTCCTATTTTCTTATAAGAATACCTAGCCAGTAAACTCATGAAAATAAAGTTTATTATAAATGGTATAAGTATACCTATATTCACACTTACAGCAATTATAAGATATATTATTATACCTACTAGTGCTGTATTTCTTGGATTACTTGACTTAAACATAAATCCAATTCCTGATTCTCTTGCTGGTCTTGTAGTTGAAAGATTATATACTTGAACAGCCCTACTATTACCCAGTGAAAACACTAAAAATAAAAGCGCCTTATCTCCCATATTGGAAATTAGAACATACTTTAGAAGTATAGCTATAACCAAAGATATAACTCCAAAGGCTCCCACCCTACTGTCCTTCATAATTTCTAATATACTTTCCCTATCTTTATTTGAAAAGAATCCATCACAAGTATCTGATAAGCCATCTAGATGGAGTCCTCCAGTTAAAACTATCAGACCTAAAACCGTAAAAACTCCTGCTACTTCTCTATTTATAAATGAAAAAACAAAAAATATACCATAGGCTATAAGACCTAAAAGCATCCCGACAAAGGGAAAGTAAAAGCTGCTCTTTCTAAGGTTATCAGTATTCCAATCTACCATTATATTAATGGGCAATCTAGTTAAAAACTGTATTGCCAAAATTAGTCCCTTTATCATTTTAACCTCACCGCATATCCAAGTGCTACAAGATAGGCCTCATCACATACCTTAGCCACTCTTTGATTGACCCTTCCCTGTATATCTCTAAATACCCTAGATATATGGTATTCTGGCACTATTGAAGATCCTACTTCATTTGTTACCATTACCAAATTATAGTTTCTAGCCCTAACTTCTTCCATTAAGTCTAAAACTTCTCCTACTATTTCATCTTCTATTTGTTTTTGCATTTTTGGACTTATTTTCTCTTGATCCTTAGATATATCAAACATTATATTGGATGTCATAACGGTTAAACAATCTAATAAGTAGTTTTTTTCTTGTCCAAGGGCTCTAGTAAGCTTTCTAAAGCCTTCAAAGGTTCTCCATTCTATGGGCCTACTCTCTCTATGTTTCTCAACCCTATCTTTCATCTCTTCATCTGCTACAAGAGAAGTAGCTATATAGCATACATCTAAGCTATCTTTATACAAGTTTTCTGCATAACTACTCTTTCCTGATCTTGCTCCACCTGTTACTATAGTTACCATAATCCACCTACCTAATATCCACAAGTACTGAAGGCTTTAAGTCCCAATCTGCAAAAGTTCCCATATTTTCAAGAGTATAAAGGGAAGTTTCTATTATCCTAAAAGTCATAGGGCAACCTGTTCCCTCTCCAAGTCTCATCTTCATATCTAACATTGGTTCAAGACCTAACTCTTCCATTAATGCCGATGCTCCTGGTTCTTTTGACAAATGTGATGCAATCATAAAATCTCTAGTATTTTCATTTAATTTTATAGCACAAAGGGCTGCTACAGAAGATATAAATCCATCAACCACTATTGGTTTCCTATTTTTCGCAGCAGATAAGTACATGCCACACATTCCAGCTATATCATACCCTCCAACAGTTTCCATAACTTCAAGTATATTATCTCTATCTGGATTATGAAGCTTTATTGCCGCTTCTACTATTTTTTTCTTTTTCTCAAACTGCTCTTCTGTAAGTCCTGCTCCCTTACCACATGTTTTCTCAACTGGTAAATCTGATATAATTGAAAAAATTGCTGCACTTGTGGATGTATTTCCTATGCCTAGTTCCCCTGTTCCAAGTATGTCATATCCTTGGGCATAAAACTTATCTGCCACTTCTATTCCTGCCTCTATAGCTTTTATAAGCTCATCTTTAGTCATAGCTGCTTCTTTTAAAAAGTTTTTAGTTCCATATGAAACTTTTTTATTTATTACTCTTTCATCATCTATGTCTTCTAGAAGCCCCATATCTACTACAAAAACATCTGCTCCATTAAACTTGCTAAGCACAGAAATTGCTGTATTTCCTTGTAGGGTAGTCTTTGTAAGTTTTACTGTAAAATCTTGAGGACAAGAAGACACTCCCTCTTCCACTATGCCATTATCTGCACACATAACCACAACTGCTTTTTTATCTATTTTATTTGAAACTTTTCCCGTCATACCTGATATTTTTATAGACAGCTCTTCTAAAGTTCCAAGCCCTCCTATAGTTTTAAATAATCCATCCCATCTCTCTCTGGTTTCATTCATTATTTCCTTATTAGCTTCACTTATTTCACCTAAAGTTTTGTCAAATAGTTCCATCTTGTATCCCCTTTCTTTCCCTGCTTTACTACCTTTGATAATTATATCATAATATCATTATTTTTATATTGACTTTTTAGTTTTTAACTTATAGTCTATATAAGACAAATCTAAGATAGAGCTTATCCTACACAGATTCCATTAGAACGATAGCTACTAATTCAATCTTTTAACAAGGTAGGTGTTTACATGTTAATTATGCCTAATATTACAGAATCCGAACTTAAAATAATGAATATTTTGTGGAATGAGTATCCACTAACTTCAAATGAAATAATAGATAAATTATGTGGATATAATGATTGGTCTATGACCACTATTAGAACCTTCATATCACGTTTAGTTAGTAAAAATGCCATTCGTACAGAAACCGACAACAAAGATTATAGATACTATCCAAATATTAGTCACAGAAGTTTTTTAAAATCGCAAAACAGAAATTTTATAGAAAAAGTATATGATGGTTCAAATGTATTACTTTTAAAGAATTTAATTGAGGATGATTCCTTATCCTATGATGAGCTTTATAATTTAAAAATCACCATTGAAAATAGACTAGAAAAACTAGATGCACTAGGTTAGTGCATCTATTAATTTGTCATATTATATCTTTGATAATTTGCATATTACATAGAATTATAATATAATTTTATTTTGAGAAAATATGTTTTATTATGTATTTAAAGAGATTTAATATTTTAAATAGAAAGGAATTATATATATGAAACTAGGAATTGTAGGATTACCAAATGTAGGTAAAAGTACATTATTTAATGCAATTACAAAAGCTGGTGCAGAGTCTGCAAATTACCCATTTTGTACAATAGAACCAAATGTTGGAGTTGTAACTGTCCCAGAAGAAAGACTTGGAAAACTAGCAGAAGTTTATGGATCGGAAAAAATTCTTCCTGCAGCTATTGAATTTTATGATATAGCTGGACTTGTAGCAGGAGCTAGTGAAGGAGAAGGTCTTGGAAACAAATTTTTAGCACACATCAGAGAAGTACAAGCTATCGTTCATGTTGTTAGAGCATTTGAAAATGCTGATATAATTCACGTTGATGGAGATGTGAACCCACTTAGAGATATTGAAACTATCAATCTTGAATTAATGCTTGCTGATATAGAAGTATTGAGCCGTAGACTTGATAAGGCAAAAAAAATGGCTAAATTTGATAAATCTATGCAAAAAGAAGTTGAAATAATAGAAATTATTTTAAATTCTTTAGAACAAGGAAAATCTGCTAGAGTTTTAGATTTTTCAACTGAAGATGCTAAAATAGTTAAAGAATTTAATCTTTTAAGTTCTAAACCTATTATATATGTAGCCAATGTAGCTGAAGAAGATGTAGCTGGAGAAGATAATGACTTCGTTAAAACTATAAAAGAATTTGCCAAAACAGAAGATTCTGAAGTAGTTGTTATATCTGCTCAAATAGAAGCTGAAATATCTCAATTAGATGAAGATGAAAAAATGGAATTCTTAGGTGACTTAGGTCTTGATGCATCAGGGCTTGATAAACTTGTAAAAGCTAGTTATAGCTTACTTGGCCTTATGAGTTTCTTTACTGCTGGACCAAAAGAAACCAGAGCTTGGACTATCAAAAAAGGTACTTTAGCACCTCAAGCTGCTGGAGTTATCCACTCTGATATGGAAAGAGGCTTTATAAGATCTGAAACTATATCTTTTGATGATTTAATGGCATCTGGTGGAAATATGACTGCTGCTAAAGAAAAAGGTCTTGTTAGGATAGAAGGAAAAGACTATGAAATGAGAGATGGAGACATCTGTATATTTAGATTTAATGTTTAAAAACCTACCTTGGTAGGTTTTTTTATTTATACATTTGTATATTTTTTAACATTTATGTTATTATCAATCACTTTTAGGGTAAAATCTTTAGCACAGGAGACATTTTAATTCGACATCTATAGGACTGTTCCAAATAAAATTTGGAAAAATTTACTTTAGATTGGAGGAATTAATTATGAAAAAACATGGTTTTGTAAAATGGATTTCATTATTAATAGGGGTTTTATTTATTATCAGTGCTATTATGACTTTTCTAAATCCACTAGTTACTGCAGGAGCAATTTTACTATATGTACCTTATATGTTAATTGCTGTAGGGATTTTGAAAATTATAAGATATTTTATGAGTGAAGCCTTTAGAGTAGGTTCTTTTTTAGTATCTGGTATAATGGACCTTCTAGTTGGTTACTTAATACTGAGACATATGTCAACAGCAGCACTAACATTTTCAATTTTAATAGGATTCTGGGTATTCATAGGTGGAGTTACTGAGATTGCCAATGCTATTGATTTGAGAAATGCACGTTTTGAAAGATGGTGGGTAGGATTAATATCTGGTTTAGCAGGTTTAATTCTAGGATACATGTTATTAACAAATAGAGCTTTAACAGCTATTTATGTATCAACAGTATTCGCTATCTATATGTTATTCCTTGGAGCAAGTTTGATTATGACTTTCTACCAAATTCATAAACATGATAGATAGGATGATGTTATTGTAAAAATTTACTATTTTATTGTAAATTTTCCATTATTCAATTTATTTTTATAATAAAAAATGTTATAATAACCTGTACAATATATATAGTTTCATTTAGGAGGTTCTGGTAATGAAAACCATCACTGCTAAAGATTATATAGGTATAGGTTATTTTATTAAGTGTAGAAGGGAAGCTCTAGGTATTTGTAAAGAGTCCTTTTGCAAGGAAATGGGAATTGAACAATTTATTTTGGAGAATTGGGAAGCTGAAAAATTAGAAAACATAGGTTTTTTCGAAATTAAAAAACTTGCCAGTATTTTAAAATACTATCCAAAATTATTTATAGATGGTGTTCCCATTGAAGCCTATAAAAACTGGAATAATTTTATTAATCAAACTTTTATTAAGTAAAAAACACAGCCCTTGGCTGTGTTTTTTCATTCTATATATATTTATTTCACTTACTTATATTTTTCCAATTTGGAATAAAAATACTATGATAATTCCCACTGGTACAATGTATCTAATTAAAAACTTAAAGATTTCATATGAAGTCTGAGAATTAATCTCTCCATTATTAGTAAACTGCCCCTTGACTATGTCTTTATTTAATTTCCATCCCACAAATATGACTGATATAAATGCTGTTATTGGTAAAAAATAATTTGCAGTTGTATTATCTAAGAAATCAAAGATATTATCTCCTGCTATTACTATATCTTTTAGTGGTCCATTTGATAAAGATGCCACCATACCAATAAGTGTAATTACAACTGTTGCAAATATTGCTGCGTTTTTTCTCCTAAATTTAAAGGTATCCGTAAGATAGGCAACTATAGTTTCAAGTAGAGATATTGTACTTGTTATAGCTGCAAGCCCTAATAGTGAGAAAAATAAGATTCCAAATATATATCCTCCACTCATCTTGGCAAAGACATTTGGAAGTGACATAAATACTAATCCTGGCCCACTTGTTGGCTCTATTCCAAAGGCAAATACTGCTGGAAATATAGCTATACCTGAAAGTAAGGCTATGACAGTATCTGAAATAGACACCTTAACAGCTGTACCTAATAAGTTTTCCTTACTTGGGATATAAGAACCATAAGTTATCATTATACTAACTCCAAGACTAAGGGAGAAAAATGCATGTCCAAGTGCTGCAAGAACACCTTCTTTTGTCAATTTAGAAAAATCTGGTTTAAATAAAAATTCAAATCCAGCCTCTCCTCCTGGCAACATAAAAGCATATATATTTAAAACTACCATTATTATAACTAATAAAGGGATTAAAAACTTAGCAGCTTTCTCTACTCCCTTTTGCACTCCTGTAGAAACTACTCCACAAGTTATAAGCATTATTATTATTTGATATATTATTGGTTTTATTGGGTTAGATATAAAATTTGTAAATATATTTACTATATCTCCGCTACTTTGACCACTAAATCCATTTGTTATAGCCAAAATTATATATTCCAAAGTCCAACCTGCTACCACTCCATAAAATGCCAAGATAAAAAATGCAGCTAAAACTCCAGTTATACCTCCAAAATACCAATGTGATTTTGGTGCTAATACCTTGTAAGAATTTATAGCATCCCTTCTACCTTCCCTACCAATTATAAACTCTGCAACCATTATTGGAACTCCTATTACTGCTACCATTGCCAGATAGACAACTAAAAAAGCTCCACCTCCATATTGACCTACAATGTATGGAAATCTCCAAATATTACCTAGCCCTACTGCTGAACCTATAGCTGTTGCAATAAGTCCAAAACTACTAGAAAATTGTTCTCTAGAACTACTGACCTGTTTTTCTTTATCCATCTAAGCAACCTCCATTCTTAAAATTTTATATTGTTTTCAATTCTATATGCAAAATAGCCCTGTGTCAATAAATATAAGTAATTTTATCCTATATTACTTGTTATGAAAAAATCCTCCCTAGCCTAGCTAAGAAGGATTAAAAATTTCTAATTAAATTTGTCCTATTTGAAATAAAAATACTACAACTATTGCAATTGGTACAACAAACTTTATTAAAAACATAAATATATTTATAAATCCCTTGTATTTTTCTATCTCTCCATTGGAGATTTGCTTGTTTATTATATTTTTATCCAAAAACCAACCAAAGTATATAACTGATATAAAGGCAGCTATTGGAAGAAAATAGTTTGCAGTTGTATTGTCTATAAAATCAAATATATTACTGCCAAATATTTTTACTCCATTAAGTGGTCCATTTGCTAAGGATGCAAAAATACCAACCATGGTTATAGCCAAAGTACTTAAAACTGCCGCCCTTCTTCTTTCCACCTTAAACTGGTCAGTCAAAAAGGCTACAACTACCTCTAGTAATGATATGGTGCTTGTTAGAGAGGCTAAAAATAATAATACAAAGAACATTACTCCAAAAATATATCCTCCACTCATTTTAGCAAAAACATTTGGAAGTGAAATAAATACTAGTCCTGGTCCACTTGTTGGTTCTATTCCAAAAGCAAATACTGCTGGAAATATAGCTATACCTGAAAGCAGGGCTAAAACTGTATCTGCTAGTGATATATTAAGGGCTGTACTAGTCAATTTTTCACTACTTGGAATATAAGAACCATAGGTTATCATTATTCCCATACCTAAACTAAGAGAGAAAAACGCATGTCCAAGTGCTGCAAGAACACCTTCTTTTGTAAGTTTAGTAAAGTCTGGTTTAAATAAAAATTCAAATCCAGCTGCTCCTCCTGGTAGCATAAAAGCATATACATTTAATATCAGCATTATAACAACCAACATTGGTATTAGTATTTTAGCTGCTTTTTCAACCCCTTGTTGAACTCCAGTAGATACTATTATTCCAGTTGCTGCCATTACCAAAACCTGTGTTATAACTGGCTTTATTGGATGTGATATAAAGACTGAGAAATGATTTACCATGCCTTCACTTCCAAGACCTGAAAAACCATTTATAAGGGACATTCTAATATATTCTAAAGTCCAACCTGCCACTACTCCATAAAATGATAATATGAAAAAGGCAGCTAGCACTCCAATAACTCCTGACATAAACCAAGGTTTATTTGGTGCCAATTTCCTAAAAGAGTTTATAGCATCTCTCCTGCCTTCTCTACCAATTACAAACTCAACTAACATTATGGGAATACCTATAAGAGCTACCATTGCTAAATAGACAACTAAAAAAGCTCCACCCCCATACTGACCTACAATATATGGAAATCTCCAAATATTGCCTAGTCCCACTGCCGATCCTATAGCAGTGGCTAGCAAGCCAAATCTACTAGAAAATTGTTCTCTGTTCTTTCCTTCACTTTCAATCTTGTTGAAACTTTTTTCCTTGCCCATTTACAAAACCTCCTTATAAAATTATTTATATAAGTACAGATTTTATAATTTTTTTGACAAGTTGTCAATTAATCTATTTATTATCAATCTTTTTTTGTCTAATTTCAGTGAAAAAACTACTTAGCAAAAAACTACACTCATCTTTTAAAACATCATATTTTATGTCCATCTTATGATTGGATATACTATGATTTAATATATTTATTTTAGAACCGCAACAGCCCCTCTTCTCATCCATGGTGCCAATCACTAGCCTATCTATTCTGGCATTAATTATAGCCCCTGCACACATACTACAAGGCTCTAGAGTTACATATAGGGTGCAACCACTTAGCCTCCATCTCCCTAATTTTTCACTTGCCTCTATTATTGCCTCCATCTCTCCATGAGATGTGGGATTATTTGTCATTTCCTTCTTATTATAACCCCTAGCTATAATCTGATTATCATACACTATAACTGCCCCTATTGGTACCTCTCCAAGCTCATAAGCCTTCTGCCCTTCTTTTATAGCCTCATACATAAATTTTTCATCCATAAAGTCACCTTCTATCTATAAACTCATACTAATATTATAAAGCAAATCTATAAATATTTTTAATCTAAAATCTGAACCTAATAAAAAATATATTTAAATGATATAATTTACAAAACAAACATATTTATAGGAGGTCTAATTATGAATAGGATAAATCTAATTTGTTTGGGGGTTTCAGACTTGAAAAAATCCTTAACTTTCTACAAAAAATTAGGATTCCAAACCAAGGCTACTGAAAATTCTCCCATTGTTTTTTTCAATAATCAGGGAACTAAGCTGGAATTATATCAAATTGAAGAATTGGCAAAAGATATCAATATGGACCAGCCACCAAAATTTAATAAAGGTCAGTTTTCTGGTATAACCTTGGCTTGCAATATGAAATCAAAATCCGAGGTTGATAATTTATTTGATATAATCAGAAAAACTGATGGTTCTATGGTCAAAGAGCCTCAAACCACATCTTGGGGTGGCTATAGTGGCTATTTTAAAGATTTAGATGGATATTACTGGGAAGTAGCCTATGCTGATTCTTGGAAGTTTGATGAAAATGACATGCTTATAATTGATTTTTAAAACTAGTGTAAATAAAAATTAAAATAGCCCATATATGCTCTTAACACATATATGGGCTACTATCTACTCTTTATAATCTACACGAATTGTAAACCCTTTCTCACCATGGTCTGATACACTTACTTCATAATTTTTGTCTAGTAAATTTTTCTCATCCTCATAGTAGTTTACAAGTCCATCTGGATTATCTGAAGTAGCTTCAAATATCATATTTATAACTTCATTATTTGGAGTTAATTCCATCCAAACATCATAAATCTTCATCTCTTCATATAAACCTATAATTCCACTCTGATATTCTTTTGGAAGTTCAACTTCCTTTCCTACCTTGCCACGAACTCTAACATGCAGATCTCCATTATCTCTAGCCTCTGTATAGTATTCTCCGCCCCTATTCATAAATGCTTGAATACCAACAAATCCTCCTAATACCACTGCAAATATAAGCCCTATAAATAGATATAATTTGGCTGCTTTTTTCCCTACATAAATCTTCATATCTTCTCCTCCAAATTTGTTATAAAGCAATTTAAACCTTTAATCTATAGGTCCATTTTTTTATGTACAGTCTAAACTTACTCATTTTAATTTTATTATACCAAAATGGTTTGCTTTGGCAAAATATATTAATTTTAATGAAAAAAGCCCAGTAAGGAATATACTTACTGGGCTTTTTCTATGGCGTCCTTGACAGGAATTGAACCTGCGACCCCTTGCTTAGGAGGCAAGTGCTCTATCCGACTGAGCTACAAGGACATACTCACTACCTATCATTGTAACACTGGGCTTTATTCTCTGTCAATAAGGTAAATATAGCCAGAGGACATATGGCTATACTTATAAAACAGATAGGGTTCTAAAAAAATCACCTATACTTTGAAAAAATTTAGATACAATATTCATCTCTCTAACAGTTTTTTCTGCTATCACATCTGATTCATATATTATAGTATCCCCATTTTTTATCTTAACAACTCCAAGTGCCTCTCCCTTTTTAATGGGAAAATTAGGCCTTTCATATGCCTTTAGCTCATAACTTATATCCTTTGTATTATCCACTACTCCTGAATAATTATCTATTGGATATACTTCCAAATTTTTCCTATTACTATTTTCTATGGTTAAACTTCCAACCACTTCATCCTTCCATAAAAGTTCTTTTTCTTTATATCTCTCATTTATATAGACAGTTGCATCTCTAGTTATCTCAGTTCTTTTTTCATCTGTCTTTGCTCCCATAAAAATACCTACTATCCTATCATTTAAACTAACTGGAAAGGTAGCTACAAGACAATATCCAGCCTTATTTGTATGACCTGTTTTAAGGCCATCTACTTCACCCATTAGCATGGTAGGATTTGTATTTTTTAGGTTTTTCTCAACACCAAAAAAATCTAAACCTCTTATAGATTCAATACTAGTCTTTTCTAAGATAGGATAATTTTTTATAACATAGACTGCCATATTAAATATATCCCTACTACTCATAACATTTTGAACATCCTGTCCCTTTACTGGAAGACCTGTAGAATTATAAAACTTTGCAGTTTCTAGTCCTATTTCCTTAGCCTTATCATTCATTTTTTCAACAAATCTTTCTTCACTACCAGATACATACTTGGCTAAGGCATAGATGGCATTATTTGAAGATATGACCAAAGAATAATCTAGTAGTTTATCTACTGTATACTCCTTTCCGCCCTCCAATTTCATTATGGATCCACCTATACTTAAAGTATCTTGGTCTATTAGTACTTTCTCATTTAAGTCTATCCCACTATCCATTACAACCATGTAGGACATAACCTTACTTATACTAGCTATTTCAATTATATTATCTATATTATTGCCCTCTAAAATTCTTCCCGTTTTATAGTCTCCAATTAAGTAGGCTCTCAAGTTTGTATCCAGTGATTTATCCTTAATTTCTCCATAAGAAATATTAGTTCCAAATAATATAATGGCTAAAATTAACGATAATAGTCTTATATTTTTTTTCATATCTTCCCCCTATTTAAGTAGTCTCCTATAATTATATCATTTTTCACCAGTTCATGTGTTAAGTTTTATTCTTCATATTTAGCTTAAATGGTTAATATATAGGAGTAAATAGATAATTACTCAATACCATACTTACTTAGCTTTCTATAAAAAGTTCTCCTGCTTACATCTAACTTTTCCATTGTTTTACTTTTATTATAATTATTTAATTTCAGCTCATCTAATATAGCTTGTTTCTCAAATAATTCCGTTCTTTCTTTTAAACTTTTATCTTTATCTTCTGAAGTTTCTTCAAAATGTAGACTCTTTCTATCACAATTTTTATAGTTTATTTCAAATTTATTATCAAGGCTCATAATTACACCATACTCTATAAAGTTTTTAAGCTCCCTAATATTCCCCAGCCAATCATTTTTATAAATATAAGATATATCACTATTGATAAATTTTACATCCTTAGTATACTTTCTGTTATAATTATTTAGAAAATAATTTGATAGCAAGGCTATATCTTCACCTCTTTCTCTAAGTGGTGGAAGTTCTAGGGTTACAAGGTTTATCCTATAGTATAAATCCCTTCTAAATTTATTCTCACCTATCATCTTTTCTAAATCTTGATTTGTAGCAGTTATAATCCTGACATCTATATTTACACTCTCATTGCGCCCAATTTTTTCTATTTCTTTGTTTTGTATGGCTCGTAATATTTTAGACTGCATAGTTAAGGGCATATCTCCTATTTCATCTAAAAATAAAGTACCTCCATTTGCAAGTTCAAACTTTCCTAATTTTCCCTTGCTACTCCCTCCTGTAAATGAACCTGGTTCATATCCAAAAAGCTCACTCTCTATTAAAGTTTCTGGTATGGCAGCACAGTTCACTGTTATAAAGGGCTGATTAGACCTTTCACTATTTTTATGTATAAACTTTGCTAAAATATCTTTCCCCGTTCCATTTTCTCCATTGAGCAAAATAGGCACATCTGTCCTAGCAGCAATTTGAGATTTTTCTAAGATATTTACAAAATTCGTACTTTTACCTATTACCTCATCTTCATCAAGTAATTTATTTAAATTTAACTGGTCTTCAAGCTCTACAACTTTTTGCTTGTTATAGATAACTTCCCTCTCCAGATTTTCTAGTTCTGTAGAGTCTAGAAACATGGATAAGGCTCCAATAAATTTTTCATCATCAAATATAGGTAGGATTTTTCCCGTTACATACTTATCTATAGACTTAATTTGCTTTCTTTTTAAAAGAGTTGCCTTGTGATTTTCTAATACTAAATTTATATCTGCCTCTGGCTCTATATTTTGTATATGTTTTCCAATAATATTTTTTAAGGAAACATTTAGCATCTTGGAATATTGTATATTTGCAAATACTATTATTCCCTCACTATCAACTATGAATACTCCTTCTTCTATGGTTTGCAGTACATTAGTAAATAATTCTAATGGCTGTGATTTATTAACCTTTAACAATATTTCCCTGCAAACCTCTCCAACTTTTATACCTTTATTGTCATATACATCTATACATTCTTCTAGTTTATCCAATCTATCTCTTGTATTATAAATATTTTCATTTTCATTTATCCTATTATCTTTTTTTAAGTTCTTATTTTTTAAAGAGTTTGTAGTCATTATATTTTTTATCTTCATATCTAAGCTCCTCTCTCTTGTATTATATCTTAAAAACAAGCCTAAATATCAAGCTATAAGAAATAAAAAGAACCAAGTTTCACCTTGGTTCTCTAAATCTTATAAAGAATTAAACAAATCACTAGTTAATGAGTGTAACTCTCTTCCTAAAATCTTTTTCATTTTTTTATTTAATGGATATAATTTTTTCTCATCAATGCCTGTATCTATATCCATATCATTTAACAAGGTTACAAAATCTTCTGTTGAAACTAGTCCTGTATACTTGGTTTTAAAATAGTACTCTCCTGCTCCCACCACTGGACTATTATCCATAAAATTAGCTATCTGTCCACCTATGGACCCTACAGTTGTCTCAAAATTAGTTACTCCTGCTTGCATAGCTGCTAAATAAAGCGCTATTCCTGTCCCCCTTATATCATGAACATGAAATATATGTTTATTCTTATCAGGATACTTCTTTAAAATAGTTGTAAAGTAATTATATACTTCAACAGGTGTAGCAATACCATCTGGGTCTGAATGTTCCACCTGATCAAATCCTATTTCAAACATTCTATCCACAAAATCATAGGCCTTATTAATATCCATTTTTCCTTCTATAGGACATCCAAATATTGTTCCTATGTTTCCCACTACAGTTTTTATACCTGCATCATGAAGCAATTTAACATTTTCTTCTGCCTCTTTAAATAATTTATCATGGGTACTTCTCATATTTTTCATGGCATAAGAATCACTAGTGGCAATTTGCCCAGTCAAAACTCTATCTACTTGGACACCCTCTTCCCTAAGGGCTATTAATCTTTCAATGGCCTTTTTATTAAGGGCCAAAACTGTATATTCCACATCTTCCCTTTTAGGTATTATCCTAAGAAAGTCATCTATATCTTTAAACTGTGGCACATATTTTACATGGCTAAGTGAGCCGACTTCTATGCGTTTTATACCAGACTCTAGTAGCCCATCCAATATATATTTCTTTGCATTTAAATCTACATACTTTTCTTGATTTTGTAGTCCATCTCTAAGTGTTGTATCTATAATTTCAACTTTATTCATAAATTTCATCTCTATTCAACTCCTAATACTTATAAATACATAACTGTTCCTAAACCTATAACTACTGCTAGACCAATTAAGGTGATTACTACAGTAGATACAAATATATGCTTATATGCTTCCTTATGTGTTAAACCACTAATAGTTAAAAGTGTTATTACTGCACCATTGTGTGGTAAACTATCTAAGCCTACAGAGGCTGCTGACCCAATACGGTGTAGTATTTCTGGATTTATTCCCATGGCTAAATACTTACTAGCCATAGCTTCCAAGGCAATACCAAGGCCTCCTGAACCCGAACCTGCTGCTCCTGATAATAGGGTTGTCATAAGACCAAACCCTATTAGTGGATTTCCACTAAAGCTATCACTAAGGGCTACCAAGTCTTGAAAACCTGACGAATTTTTTACAACTGCTCCATAGCCAACTACTACTGCTGTATTAATTATTGCTAGGGCTGAATTTTTTACCGAATAATCTATTATCTCATCTATTTTTTCTATATTTTTATAAAATAAGGCCAAACAAGTAAATATACCTACAGGCATTGCCACTATAACATCTTGCTTAAATATATTTAATACAATTAATATAACTATTATTGGCACAATTGACATAAGTGGTGAGGGTAAATCCTTTAATGCCTTTACCTGCATAATGCTCTCTTTAGCCTTATCATCCATAACAAAGCCCTCATTATTTAATCTAGCCTTTTTACTTTGAGATAAAAAGTAAAAACAAGTTAAAATCATAACCACTGTACCTGATATTAGTCCAACTACTGGTGCTGCCATTGTAGTTGTACCTAAATATGGTATTGGAATTACATTTACCAAGTTTGGTGTCCCAGGATAATGTGCACAGGCAAAAGTAAAACAACCTCCTGCTATTACTCCTGGTAAAAGTTTTCTTGGTAGATTAGCCTTTTCGAAAAGAGATAAGGCTATTGGATATAAACTAAATACAACTACCAAGGTTGTAACTCCACCATAAACCAAGATTGCACCAGCAAAAATTACACCCAAAATCGCATACTTTTCTCCAAGCTTTTCTGCTAAAAACTTGGAAATTGATGCTGCTGTTCCAGTTACTTCCATAACTCTACCAAATATAACACTGAAGAAAAATATAAGGAAGTTACTTTGTATAAAGCCTGCAGCCCCAGTCATATAATCCACTTTTATGGATTCTAACAAGGGTTGTCCTGACATTAGTGCTAATGCTAGTGAGGCTACTAAACTTACAATTACAATATTTACTCTTTTAAAAGAAAGAACTATTAAAAGTACAAAAGAAACAAGTAATGCCAGCATTATAATCTCCTCCTATTTATATTTTTCATATAGTTCTTTAGCATATTCCAGTCTCACATTCTTTTCCTCTACCATTTGTTTTACTATTTTTTCTAATAGGTCACCACTAGCTCCTGCTACTGTAGCAAGTGTTCTAGCATGTAAGCCCATGTGTCCTCTTTGGATTCCTTCTGTAGCTAAAGCTTTTATTGCTGCTAGGTTTTGTGCCAATCCAACTGCGGCTATTATTTCTCCCAGCTCATTTGCAGTTTTAATATCTAGGATTTTAACTGCTATTTTTGCTACTGGATGAACTTTTGTAGCTCCTCCTACAAGTCCAACAGCCATTGGAAGTTCTATACTTCCTACCAAGTCTCCATTTATATCCTTTTCCCACACAGTTAAGGATGTGTATTGTCCAGTGATTGAAGCATAGGCATGAGCTCCTGATTCTATAGCGCGAGTATCATTTCCTGTTGCAGCCACAACTGGTATTATTCCGTTCATAATTCCCTTATTATTTGTTGCCGCTCTAAATGGGTCTGCTTTTGCAAAAGCATAAGTTTCTATTATCTTATCTACTACTTCTTCTCCACCTAGAGATTCTTTTGATAATTTAACTCTTGCCCTAGCCAATCTATATATTGCCAAGTTAGACAAGATTCTAAGTTGTACCTTACCTCCTGTTATTTCTTCTATAAATGGTGATACTGCTTCTGCCATAGTGTTAACTGCATTGGCTCCCATAGCATCTAGAGTATTTACCTTTAGATGTATTATTACCATTTCACCAACTATAGTGTCTATTACTCTTACATCTAAATCTACTATACCTCCACCAAATTCAACTAAAACTGGATCTTGTTCATTACATATTTCCATTATCTTTTCTTTGTTTTCTAATATTATATTTCTTGTATATTTTGGATTTTCAACCCCTATAAGTTGAATTTGTCCTATCATAACTGGGTCTGTACTACTTGTGAAAAATCCTCCACTATCTCTTGCCATTTTTGCCGCATTACTTGCAGCAGCAACAACTGATGGTTCTTCTACTGCCATTGGTATAAGCTTATCTACTCCATTAACCTTAAAATTAATTGCAACTCCCATAGGTAGTGCAAATGTTCCAATAACATTTTCAATCATATTGTTAGCTGTATCAATATCTAATCCACTCTGTTTAAAAACTAAATCTTTTTCATCTTCTGATAAGTTGGCAAACTCTCCAACTATATCTAATCTTTCCCTTGGACTTAATTTGTAAAAACCTGAATAACTGCTTGATTTCATAATAAACCCTCCAATATATTAAGTTTGTAGTATCGTACCACTTTAATATTGCAATAATAATGCCAACTCTTAATTAGTCTAAATCTCCCATTTTAAAAATTTTCTGTTATTTGTTTATGTCATATTATAAACATTATGTAGCATATTTGGCATTAAACTTTTTATGTATAAAAAAATATGCCTAGCTATCTAGCCTAAGCATATTATATAAGTTTGGAATTTTTTAGATTTAATACCCTATCCGAAAATATTTCAACTACCTCCATATCATGAGATATAAAGATATATGACATATTTTTATCTACTTGAATTCTTTTTAATATATCTAAAATCTGAGCCTGCACTGATATATCTAACATAGATGTTGGTTCATCTAGTATCAATATTTTAGGTTCTAATAAAAGGGCTCTTATTATAGATAGTCTTTGTATTTCTCCCCCACTAACCTGATGAGGATATCTAGCCAAAACTTTTTCATCAAGTTTAAATTCCTCTATTAAATCTTTAAGTTTTTCATCATCCAGCTTGAGCTTAAAATTTTTAAGAGGCTCAATTACAGACCTTCCAAGTTTCATAGATGGATCAAAAAAAGAACTTGGATTTTGAGATATAATTTGTATATCTTTCCTATATTTTTTAAAATCTTTTTTTCCTAGATTAACTAGATCTACTCCCTCATATATTATCTGACCCCTATCTGGCTTAATTAGGCCAAGGATAATTTTTGACAGGGTAGTCTTTCCACTTCCGCTATCTCCCACTATGGATAAAATCTCCCCACTCTTTAAAGTGAAGTTTATATCATTTAAGATTTTTTTATCTCCAAAAGATTTATCTAAATTACTCACCTTTATCATATAAAAAACACCTCACCTGACTATTCTCATAATTATAAAGTTTCGGACTCTCCAAATCACATCTCTTAGTCTTACACCCACACCTATTTGCGAACCTACAGCCCCTTATATCTTCTGTTGGAGACAGAGTTTTCCCCTCCATTATCTTCATTCCCTTACTGGGCATAGATTCTATAAAGCCCTTTGTATAAGGATGTTTAGGATTATCCAACACATCTATTCCCATTTCAACAATTTGACCACTATACATAACCATTACTTCATCGCACAAGTTTTTTGCAAAATCTATATCATGTGTTATTACTAGGGTGGAATCTATTCCAAAACTCCTAAGTTTTTTAAATAATTCTAAACTATCCTTCTTGATATTTTCATCTAAACCCTTAGTTGGCTCATCTGCAAATATCCACCTTGGGCTACTACTAATAGCTATACCTGTTAAAACTCTTTGCTGCTGACCTCCACTAAGCTGAAAAGGATATTTATCTAAAACTTCTAGGGGCTTTTCAAAACCTAGCTCTTTCAATATTTCTATAGATTTTTTTTCTATTTCTGCCTTATTTTTTTCAACTAAGTCTAAACTTTCATAAAACTGCTTTCTTATTTTTCTTATAGGACTTAATGACTCTGATGGATTTTGGCTTATATATCCAAACTCCCTTCCCAAGTATTTTTCTCTAACTCTATTTGCTAGAGCAGTTATATCTTTATTATCATAATATATGTTTCCACTTGTTTTAGCATAGTCTGGTAATAATCCCAATATAGAAAGACTAAGTACAGACTTTCCACACCCAGACTCTCCAACTATACCTGTTATTTTATGGCTCTTTATAGTTAAATTCATATCCCTTACTGATTTTACATTTTGCTTTCTCGTCTCAAAATTCACATTAAAATCCTCAAATATTATATCTCCCATTAAATTATCTCCTCACTCCTAATATCAAATATATCCCTTAAGTAATCTCCCAAAGTATTTATTGATAAAATTGTTATAAAGATTGAAAAACCTGGAACAACTATTAGGTAAGGATAAGACCTATAATATAGTCTTGCATCGTTTATCATTACACTCCAATCTGGATTTGGTGGCTGAACTCCAAGTCCTAAAAAACTTAAGGCTGCTATTGATAACAAGCTTCTACCAATTCTAGTTGTCAGTAAGATTATTATATTTGGCATTATATTTGGTATTATATGAAATAATATTATAGACAAATCACTGGAGCCTAAATAGACCATGGCCTCTATATAAGGCTCTTCTTTAACTTTTAAAACTTCTGCCCTAACTATTCTCGAAAATCCTGCCCAAGAACTTATAACCAGAGCTAGTATTAAATTTTTTATACCTGGTCCTAAAACTCCTGCTATGGCTATGGTAAACGCCATCTGTGGCAAAGCTTGAAATATATTAGTTATGGATGTTATAAACTTATCTAGTCTTCCACCAAAATACCCCGATATAATCCCCATACCACTGCCTATAGTCATAGATACAAGCGTTGCTAGAACTCCTATTAAAATAGAACTTCTCCCACCATAGATAACTCTACTTAACATATCTCTGCCTAGGGGGTCTGTTCCCAGTTTATGCTCCTGAGTAAAGCCTGATAACCTATTTTCCTTATCCTGAAAATTTGGATCATATGGAGATATTATGTTGGCGAATATTGATACCAATAATATTATAATTAGGACTATGATTGATAATTTTCCCAAAATTTTATTCATAAATATCTCCTTTCAGCCTTATTTTCGGATTGATTATAATAATTAGTATATCCACTAAGCTAGTTACTAATACAAAGGCAAGTCCTGTAAGAAGTACATAGGCTTGTAAGTATGGGAAATCCTTTGAAAATACTGATTCAACAGCATAGCTACCTATACCTGAAAGGGCAAAAATAGTTTCAACCACTGCCGAACCTCCCAGTATAGACCCAAAAAAGTTACCTAGTATAGTTAGAACTGGCAAAATCGCATTGGGTAAAACATTTTTTATATATAGGTCATACTTACTTATCCCCTTTGCCTTAGCAAAGGTATAATACTGTTTACCAAACTCCTGTATCATAGAAGAACGCATGACCATAGCTGTTGTGGACATGGTTATTAAAGATAATGAGACAGCTGGCATTATCATGTACTTAAAACCACCATCTCCTGATGTTGGTAAGATACCAAGTTTCTCTGAAAATATGAGTATAAATAATAAAGCCAGCCAAAATGTTGGCAAGCTAAATAATATATTTGTTATTAACTTTATTAGATTATCTATAGGTTTATTCTTATTTATTCCTGCTATAACCCCTAAACTTATCCCAAATACAGAAGTTATAACTATTGAGTACATGGCAAGTTTAAAAGTTACTGGAGCCTTTCTAATAATCATATCTGTAACATTTTCCTTAGTTGAAAAAGACTTCCCAAAATCTCCCTTTAAAATATTTTTAACCCAATTGATATACTGTATATGTATTGGTTTATCCAGTCCCATTTCCACCCTTCTAGCTTCTATCTCCTGAGGTGTTGGACTATATCCATATTTACTTAAAGATAATTCAGCTGGGTCTCCTGGGGAAACTACCCCCAGAAGAAAAGATAATAAACTTATCCCAACTAATACTATAAAAATAGACTTAACTTTTTCTATAATATATTCTTTCATATTACTTAGCCCATTCTATATTTGGTAAATCTAATCCATAGATTTGTGCCTTATAATTTTTTAAATCTTTAGTGTGTCCCATAATATTCATATCATTAAATAATGGAATCACTGGTAGGGTTTCTGTAGATATAAGCTGAATTTCGTCATAAATTTCTCCAAGCTTTTTAACATCAGATTCCTTACTAGCCTTTTCCATTAGTTCATTAACTTTTTCATTACTATATCCTAAACTATAGTTTTGATTGTGGTCTCCACTAGTTAGCATAAATCTGCCAAATATAGTAGATGGTTCCCCATTAGAAAGACCTTGTCTTTCCCTTCCTATACCATAGTTCCCAGCCTTCATTTCTTCCCTCATAGCTGAAACTTCCATTGGTTTAATATTTACATCTATACCTATTTCAGCAAGTAAAGGAGCTATCATTTCAGCCTCTGTTTTTTGAGTCACATCTGCTCCACTGATATAATAATCTACTGAAACTCTTTCACCCTTTAATACTTCATTTGCAAGTTTCTTTGCCTCTTCCATATTTTCATTTACTTTTATTTCCTTATAGAAAGGTGTTGAGTAGTTTAATAGGTTTGTTGTTGGCTCTGCATATCCAAAATATACTGTATCAACTATATCTTGTCTGTCTAAAGCCATACTTACTGCTTGTTTAAGTCTTACATCATCAAATGGTGCCTTGCTACCATTTAAAACTAAAAACTTAACAATTGTTGATTTTGCTGTTGCTAAATCAAACTTATCATCTTTTTTAAGCTCTTCTGCTAGGGCTGGTGTTAGAGAATCTAAATCTAAAGTACCATGTATTTCTCCTGCTTTAAGAGCAGCATATCTGGTATCTACATCTGGTATGTTTTTGATTTTTATTTCTTCTACTTTAGCTTTTTCTCCCCAATAATCTTCATTTTTTTCTATTACAACAAAATCATCTTTTACATTTTCCTTTATCTTAAATGGTCCTGTACCAATTGCAAATCCATTAAAGTTCCCTTCTTCATTAAAGTTTTTAGGGCTATATATTGCACTTCCGAAGTTTACCATTCTATATAATTGTGTTGGTTTTGCTTCATTAAAAACTAATTTTATAGTATTATCATCTATTTTTTCATAAGCTTTTAGGTCTGGATAGTGTGAATCTATATCCATTGGATAATAAGATGATTGTCTAACTTCTTTTTTCATTCTATCTAAGTTTGCTATAACTGAATCTGCATTAAAATCTTCTCCATCATGGAATTTTACATTTTTTCTAAGATTAAACGTCCACTCTTTACCGTCTTTAGACATTTCCCAGCTCTCTGCTAGGGCAGGTTCTGGCTCTCCATTTTCTCCCTGTCTAACTAAAGGTTCCCATACATAAAGTATAGAACTACAATAATAAGCATCTTCTTCTCCTGGTGCTAGATGTCTTCTACCTGCTAATACTACTTGCTTTTCTTCTACTGCTTCCTCTTTTGGTGTTTCCTTAGTTCCACATGCTGTTAGACCTAAAGTCATGATTAACATTAGTAAAACTAGTTTCATACTTTTTTTAATTTTCATTCTTACACTCCTTTTATTTTCTTATAAATAGGCAATATAAAATCAACCTCCATGTTCCGTAGAGATAGATTATAAGGTCTTCAGACTTTAACTGTAGCGGCACTGTGAAGGAATTTCACCTTTCTTCCCCTATTTATTTTTTTGTACCTAACTATTATATAAAATTAAAAAATATAAATCAATCTAGCCATAACTTAAGCTTGTAAATAAATATATTTTATAAATTTTTCATAAAATATCTAAAATGTTTAATAAAAAAACAAGCTAGAATTAAATCCTAGCTTGTTTTAAATCTTAATTATAATAGTGAATTATTCTTAAAACTTTTCCTTCACCTACCCTATCTAGTAAAGTCTCATCCTTTAAAATTACATCTCCTAAAGGGTGTCTAATGGAATCACTTGTCTCCAATATTAACTCATCATTTATAAAGACCTTTGTATCCCTTATATAAGAATATCCATTTGATGCACCTTTAGCTCTACTGCGTGTACCTTCTTTTGGGTCAAATGTCAAAACCTTAGTTATATCAACTTTATTTGAAAAATCGTATATACTCTCTATACCTGTGCCCTTTCTTAAATACATTATACTTGCATCTATAAATCCTTCGTTTGCTTCTTCTACTAATACATATCTTTCTACATTATTTGTGGAACCTTTATAATTTTGCATAAAGCTTTCACTATCTTTAAACTTAGCACCACCATCATCTCTTCTCCAATATTTTGATGATTCTATAGGTGTTAGATTGCTCTCTCCAATAATTGTATACTTTCCAAGAGTTATATCTTCCAGACCAGTATCTTTAAACATATCTGTTCTAACTACTTTTCTTGTATCCCAACTATTCATTGTCAATAATTCCAATGATTTAGTACCTTTAAATAAGTTTGACATATCTATTACTTTTGATGTATCAAAATTATTTGCAAAAATTACTTCACAGCTTTCTGTTCCTTCAAACATTCCATCCATAACTCTAAGATTAGGAGTTTTCCAATCCATCAAATCCAAACTGTCAACTGATTTTGCATTTTTAAACATATACTGCATTGTATTAACATTTGACACATCCCACTTATACAAATTTAATCCCTTTACCCCTGATGCTCCTTCAAATACTCCCACCATATTTTCAACACTTGATGTATCCCAATTAGCAACATTTATAGTTTTTAAATTTGGTGTATTATAGAACATTCTAAGCATAGATTTCACACTAGATGTATTAAGTTTACTAACATTTACATCTCTTAAGTTTTCCATTTCACCAAACATATATGACATATCTAACACATTAGCTGTATCTATATTACCTAAATCTATTTTTTCCAGTTTTGATGATTTGTAAAATAGATTGGACATGTCTGTTACAAGTTCAGTATTAAGTTTATCTGTAAATTCTATCTCTGTAACTCTTGGTAATTCAGCAAAAAGTGATTCCATTTTATCTCCTGTAAAATATAATATGTCTTCATCTCCATCTGCTAAATAGCTTCCCCCACCAACAGTTATTTTTGTTATATCTTTTATAATCCTATCATTTTTCCAAGTAAGTTTTGGATTTTTCAATCCTTTTGTATGCCCACCATACATTATTAAATGTCCATCATTATACAAAATCCATATAGCACTGGTATTGTCTCCTAGCCTTCCCCAAGCTTTAATTTCATCATTTGGGTTATCTTCAAATGATGATGCCGGTAATCTTAGACTTTGATTTTCTATATATCCACTCTCAAGCACTTCTACATGTGCCTCGCTTTCAACTTCTAAAATTTCCTCTGCAAAAACATTTACTCCTACTAGTGATAAAAAAATTGAAGTCACAATCGTCAATGAAATAAGACTCTTCTTCACACAATCATCTCCTTTAAATTTTTTAATACTTATACTATACTTCCAATGCAACTAAAGTTATATCAGACTAGTAATGTGATTACAAGTTAAGTTCTGAATTTTCTTTCTTTTAAGGCACATAAAAAAACAAGCTAGATTTGGACCTAGCTTGTTTTGAGTCTTAATTATAATAGTGAATAACTTTTAAAACTACTCCATAGTCAATCTTATCGTATAAACTTTCATCCTTTAAGATTAAATCTCCTACTGGACTTTTTATGCCATCCTTAATATTTATTAAAAATTTATTATATTTACCAATATAGACATCTGTATTATACATGTACCCATATCCATTTACTAATCCTTTTGCCCTGCTATTAATTCCAACTCTAGGGTCTAATTCAACCTTTTTCATGTAATCTAATTGGTTCTGTACCCTATCAACAAGGTCTGGTGGTGTTCCTTTTTTTACATAGTATATTTCTATAGGTATCAGTCTTGGAGCCCTGATATAGGTTCCAACATGATCCTCAAATGGTTGATAACCATAAATAAAGCCGATACTGTTACCATATGAGTTTTTTCCATCTACTTGTTTCCAATATTCATGCTTACTTATTGGACTTAAATTAGAATCCTTTATCTTTGTATTGATTCCTAATGTTATAGAATCCAAATTTGTTCCTTCCAGCATATTTCTATGGTTGATACTATTATTAAACATACTTAAATCTAGTGTCTTTACACTGGATGCATTTTTAAAAGCATCTTTCATAATTATATTCTCTGATTTATTGGCTATCCAATCACTAAAATCAATTACTTTCACATTAGATGCTCCCTCAAAGAATCCATTAAAACTCATTAAATGTTTACCAGTGCCCCATTTACTTATATCTACATTTTCAACTGTTACATTTCTAAACATATAGTCTAGAACAGTAAATATTTTACCATCCCAGTTACTCACATCTATTTCCTTGAGTTTTATAGCTCCATCAAACATTCCTCCTGGTGTTTGCATTTTAGATGTGTTCCATTTACTCACATCTGCTATCTCCAAAGACACTGCATCCTTGAACATATCCCCTGCCCTAATAACATTAGACATGTCCCAATTACTTACATCTAAAAGTTTTACCTTTGTCATACC
Organism: uncultured Tissierellia bacterium; assembly: GCA_946402705.1. Classification (GTDB taxonomy): domain Bacteria; phylum Bacillota; class Clostridia; order Tissierellales; family Tissierellaceae; genus CAMIXG01. Next base: position 32,930 of record CAMIXG010000007.1, on the reverse strand, counting down.
TTCAAACATACTAGATGAGTTTTCAAGACTAGAAGTATTCCAGTTGCTTACATCTAATACTTCTAAAGCTATTGTATCCTTGAACATACCTCTAGCATTATTTAGTTTTCCAACATTCCACTTGCTTACATCCAATTCCTTCAAATTTGACATACCTTCAAATGCTTCTGAGGTATCTTCTAATTTAGCTGTGTTCCATTTACTCACATCTAATTTTTCTATCTTTGATGAACCGTCAAACATTCCATTCATAAGTCTAATATTTGATGTATCCCATTTACTTACATCTAACGCTCCTAAACTTGATGTTTCGCAAAATGTCCAACTCATATTTGTTACCTCAGATACATCCCATTTACTTACATCTAATTTTTCTAAACTTGATGCTCCATTAAACATATGCATCATGTCTGTTACTTTTGATACATCCCATTTACTTATATCTAGCTCTTTCAAATTTTCTGTACCACTAAATGTTCCCCTCATAAGCTCTACCCTAGATGTATCCCATTTACTTACATCCAACTCTTTTATATTTCTAGATTCACCAAACATACTTTGCATATCTGTTATCTTAGATGTATCCCAGTTACCAACTTCTAATTTCTCAACATTTGTATCTCTAAATAGATTATCTGCCCTAACTAGTCTAGATGTATTCCATCTACTTACATCTAATTCTTTTAAACTAGATGCTCCATAGAATAGATTACTCATAAGCATTACTTGTGAAACATCCCAATCACTTACATCTAAACTTTCCAGACTAGCTGTCCCTCTAAACATACCACTTATATTTTCCATTTTAGACATACTTATACTGCCTAAATCTACTTTTTTTAATTTTTTATTATTTTGAAACATATATTTTGCACTTTTAGCCCCTAGTGTATCTACTTTGTTTGTAAATTTCACTTCCTCAATATTAGAAAACAACTTACAGAAACTATCTAATTGATTAAATAAAAACTTTAGTTTTATATTTGCTGCCAATTTTGGATGACTTACCCCTGCTGTAAGCACCTTTACTTCATCCCTTATTGCAGGTCTGACCCAAAGATTATCTGAACCTACACTTCCTAGAACTTCACCTACATATATTACCAAATGTCCATCATCAAATAGAATCCATGGTACTGTATTTTTAGTTGCATGCTGATCCCTACCCCAGGCTCTAACTCCAGGTCTTGGATTTTCTTCAAATAAAACTGTTGGTAGTTCCCAGTTTATACCTTCTGATAATTCTTCCGCTGTCTTCCTGCCTTCTGCGCCTATCTCATTTTTATTTGCAAAAGATGTCATGTTTATTAGTGATAAAAAAATTAGAATAGACAATAAGTACTTTATTTTCTTCATATTATTGTCTCCTTTATTAGCTTAGTCATAACTGTAAAATATACTACTTTGATTAAGTATAACATAATTAGCCATAAGATTAGTAGATAATTTTAAACTTTGGTAGATTCTTTAACATTTTACTCGCTGTTATTTAGGGACCTACAATCTATTTTAAACTAAAAAAATATCCAGTAAATGATTACTGGATATTCCATATCTATCTTATAAAATCTACACCCATATAATGTCTTAAAGCTTCTGGTATTTTTATACTTCCATTTGCTTGTTGATAATTTTCAAGTACTGCAGCTAAAGTTCTTCCCACTGCAAGTCCTGAACCATTTAGAGTATGAAGGTTTTGAACTTTTCCTGTTTCCTCATCTCTGTATCTTATGTTTGCCCTTCTAGCTTGGAAGCCTTCAAAGTTACTACAGCTTGAAATTTCAACATATCTATTATAACTTGGCATCCATACTTCTATATCATAAGTTTTAGCTGATCCAAATCCTAAATCTCCTGTACTTAACATTACAACCCTATAAGGTATTTCAAGTCTTTTTAAGACTTCCTCTGCTGCATTTGTAAGTTTTTCTAACTCATCATAAGAATCTTCTGGCTTAACAAACTTTACAAGCTCTACCTTATCAAACTGATGATTTCTGATTACTCCCCTAGTATCTCTACCTGCAGATCCTGCTTCTTTTCTAAAACATGGAGAATAAGCTGTGTAATATATTGGTAAATCTTTTCCTTCAACTATTTCATCCCTGTGAATATTTGTAAGTGGCACTTCTGCTGTTGGTATTAGGAAATAATCTTTTGCTGGTACATGAAACATATCATCTTCAAATTTTGGTAATTGTCCTGTACCAATCATACTATCTCTATTTACCATAAAAGGAGTTGCCATCTCTGTAAATCCATGTTCAGTAGTATGAAGATTTAACATAAAGGCTGCAAGTGTTCTTTCAAGTCTTGCTCCAAGTCCTTTAAATATAGTAAATCTTGCTCCAGTTATCTTACCTGCCCTCTCAAAGTCTAATATATCTAAATCTGTTCCTAAATCCCAATGTGCCTTAGGTTCAAAATCAAATTTTGTAGGTTCTTTAAATTTTCTAACTTCCACATTATCTTCATCTGATTCTCCTATGACAACATCTTCATTTGGAGTATTTGGTATTGTAAGTAATAAAACTTTTATTTTTTCATCTAATTCCTTTAAACCTTCATCTAAATCCTTAATTTCATTAGATAAGTCCTTTAATTTTGCAAAAACTTCAGTTGTATCTTCCCCTGCTTTTTTAAGGGCTGGTATTTCTTTAGATTTTTGGTTTTGCTCAGCCTTCATTGCTTCAACACTTTGTATTATTTCCCTTCTTTTTTCATCTAATTCTAAAACTTCATCTATTGCGAAATTACCATGTCTTTTAGCTAGTGCTACCTTTACACCCTCTGGATTTTCTCTTATAACTCTAATATCTAACATAATATCTCTCCTTTTTTAAATTAAAAAAACTCCCAATCCCTATAAAAATAGGGACGAGAGTTACCCGCGTTGCCACCCTTGTTAGCCTAAGCTCACTTAAGTAATATCTGCTCTGGGACGGATTCAATAGTTAAACCTGTCAATTTCCACCAACCATTGACTCTCTCTAAAGCCTAGCTCTATTTACTATTTCCCTTCATCACATTATATTTAATTATAGTTATTATAACATAGCTAGAGTTCTTGTCAATACAGCTAGAATAATATTTTCTTTTAATTTTTTTAAATTTAATATAAAAAATCATATATCATGTGTTTATATATACCATTAAAGTATATAATATAGATAGGGAGGGATTTTATGAAAAAATTGTTAACTTTTGGATTGATATTTGTTTTAGCTTTCAGTTTGGTAGCCTGTGGTAAGGAAAAACCTATAGATGATTCTAATCTAATTAAGGATGAGGATGCTACAAGCCAAGCAACCTTTTCAAATGATAAGGCACCTGTAGTAGAAGTTGATAAAAATGAATTCTATATAGATAATCCATCAAAAAATGACTCTGAATATTTCTTTACAAAAATCAAATTTGTACCAGCCGATAAGAATGCAAAATCTGTAAAGTTTGATTTAATTATCTTAAATGAAGGTAGCTACATAACTTCATATCCTATAGAAGAAAGTTTAGATGGAAAAGATGACTATGTTTTTGAAGTAAGAGATGAGTTTGATAGCTTGTTACCAGAAGATGAACTTAAGGATATCGATGTTAGTAATTTTGAATTTGATATACAAAATGTAGAACTAAATAAATAGTCAATTTAACCTAGTGGTTTCACTAGGTTTTTTTATGTAATAAAAAAGAGCATTTTCATGCTCTATTGCCATCTTAAGTCTGATCCATAAAATTTTAAAGGTATGAATTTTTGAAAAACTCTAGAAAATACTCTTTCCGTATATATCTCTGATATTTCCTTTAGTCCAAGATTCGTGGATATTATAGTCTTTTTATTTGATAAAATTCTAGTATTTACTATATTAAATATTTCAGCATTGGTAAAAGTATTTCCAACTTCTGTACCTAAATCATCTATTATAAGTAAATCTGCCTCAAATAAAAGATTGTATTGATACTCATTTAGTTTTAAATCCCCTCTTTGAAATCTATGTTTTTCAACTATATCAAGTATGGTAAAGGCTGTTTGATATACAACTATCTTACCTTTATCTAAAAGCTCCTTTGCTATGCAATTTGATAAAAATGTTTTCCCAAGTCCAGTTTCTCCATAAAATAATAGGTTTACAGAGTTTCTTTCTTCAAAAGTATTTATAAAATTTTGAACCACACCTGTTATATCTAGCATATTTTCTCTAGGCGACAAATCTTCTCCCATAATCTTTTCATCTGAAAAAAGATTTATATCAAAGCTACTAAAATTTTCAAGCTTTATAACCTCTTCTATATTAGACATCTGATAGGATCTAGAAACTAGTTTTTGTCTTAAACAATGGCACCTTTCCCCATTTTCCAAATATCCCTTATCTTTACAAACTTCACAGTCATATTTCATATTTAGATATTCTGGATCAATATTTGCCTCAGTTAAAAGTATGGCTTTTTCCATCCTAAGATTTGCCATCTTTTCCTTGGCAACTCTTGCTATTTCCTCATAATTATCTGGATTTTGAAGCAGATTTCTAGTCATGGAAAGTCCAGTTTTAAAAATTTCTTCCTCTATCTTTTCTATAACTGGAATTTTTTCATAAACTTCTCTCTTTCTGTACTCTAACTCTCGCTCTTTTCTATCCCTCTTTTTTTCATATTCATTTGAGATATCCCTTAGTATTTTTTCATACATATTCTATTCTCCTTTGAATCTATCAAAGACTTGCTCTCTCTTTTTTCTAGCTAATTTTTCTATTTCCTCATCTGTATAGTCATCTGTTCTTTGCTTGAAATTATGGAATCTATTCTTATAATTATTTGGTCTTGCCTTAGCATAATTATTAGATTTACTAGTCTTTTCTGTCTTGTTCTTACTATCAAGTGTTTCTACTTCTTCAATAGTTTTTATACCTTTTTCATGCCATTTAGTAATTATACTATCTATATAATTAAAATTAGGATTTGATGTTCCAGAAGATTTTCTACAACCATAAATTATCAGGTCTTTAGGCATCTTGTATTCATCAAACCAAATATCTATTCTCTCTTTTATATCTGGAGTTACAACTGTTGATATTCCAATATTCTTAAGTATCTCTTTATAATCATAGTATCTCTTGTTTTGATTTTGAAAATCACCCATAACAGCATCTACATTTGTAAGGTCTCTATCATACCAATTTACTATCATTTTACCCACATAAGACATATGATTATATCTTACATTTCTTTCTTCAACAGCATAGGAAAAAGCCAATTCTATAACATCTGGATTCATATTATAATCTTGTATCCATTTTAAGATTTCCATTTTCTCCGTTATTTGTGTCTCTCTTCTAATCAAGTGATTTATATTATTAAACATTTGATTAATCATAATATTTTGATTAGCCTCTAAGACATCATTTGTAGTTATAGATTTTTTCTCTATATTTTCCTTAAATACCTTTGGATTATTTTGTATATAAAGTTGTTTTAAGCTTTTAAACCTAACCCCATACTCATGATCCTCTTCTCCAATTGGAAGTTTTGTTATTATACCTTTTTCCTCCCAAAAATCCCAGGCTGCTAAGACATCTTCCAAGGGTATCTGCAAATGTTTTGCTATAATTTGATTATTAATTTTTATTGATACATTTTTTTCAGATGCAAACTTATAACCTAAAAGATAAACCTTAACAAAGGTACCATTTGCCATTGGCATAAAATCATTTATAAATATATTTTCTATTAGTGTATCTCCCAAGTCCATATCTGTTACTTCTATTTCAAAATTCATATAACCACTCCCAAGCTTTATATATAAATATTACTTCGAGAAAACTCGAAGTAATATCTTAGCTCATATCTTGTCTAATAAATTCTTTATTTAAGAACTTAGTATATTCACCTTTCCAAACTAATTCAACTGTTCCAGTAGGACCATTTCTATGTTTGGCAATTATCAACTCACCTATATTTCTAAGCTCAGAATCTTCATGGTAATACTCATCCCTATATAGGAATAAAACCACATCTGCATCCTGCTCTATGGCTCCAGACTCCCTTAAGTCTGAAAGTATAGGCCTATGATCCGCCCTAAGTTCTGGCGCCCTGCTCAGCTGTGAAAGTGCAATAACTGGACAATCTAACTCTTTAGCCAAAGCCTTAAGTCCCCTAGATATAGCAGATATTTCCTGCTGTCTACTTTCCTGTCTACCTTCCATCTCCATTAGCTGTAAGTAATCTATTAAGATTAAATCTATACCATGTTCCATTTCTAATTTTCTACACTTAGCTCTCATTTCAAGTAAGGATATCCCTGCTGTATCATCTATAAATATTTTCGATTTTGATAGAGGATCCATACCCTGTATTACCTTACCCCATTCTTCTTCTTGAAGTTGGCCAGATATTACCTTACCCAAGTCAACATGAGATACAGATGATATCATCCTTTGAACTAACTGTTCCTTGGACATCTCTAGGGAAAATACAGCTACATTTGCCTCTGCCTTTAAGGCTGCATTTACTGCTATATTTATACCTAGGGCAGTCTTACCCATAGAAGGTCTTGCTGCTAAAAGTACCAAGTCTGATTTTTGAAGGCCAGATAACTTTTTATCAACATCTATAAATCCTGTTGTAAGTCCTGTCAGTCCACCCTTATGAGCAGCTCTTTGCTCCATCTGATTAAAACTATCTATTAAAACTTCCTTAACTGGTGCAAATCCGTCCTTATCTCTACCTTGAGTTATATCAAAAATCGATTCCTCAGCTGATTCTATGATGGCATCTATATTATCTGTGGCTTCATATGCTCTAGCCACAACTTCATTGGATGATTTTATAAGTTTTCTAAGTATAGATTTTTCTTCCACTATCTCACAATAGTACTTTGTATTTGCAGTAGTTGCAACTATATTGGACAAATCTGCAAGATAAGTCATTCCACCTATTTTTTCTAAGGTTCCCCTATTCCTAAGTTCTTCTGAAAGAGTGATTAAGTCTACTGGCTCACTTTTGTTATATAGAGTTAATATAGTTTCATATATTTCTCCATTGGCAAGTCTGTAAAAATCACTGGGTCTTATGATTTCTGCTGCCGTATTTATCGAATCCCTATCTAATATCATTGAACCTAGCACAGACTGTTCTGCCTCTAAACTATGTGGAGGAACTTTGCCTATTATCTGCTCTTCCATAAAACACCTCTATTAGTTATTAATTTCTAGTTTTTAGCCTTTACATTTACCTTAAGATCTGCCGTTATCTCTGGATATACTCTAACCTTTACCACAGTAACTCCCAAATCTTTTATATTATCTCCAAGTTCTATCTTTCTCTTATCTATTTCTATACTATATTGGTCTTTTAAGCCTTTAGCTATATCTTGGCTAGTTACTGAACCAAAAAGTTTTCCACCATCTCCTGCTTTTCCTATAAGTGTAACTGTACTTGATTCTATTTGTTTTTTTACTTTTTCCGCTTCTTCTACTTCTGCTTTTTTCTCAGCCTTTAACACTTTTTGTTCTGCTTCCCATTCCTTCATATTTTGAGCAGTAGCTTCAACTGCTAAATTTCTTGGGAATAAAAAGTTTCTAGCAAATCCTGATTTTGCATCTACTAAATCTCCTGCTTTTCCTAAATCTTTTACATTTTCTTTTAATATAATTTTCATTATTTTTCTTCCTCCTCAAAATATTCTTCTATAGTTTCTATTAATTTATTTTCTGCTTCTTCCATATCTGCTTCAAGTTGAGCTCCAGCACTAGTTAAGTGCCCTCCACCACCTAGTTTTTCCAGTATCAATTGAACAGATATATTGCCTAGTGACCTACCACTTATATAGATAATCTCGCCAACCTTGGCAAGTACAAAGGATGCTTCTATTCCACTTGCACTTAAAAGTTCATCTGCTGATTGTGCTGCTAAAAGTATGGAATTTTCAACCTCTCTATCTATTCTACTTATGGCGATTTTTTTCTTTATTACATGAGCCCTCTGAACGACCTCTGCCTTTAATATAAAGTTTTCTATATCATCCTTAAAAAATTCTTTTACTGTGGTACTATCTGCTCCAGCCCTTTTAAGAGTGGTTGCAGCTTCAAAGGTTCTAACACCAGTTTGAAAGCTAAAGTTCTTAGTATCTACTGTTATACCCGCAAGTAGTGCCTCTGCCTCAAACTTAGTTATATTTATCTTATCTCCCATGTAGGTTAAGACTTCCGTTACTAACTCACAAGTTGAAGATGCGTATGGCTCTAAATATACTAGAATTGGATTTTTAATAAACTCCTCTCCCCTTCTATGATGGTCTATTAAAACTACCTTTTCTATTTCATCAAGAAGTACTGGAGCCTCTGTAAAACTAGGCTTATGATTATCAACTACCACCATAAGAGATTTTGGACTAACCATAGCCTGGGCCTCTTCTGTAGTTACAATCCTATCTAGTAGTTCTGGTTCTCTTTCCTTCATAGCCTCATAGATAACCTTTATAGATGGATTTATATCATTTAATACTAAATATCCATTTTTACCTCTCTCTTTTACTGCACTAAGTATACCTATACCTGCTCCAAATGAATCCATATCTGGATTTTTATGTCCCATTACAAATATCTCATCAGCTTGGTCTATAAGTTGTCTAAGAGCATAACCTATAACTCTAGATTTTACCTTATTCCTCTTTTCTAAGGCTTTACTCTTTCCACCAAAGAATTCTAATTTATTTCCCTTTTGAACAACAACCTGGTCTCCACCACGTCCTAAAGCCACATCTATGGCAGCCTTAGCTTCTCTATAGGCTTCTGATAAGTCTTCACCCTTTATAGATGTACCTATACTAAGGGTGATAGGTATTGTATTACCTATATCTAAAGTCCTAAACTCATCAAGTATATCAAAGTTTTTATCCTCTAATTCTTCAAATAGTGCCCTGTTATAAAGTGCTAGGTACTTGTCCTTATCGTACTTTCTTATTATTGCTTTTCTCTCTGTAAAGTACTGGATTACCTTTCTATCTATCTCTGCTAAAACTAGTGGTTCTTTTATATCTGGTGTAGAATTTTTTACATCTGTAAAATTATCTACATATACAAAAGATACAACTAATCTTTCATCCTTATATCTTCTGGATAAATTTACATAATCAGTTTCATTTACAAAATATAGCATTATAATTCCATCATTTTTACTCTTAGTTTTTTTTGTATCCACCATATTTGGATAAACTCTATAATGTTTATCATTACAAGATATCGAAATAGGCTCATTATCCTGATTAAACATTTCTGCTCCATTTAATCCAGGCATTATATCTCCTATGTGTTCATTTATTATGTCTTTCTTATCGAACAAGTTTAAAAATGGTGTATTATACCAAGTTACTATATTTTGGTCATTAATCATAACCAAGGGAAAAGGCATATTAAAAATTGCATGTTTTGTAGCAGAATCAAAGTCATCGCTTAGACCCTCTATATATCTTACAAAATCCTTTTCTGTCCTATCTGCTCTTTTTATATTTTGAAAAATTGAATATCCAAGGATTAAGGTTGCAACAAACCCTGCTAGTGGCTCAAAATACCATAATGCAACAGTCAAAATACCAATTAAAACTGACTGTATTACAATATCTTTATCAACTAAAGTTCCCTTTTTATTAATTTTTATCTTTTCCTGATTCTTATCCTGTTTATTATCATCCATATTTTCCTCCTATTATGGCTTTTTCCTAAGCTTTCTAAAATCTGCAAAAACATCTACAAACCCCAAAGCCATCAAAATACCACCAATTGGCATCATCACTACATTTAGTGTCATTATTATAGCTTTTAATATCTTATTAACCTTAATTTTATCTAAAAAATAATCTAAAAGTGAAAATCCCTGTATTAAAAAAAGTCCTGTCACTAAAAATATCAAATTTTGTTTTAATGCACCATTATAAGGTAAATTAATCTTAGTTGCCACATAGGAAGTAACCACCATTACACCCACACCTACGATAAAATTACTAGGCAACTTGAAATTTGCAAATTTAGGTACTTTCATATTTGGGTCATATGTCTTATTTATTAAAAATGCAGCTATCTTATAATTTAAAAATCCTAGTAGTAAACAAGTAAATCCCAACATCATTGGTGTTACTGTCACTAAATAACTTATACCTGTCTCCATTATATCCACTCTTTGCTGTATTTCTAATTCTGTCATTTCCATTTTTTTTAAGTTTTTTTCTTGTATTTCTACTATATCATGAAATCCTTCTTCCATCTGGGACACTATATCAACATTAGTAGTAATTTTTTCAACATATAATGTACCAAATATAGAAACTATAAATACAATAGCTAGAGCTATTATTATATCGTTGCCCTTATATTTCTTATCTATCATATACTGCGCCAATAAGCTCACGGGCATTATAAGTGCAAGTGATGTTATAGCAAAAGATAGATTTAACATTATATTTAATATTGAAAAAAATAATACCAGGGCAAATATATTTGTCTTTATATTATTTCTAACACCTAATAATATAAAAGGAATAGGTAATAATCCTAGTAATAATACTGAAACTCTTGACACTAGCAGTATATAGACTAGACTGAAAACTAAGGTCAATATTGTTTCTTGTATTTGTTTTTTCATACTGTTGTTTGCCAAACTACGCACCCCATCCTTTATGTTATAGTATCTAGAATTATAACATATTTATGTATTTAATGACAAAAAAAGAGAGGTCGCCCTCTCTTAATTATCTATTATTCAGCACTATATGGTAATAATGCAACTTGTCTAGCTCTTTTTATAGCTATTGTTAATGCTCTTTGGTGTTTTGCACAGTTTCCAGAAACTCTTCTTGGAAGTATTTTACCTCTATCATTAACATAGTTTTGTAATCTATCTATATCTTTATAGTCGATTTCTAAAGATTTGTCTGCACAGAAAGCACAAACTTTTCTTCTTGGTCTAAATCTTCTACCCATTATCTTTCCCTCCTTCTAGAATGGAATATCGTCATTATCTGTAGGGTGGAATCCTTCTATTCCGCCAAAATCATTGTTCATTGGTTGACTTTGTTCTGGCCTTTGTTGTTGTTGATTCATACCACCACTATTCCTATTTTCGCCCCACTCTAAGAATTCTACATTATTAGCAACTACATCAAAAGTTTTTCTTCTAACTCCCTGTTTGTCTTCATAAGAACCAGTTTGAATTCTTCCTTGTATTGCTACTTGTAAACCTTGTTTTAAGTAGTTTGCACAGTTTTCAGCAGGCTTACCCCAAACTACAATATCAATAAAGTCTGCAGTTGGCATGTTTCTAGATTCCATTTCTTGTTTCTTGTCTCTAGAAAGCCCTTTATCTATGGCTAATGTGAAATTAGCTATAGCGTTTCCTGTTGATGGTATATACCTTAACTCCGGATCTCTTACTAATCTACCTATTAATGTAACGTTATTCATAAATTCCACTCCTTAGACTATTATTTTTCATCTCTAACGATCATATGTCTCATTACGCTATCAGATATTTTAACAACTCTGTCTAATTCGTCTTTAACTTCTGGAGTTGTTGTAAAGTTTATTAGTACATAATAACCTTCACCTAAATCATTGATTTCGTAAGCTAATTTTCTTAAACCCCACTCATCAACTGTGTCTATTTCTCCGTCAGTTTCTATGATACCTTTTATTCTATCAAGTGTAGCGTTTCTTTTTTCTTCTTCTAGATTTGGTACAAAGATAAACATTCCTTCATATTTTCTCATTCTATTCACCTCCCTATGGACTAACCGGCTCTATTATTAATAGAGCAAGGATACTACCGAGACATTATATCACTTTCTAAAAATATAAGCAAGTTCTACACATGAACTATTATCTTATCTCCCTTATGCTCTATAATATCAACATCTACTCCATATACATCCTTCATTAAATCACAGGTAATAATATTTTTATCTCCATAATCATAGATGTTTCCCCTATTATTCATAACCAAAATATTATCACAATATTTAGTTGCCATATTTAAGTCATGTAAAATAACAACTATACTAATATCTTTTTCCAAATTCAAAGTTCTTAACATTTTACAAAATTCAATTTGCCTTTTTATATCTAGGTTATTAGTTGGTTCATCCATAAGTATTATCTCTGGATTTTTAATCAAGGTTTGAGCTATATAAACCATCTGTCTTTGACCACCACTAAGCTCTATCAGATATCTATCATCTAAATCTTCTAGGTCCAAGTAGCTTAAAACTCTATATGCCTGATCTATTTCATCTTTTGATAACTTATAGGACAGGTTCTCCATATTTCCAAGAAGTACAGTTTCAATCACTGTAAGCCTAGGTATATAGGTTTCTTCTTGGGGCAGATATCCCAAAATCCTATTTTTTTCTGACCTGTCCATTCCAGCTAAATCCTTACCCTTTATCTCAATGCTACCATTATATTTATTCATCCCATAGATACATTTCATAAGGGTGGACTTCCCTGCAGCATTAGGTCCCACTATACCTGTTATGCCAGATTTTAAGTTTATATTTAAATCCTTTAAAACAATCTTACTTCCATAGGAGAAGTTTAAATCTTTAATCTCTATCATATCCTATCTCCCTTTCTAAAAATCAGGGCTATGAAAAATGGTATCCCTATTAGAGATGTAACTATACCTATTGGTAGTAAAACTCCAGGTATTATAACCTTACTAACAATAGAGGCCAGAGATAAGATAAATCCTCCTATAAGGGCGGAAATAGGTAGCAAGAATCTTTGGTCTTCCCCTACTAAGAGCCTTGCTATATGGGGGGCAACAAGCCCAATAAATCCTATAGTACCCACAAAACTTATACAAGTAGCCGCTAAAAATGCCACCAGTACTATGGTTTTTCTTCTTATCTTACTTACCTCAACCCCTAAGGCTCTTGCCTTAGTATCTCCCAAGCTAAGGGCTGTTAGTTTCCACGCATCCTTTAAAAATAATATATAAACTACTAGAAATACTAGGGCTGATATCCCTAACTTATTCCAATTTGTCTTGGATAAATCTCCAAAACTCCAAAACATAAAACTTTTTAAGGCTTGTTCTGATGCTATATATTGAAGTGATGCAGTTAACGCACTAAACATAAAACTTAGGGCCATACCAAAAAGTACAATAGTATTTCTTGAGATACCTTCTTTATTGCTAACTCCATAGAGAATAAAAGCTGCTATCATAGTAGCTATAAAGGCATTTATTGGAACTATTAGATTATCAAAACCTGGAAAGATTTTAACTCCTAAAATTATTCCAAGCCCTGCCCCAAAACTAGCTGCTGAAGATATACCTAAAGTATAGGGGCTAGCCATAGAGTTTCTAAGAACTGTCTGCATCTGAAGTCCACCAATGGCTAGAGAGCTTCCTACAACTATTGCCATAAGTCCTATGGGAAGCCTTATATTCCAAACTATTGTATGGTTCATAGTCCCAACTCTTTTCATAAGTATAGTTTCTATAACCTCCATAAAGCTCATCCCAGAAGACCCTATCATTATATTTAGTATAAAGCTTCCAATAATTAAGCAAATTAAAAATCCTATTATGGTTTTTTTTCTTCTACTACTTATTAAATAATTATTCATAAGTGCCTACTTTAACTTTGTAGACCAATCACCTTCATACTCAAAAGGCATAAATTTATCATAAAAATCTTTTAAAACTTGGTCTGGATTAACGTCTTCAAACTTCTCTGGATAGTACCATTTTGCAAGTTGTAGATTTGCATAAAATGTTTCCATATTAAGGGCTGAACTATAAGATATACCATAAGTATTTTTATTTTTAACTGCTGTTAAATCTTTCCAACCTGGAGTTTTAGCTATCATTTCTTGGATGTATTTTTGCCCTTCTTCTTCACTACCACCAAGTCCTAATCCATCTGCCCCTATTATAAATACTTCTGGATCTTTTTTAAGTAGATATTCTGTATCTAAAGTTCCACCATTTTCTAATTTTTCTCCCATTACATCATTCGCTATTTCTTTACCACCAGCTGTTTCAGATATTATACTCCAGCTCCAAAATGTTTTAGGTGTATCTCCATGAAAATGTGTTTGATGTACTTCTTTTCTATCTTCTTCCGCTATATCTTTTAATCTTTCTTCTACTAGGTCATATTGTCTAGTCATAAACTCAGACATCTCTTTAGCTCTTTCTTCCTTGCCAAAAACTTTACCTAAAATTTCAATATTTTTCACCCTATCTCTAAGAGGTTCAATATTATAGCTTAGTCCAACCACTGGTATGCCTGCCTCCATTACTGTCTGTAGGTTTTCAAAGTTTTGTGTTGGTTCTTGGTTTATCATTATTAATACATCTGGTTTTAAAGAAATTATCTTTTCATTATCATACTCTCCATTTCCACCACCAGCTGATATTTGTTCAATTTCCATTACCTTAGGATACTTAACTCCATAAGTATTATTAAAAGATTCTATACCACGGCTTCCTCCTGGTACTCCAACTATCATATCTGCTGCTTCATCTCCGACTAAGGCAAATATAGTGTCAAAAGCTGATCTATTATTAACTATAACCCTCTTAACTGGTCCTTGTATTTCAACTTCTCTTCCTGCAATATCTGTTACAACTATCTTACCATCTGTTTCCTCTACTAATTCCTGTGTCTTCCCGCACCCTACTAAAGTAGCTAATACAACTAGTAGTACCAATAAACTCTTAAATTTTTTCATATCTTTCTCCTTTTTATGTATTAAAAAACCACATCTTAATTTACAAAGACATGGTTAAAAATGGCCAATAAAATCTAGCCTCACTCATCTGTCTCTCGCAAATAAAGATTATAATTTTTAAGGCAGGTCTTCTGACTCAATCTAAATAAATATATCCTTCCCACTTTCACAGTGAATATATTCTATAAGCGATTTTACAGCGGCGGGACCGTTTAGGATTTTCACCTAATTCCCTATTATCCAAATATGGCACCTTAAATTAAATATGTAGTTTTCAAGGGATATTATAGCATAATCTTGGGCATTAGTGAAACTTATTATCAGTTTTAAAATTAGTTTACTTTTGAACTATTATTTGTTACTATAAATTTGAGGTGAGTTTATGAAATTTAACTATGATGATAATTTTCTATATTTTTACAGCATTCTTCTTAGATCCTATAAGGAGTTTTCTGCAAATGGATTAAAAGAATTTGACCTTAGTCCTATAGAAATAGAAATCTTAAAATTTTTAATAAATAATGGTAAGTATTTTAAAACTGCTAAGGATATAGTAACCTACAAAGGTGTATCTAAGGCTCTTGTATCCAAGGGTGTAAATGACTTGATAGAATCTGGCTACTTAGTGTCTGAAGTGAGTAAAGAGGACAAGCGAATATCTAACCTCTTTATAACAGCTAAGGCTGATCCTATTGTTGAAAAACTTAAGAAAATTAATGAGGATTTTTCAAAATCTATTTTTGAAAATATACCTATGGAGGATATTGATGGATTAAAGGCTACTCAAAAAAAAATGTTACATAACTTACAAAAAATTAAGCTCTATTAAACTAGGAGGTATTTATGGAAAATATGAAAAAAAATAGGCTGGGAGAAGAAAGTATAGGTAAACTCCTTTATTCTCTGGCTCTACCAGCTATAATAGCTCAAATTGTAAACCTACTCTACAATATGGTAGATAGGATGTATATAGGTCATATACCAGAGATAGGTGGAACTGCCCTAACAGGAGTTGGTGTCGCCATGCCAATAACCATAATTATATCTGCCTTTACAGTTTTAGTAGGTATGGGTGGAGCTCCAAGAATGGCAATTGCCATGGGGGAAAAAGATGAAAAGGCTGCAAGAACAATACTGGGGAACTCAATATCCACCCTCTTTATTATTTCAATCTTTCTAACAGTATTTTTCTCAATTTTTAATGATGTTTTGTTAAAGGCATTTGGGGCCAGTGATGAAAGTCTGAAATATGCCCTTGAATACATGAAAATTTACACACTTGGAACCTTATTTGTTCAGATATCAATTGGACTTAACCCCTTTATAAGTACACAAGGCTTTTCTAAAACAAGTATGTTAACAGTTTTAATTGGGGCTGTCTTAAACATAATTTTAGACCCTATATTTATATTTGTTTTTGATATGGGAGTTAAGGGAGCAGCTCTTGCTACTATAATATCTCAAGCTGTATCAGCTATCTGGGTACTAAAATTTTTATCCAGTAGTAAAACTATTATAAAATTTAATAAATCTGATTTAAAAATAAAAAAAGAAGTTATTCTACCTATTTTAGCCCTAGGGCTTTCTCCATTTGTAATGCAGATAACAGAAAGTATAACTTCCATATCCTTTAATGTTAATTTACAAAAATATGGGGGAGATATAGCTGTTGGTTCCATGACCATTTTAACCAGTGCTATGCAATTTATGTTTCTCCCTTTATCAGGACTTACACAGGGGGCTCAGCCCATCATAAGCTATAACTATGGAGCTAAAAACTTAGATAGGGTTAGGCAGACCTTTAAGCTATTATTATTTTCTGCCCTAAGCTATTCAATCTTATTCTGGCTTTTCCTAATAACTAAGCCTAATATCTTTGTCTCAATGTTTACAAATGACGCAGAAATTATTAGTTTAGCATCTTGGGGACTTAGAATCTTTATGTCTGCTTCACTTGTCTTAGGAGTTCAAATAAGTTGTCAGCAAACATTAGTAGCCTTAGGCAATGCAAAAACTTCTTTGTTTTTAGCTTTTTTAAGGAAAATAATTTTATTGATACCCTTAATCTATTTACTTCCTATATTTTTCGAAAACAAGATTCTTGGAGTCTTTACTGCAGAGCCCTTAGCTGATATCATTGCTACTTCTGTTACTGCATTATTGTTCTATAGGGAGATAAAAAAATTATTTAGAACTGCCGAATAAAAACTAACTAGATGCTATTCTGTGCTATAATATTTGTAGCATAAATAATAAGACAATAACAATGAGGAGGTTATTTTATGGACCTAATTTCAATTGAAGAAAATCTTAGACTAGCAATAGACACACTATTAGATGAGGCAAAGCTAGATAAAAATCAAGCTGTGGTTCTTGGTGGAAGTACTAGTGAAGTTGTTGGAGAAAGTATTGGTACTGCAACAAATCTAGAGGTTTCTTCTATTATAGTTAAAACCTTTATAGAAAAAATGAAAGAAAATAATTTATATCCTGTAGTTCAGTGCTGTGAACACCTTAATAGGGCCTTGGTTGTAGAGAGGGAATATGCTGAAAAATATGATATTATGCCTGTTAATGTAGTTCCTGTTGGTGAAGCTGGAGGTGGATTTGCCACTTCTGCTATGAAAAAACTTTCAGATCCTGTTGTAATAGAACATGGCCATAGAATATATGCTGGTATTGATATTGGTGATTCTTTTATTGGTATGCATATAGATAGAGACAGGGTTGGAGTTGTTGTTAGATCTAATATTAAAGAAATTGGTAAAGCTCATCTTTCCATGATTAGAACTAGAGATAAACTAATTGGTGGTAAGAGGGCAAAATATTATTAAATATATTAAAGATAGGCTCTGCCTATCTTTTTAAATGAGTAATTATATAATTTTAATGGGATGTGATATTTTGGATAACAAAAATAGAAAAGATATAATATTAGGCGCTCTTGTAAATGTGGTTCAAAAACAAGACCAAAAGACTGGTAAACTAACCCAAGGAGAAATTCAAAAAATCTTAACCAATTCTCCAAATCACCCTCATGGCATAAAAGTCATGCTTACAAGTGGTATAGTTGGAAGAGTTAAGGAAATACTAAACTAAAAATAGCTATTAGATTATATCTAATAGCTATTTTTATTCTTCATCTTGTCTATAATGAACAATACTTACCATCTTATCTTTTTCTTGATCATATATTTTTCTAACTCTTTTTTCAAACTCTATTCTAGTTAACCAAATCTGTCTTTCACAGCCTAGACACTTTAATTTTATGTCTACTCCAGTTCTGCTAATTTCCCAGTTATTTTCTCCACAAGGATGACCTTTTTTAAGAGTTACCCTATCTCCCACTTCATACTTTAGTATCATATATACCTCCACTATTGTTTTATTAATTCTACTTTTGGATAAGGTATTTCAATACCTGCTTCATCTAAATACTCTTTTCCCTTTTTATTTAATGCCTTTTGGATAGTCCAATGTTTCGCTGTTTTGGCAAAACCACTAACTCTTATCATATAAGAATTATCCATAAAATTTTCCACTCCATCAACTTGAGGTCCAGCAACTAAAATATCCCTATACTCTCTTTTTACTTCTTCACACATGGCGCTTAAAACATCTATAGCTTCATCTATGTTTTCTTCATAGGCTATGGGGAACATACTTACTGCAACTTGAGAACCCCTACTCATATTAGTTATCTCTGTTATATAACCATTTGGAAGTGTATGAAGTTCCCCTGATAAGGCTCTCACCCTTGTTATTCTAAGATTCATCTCCTCAACATAACCTTGGAAATTCTTTTGAAGTATTACATAATCTCCAACTACATAGGAGTTTTCTTGAAGTACAAAAAAACCAGATATAACATCCTTTATTAGAGATTGAGCTCCAAAACCTATGGCAACTCCCCCTATTCCAGCTGTAGCTAAAATAGATTTCGTATCTATGCTAAAATTATTTAATATGCTAATTATTGCGTAGAAATATATTAAAAATTTAACTACCTGATTTATTAATCCTCCAATAGTATCCATTCTTCTAGGATTTATCTTGGTATTTGCCTTTTTTTGCCTATCTATTGTCCTAGTTATAAGCTTATGTAAAATAGCTACAACAATTTTGGCGGCTATGGCTATACCAATTGCAATTACTATTTTTCCAAATATATTAGGATTACCTGCTGCATTTAAAAAATGACTTCTAAATCTTCTAATTTGAAGCACAATTTCACTCTCCCATATTATTTATTTGTTTTTTCCTTGATTTCTTCTTTAAAAAATCCATACTTAGTTCTATCTAATATAAATATAGTGTCCTTCCATGTATCAACCCTTGATATGTCCTGATTATGTTTTAATACTTCTTCTCCATTTTTTATCAAAACAAGTTCACTATCATTATAGGCTATTAGATTTTCAGAGAACATCTTGCCCTCTAAACCTGTAAGTCTATTGTACTGGTTAGATAAGGTTATATTTTTCTTTTCTTCCCCATTGGTATCTAACTCCATAAGGTGATTTCCATATAGAACATGTATCTTGCTACCAGTAACTAAAATATCCTTTGCCAAAGGTAAGTCTTTTTGCCAAACCACTTCATTTTCAGATATATAATATAAATTATTATCAGTTAAAACTAATAAATTTCCCAAATTTATATATTTTAATTTAGTTACTACTTCCTTATCAAAATATATGGTTTCCTTATCCTTTAAGTTTGTATATAAATCCAATCTTGTTCCTATAGATTTTTCATCCACATTAAGCACTGCAATTGCTACCTTATTGTTGTTTGGATAATAATCATACTCTAGTACTGTTTCGCCATTATAATCATATTTCATAACATTATTTAATTCACTATCAATTATTCCAATACTTTCATCATCATACTTCTTAGTATGATATATCAGATTATCATTTTCTTCTTTAACACTAAAAATCGGCTGATTAAGAGGCATTCTCTCAACCATCTCTCCCTTAGAATTTACATAATATATAATTCCCTCTTCAGGATTTGTAACAAATAAGTACTTACTACCTGGTACTATTATTGGAGTAGAAATATTTAGTGATAAATTATAACTATCCCCTTCTTTTTCTAGGTTTCTAAGAAATATTTTTCCATTTTCCCACTTGTATAGATACTCATTATAGATACCAAATTTATTCCCCTGCTTATTTTCTATCTTGTCAAACTCAGATAAAACCATTTGTTCTACAGTATCATCATCGCCTTTTAATACTATTCCACCCTTATTTAAATTATTTATGGCAATAAATATAACTATAAATAAAATTACTGAACCTATACCTATTTTAAATTTTTTTCCCTTTAATATATTCTTTAATTTCTCCATATTAACTACCTTTCCATATAATATATCCCTATTATATCATAATAAAAAATAAAATTTTATTTGACTTTTATAAAAAATCTAATACAATATACTTGAACTTAATACTCTCGGTAGGTGAGGTTACTTTAAGGATACGGGTTGCTGCCGTAAAAGGGTGGAGACACTCTGCACTGGTTAGCAGATTTTGTCGTTTCAAGGCAAATCTAATGCAATTTCAAGCCTTATTGAGCTAAAACTTGAACGAATTTTTTATCAAATCCTTTAGAGAGCTATTTTTTAAAGGATTATTTTATTTTTTAGGAGGTGTTAGTATGAGTGGTCATAGTATTAAGAGTCTTTACAAGTGTTTTAATAAATATATAAGATAGTTTAGATTAAAAATTCTTATTTATAACATTTCTAAAGACTTTTCTTTAAAATTTTAGTAAACAATTCAATAATTTATTTTTGGGGGTGTTTTTTATGAAAAAAAACTTTAACAATATTAAAAACTACCTACAAGAGATAAGTTCAAAATCAATCAATGACATTTTTACAATGTTTAATTCAAATATCAATGGCCTAAATTTAGATATGGTTGAAAATAACAAGGACATATATGGAGAAAATAAAATTAGCTATAAAAATGATAAATCTTTACTGGTTAAATTTTTAAGCCTATTTTTAGACCCTTTTATATTAATTTTAATTGGAATAGTTATTATTTCTTATTTTACTGATGTCCAATTTGCACCAATTGGCGAAAAATCTTATGCAACAATTATAATAATTGGTGTAATGATTCTAATAGCTGTAGTTATACAATTTATCCAAGAATATGATTCAACTATAACTAGTGAAAAATTACAAGATATGGTTACAACAAAATCTACAGTTCTTCGTGATGGTAAGACTTCAGACATAGATATGGAAGACCTAGTACCAGGTGATATTATAAGATTATCTGCTGGAGATATTATTCCAGGAGATTTGAGAATTATATCCTGCCAGGATTTATTTATAAATCAGTCATCACTTACTGGTGAATCAAATGCTGTAGAAAAAACTACTAAGGAGTTTGATAAACTAGAAGAAAAAAATATAGATGAGTTAAATAATATCTGTCTTATGGGGACAACAGTTATAAGTGGTTCTTGTACAGGTATAATAATCGCTACAGGAAATGAAACTTATTTTGGCTCTATAGCTGAGACACTTACTCACAACCCAGCTGAGACAAGTTTTGAAACAGGGGTTAAATCTGTTAGCTATCTATTGATTAAATTTATGTTAATAATGGTTCCAGTAGTCTTTGTAATTAATGGTATAACTAAGGGAGATTGGTTATCAGCCTTTTTATTCTCAATCTCAATAGCAGTTGGACTTACACCAGAGATGTTACCAACTATTGTTTCATCAAATCTAGCTAAGGGAGCTAATACTCTTTCTAGTAAAAAAATAGTTGTTAAAAATCTTTCTTCTATACAAAATTTTGGAGCTATGGATATTTTATGTACTGATAAAACAGGTACCCTTACACTGGACCAAATTGTTTTAGAAAAATATCTAAATGTTAATGAACAAGAAGATATGAAAGTTTTGAAACATGGATATTTAAATAGTTACTTCCAAACTGGACTAAAAAATCTAATGGATATAGCTGTTATAAATAGGGGAAACAAAGAAGGCCTATCCAGTCTAAATAACTTCTATGAAAAAATCGATGAAATACCTTTTGATTTTGAAAGAAGGAGAATGTCTGTTGTTTTAAAAAGTAAGGATAACAAAAGACAGCTTATAACTAAAGGAGCTTTGGAAGAAATTTTATCTATATCTACTTTAATAGACACTGGAGAGGGTGTTATCCCTTTAACTGATGAGATAAAAACTGAAGTTCTAGACTCAGTGAAATCTATGAATTTAGATGGAATGAGGGTTATTGGTGTAGCTCAGAAAAATGATATTCCAGATGTAAATGTATTTTCTGTAAAAGATGAGTCTGAAATGGTTTTAATAGGATATATGGCTTTTCTTGATCCACCAAAAGAAAGTGCTAAGCCTACTATAAAATCGCTTGTTAAACATGGTGTAACTGTAAAAGTTTTAACAGGAGACAATGAGTTTGTGACTAAGAAAGTATGTGAAGATGTGGGCATATCATCTGATAAAATATTACTTGGTAATGACATTGATAATATGACTGATGGAGAAATCTATGAAGTTTTAAAAGAAAATAACATTTTTGCCAAATTATCACCCCTGCAAAAAGAAAGAATTATCCATATACTACAAGATGAAAATCATGTTGTTGGGTTTTTAGGTGATGGCATCAATGATGCACCTTCTTTAAAAACAGCTGATGTTGGAATTTCTGTTGATACAGCTGTGGATATAGCCAAAGAATCTGCTGATCTAATCTTGCTTGAAAAAGATTTAGCAGTATTAGAAACTGGTGTCCTAGAAGGTAGAAGAGTTTTTGGAAATATTATAAAATATATAAAAATGACTGTTAGTTCCAACTTTGGAAATGTATTTTCAGTCTTGGTAGCATCTGCATTCTTACCATTTTTACCTATGCTACCTTTACAACTTTTAACACAAAATCTACTATATAGTATATCTCAAATAGCTATACCTTGGGATAATATGGATGAAGAATATCTGGCAAAACCACAAAAATGGAATGCCAAGGATATTGGTAGATTTATGGTTTATATAGGACCTGTATCATCTATTTTTGATATCTTAACTTTTGCCATAATGTACTTTATATTTAAGGCAAATAATGTAGCTATGGCACCACTTTTCCAATCTGGTTGGTTTGTTGTAGGACTTCTTACTCAAACTCTAATAGTTCATCTTCTTAGAACTGAAAAAGTACCATTTTTGGAAAGTAGAGCAGCTAGACCTCTTACTATAATGACTATAATTATTATGGCAATTGGAATTATATTACCTTACACTTTTGTAGGTAGCCATATAGGTCTATTACCTCTACCATTATCCTACTTCCCTTGGTTAATCGGAATATTAGTAGGTTATGTAGGATTAACTGAAATAATGAAAAGAATTTATATCAAAAAATTTGGCACATGGTTATAATATAAATAAGTCTAGGATCTATATCCTAGGCTTATTTTATTTTAGGAGGGGTTTTATGGATTTTTCTATAAGAAATGTTACGATTAAGGACTTAGATAGAGTCTCTGAAATGGAGTATATATGTTTTTCCCTAGCTGAATCTGGTAGTAAACTTGATTTTTTTAATAGAATAACAAGTTATCCTGAGTCTTTTTTTGTAGCTGAAATAGAAGGAAAATTAGTAGGTTACATACACGGCGCATCTTCAGCCTCCAATATCTTTAATGATGACTTATATTCTGATGTATCTTATCACAGAAAAGATAATGAGTTTCAACTTGTTTTAGGTTTTGGTGTAGTACCCGAGTATAGAAAATACCACATTGGAAAAAAACTTATGGCTACTATGATAGATTTTTCAAAAAATAACAATAAAAAATCTATTAGCCTAACCTGCAAAAAAGAACTAATAAATTACTATCAAGCTTTTGGCTTTGAAAATATTGGTCTATCCAATTCAAACTTAGGTGCTGCCACATGGTATGATATGCTACTTAAAATATAAAAGGAGCTAGATAATCTAGCTCCCTTAAAATCCTTTTATTCCTGTATTATATATTGCTCTTATGCATTCTTCTCCTCTTGTTTGACCAAGACCACTTGCATCAATCTTTATCCTACTTCCTCCATTACTAAATACAAATCTTACCTTGGATGGAGTAAATAGAGTTTTTAAAATAGATTTATTTCCATATTGATCTGAATAGATTCCAGATGATACAAATCCATCAAACTTCAAATCATGAATATTATCATCAATTCTAGTTATAAATAATTTTTTTATAAAAATCCTATCATTTTCTATAACAACTTTTATACTCATTTTATAGTAAATATAAATTATAAATACCATTAAAATAGCTCCAATAGCTGCTATGCTATACTCCATTGGTAGTTTAAAGCTTATATTTGTAAATAGAAAGACCACTGATGCTACGAAAAAAAATGGCACAGTCATAACAATTATAAATTTTATAAGGACTAAAATACTTGGAGAAAATTTCTGTTTTTCCATAATTAAATATCAGTAACCTCCTCAAATATAAACTTGTTAATATCTGTATCAAAGGATAATAAATATTTTTTATTTTCTTCAACAGCAAAATCAAAATCAATCTTATCTGTATATTCCGATACTGATTTATAAATAACTCCTGGGCGACTATTTATATAAGAAATATTCATAGTATGTTCTCCAGGTAGTGCATAAAATCCAATATAATTTTTTTTATTTTGCTCCATCATAATCATTTGCCATTTTTCACCTTGGTGAACTTCTGTTAAATTTGGTTTTTCATAATTAATAAAAGTTTCCCCATTAATCTTGTGTAAATGTATAGCTTCATCCTTTATCCCTTGTTTTCCAAAAATATAGACTCTTGCAACATTGGGATGTTCTTGAGAAAAGTCTTTGACATTTGCATAATTATCTGCCATTTCCTTCATCTTTTTCTTACTATATAAAAATCCACCTACAAGCACTATTACAACTGGTAAAAAGTAAATTAATTTCATATTTTTCCCTCCCTTCTCCTTTAATTTTTTTATGTAGTATTTTAATTGATAAGTTATTATACCACTTATGTATAGTTTTTCTAAGTAATGACAAAAATATAAAAGCTAGGTGGCTACCTAGCTTTTATATTAATCTTTATTTACAAAGTCATACACTTCTTTTGTAAGCCTATCAGCTTCTTCAACTACCAAAAAGTGTGTAGCACTTTCAAATTCTACAAGTTTAGATTTTGAAATTCTATCTGCCATATACCTAGCAGTATCAGCATTATATAGGGTGCTTTTTCCCCCATATACTATAAGAGCAGGTATATCTATATCATGTAAAATTTGCCTATAGTCACTTACTCCCATAGCATGCCACATGGCAATTAAGACTAGTGGGCTATTCTTCTCTGCATCCTTAAATACTTGTATTAAATCTTCTTCCGCCTTATAAGGCAGGGCAAATTTTATAAACTTTTTAAGGTATTCTCCATAATCATCTGCCAATAAAGTTAAAGTATACTTTTGATCTTCCTCTATAAAAATTCCATGGCTAAGTCCATAGCTCCAAGTTTTATCATTGATAAGTTTTGGTGTCATATCAAGTATTCCTATTTTGGATATGGACTCTGTACCAAACTGTTTTATATATTCAAATATTATCATAGCTCCCATAGACCAGCCTATTAAAACTGGTTTATTTAGCTTTAATCCTATTATTAAATCCTGCAGGTCTTCTGCAAAACCTTTCATTGTAAGTCCTCTAGCTACTACTTCTGACCTACCATGTCCTTTTAGGTCATAGATTATAACCCTATTGCTTTTACTAAGCTCTTCTAATTGTGGTTTGAAAAACTCTGAACTACCTGACCATCCATGTATAAATACTATTTCATTTCCTTGTCCCATTTCTTCATAATATAAGTTTACATTTGCTCTAGTTTTAAGTTCCATATTTCCTCCCCTTTTTCTTTTCTATTTACATTATATATCAAATAATTTCTTCAATCTATTAAATATTCTGATTTATTTGTTTATTCCCATGCTTTTTTGTAAAATCTGTAACATATATCACAGTTTATATTTTTTTATTTGCTATAATTCTCAGTAAAGATACTTTTACTTTAAGGAGGTAATTAAATGCTTATGTATATTAAAAAAATCCCCCTACCGATTATTGCTATATTTTTGGCCCTACTTACAACAGGCAATTTACTTTTATCCCATGGAAATCTTCCCAGGATAATTCTTGGAGGACTTTCCCTATTTCTACTTTTATTATTTGCTTTAAAATTCATATTTTTTATGGATATCTGTAAAAATGATTTAAAAAATCCTTTAATAGCCAGTGTCATGCCAGCTTTTTCTATGGGACTTATGGTTTTTTCAAGCTATTTACATTCTTATCTGCCAAAGTTTTCATCTATATTGTGGATTTTTAGCGTTTTACTCCATTCTATATTTATAATAATTTTTTCTATCAAATATCTTATAAATTTTAATATTGAAAATCTATATCCTAGTTGGTTTATTGTATATGTTGGAATATGTACTGGTGCCATAGTTTCAAATAATTTTGGCTACCAACATATTGGAAGGCTTATATTTTATTTTGGATTTAGCTCCTATATAATTTTAGCTCCCTTAAATATATATAGATTCTTAAAAGTAGATGGTATAAATGAAAGCACTTGGCCTACAATAGGAGTATTTGCATCTCCTGCCAGCCTTTGCCTAGCTGCCTATATCAATTGTTTTGAAAATAAAAATTTATTTATATTTGGCTTGCTCTTATTTCTATCTAGTTTAACCCTAATAATAATTTTAACCAAACTTCCAAGAATTTTTGAATCAGACTTTTACCCTAGTATAGCTAGTTTTAGCTTTCCCATAGCTATATCAGCCCTAGCTTTTAAGTTGTCTGTAACTCATCTATCTAATCTTGGCTATAGCTATAATATTTTAAATCTTTTAGTAAAATTTGAAGAAAGTTTGGCCCTATCAATAGTTTTATATATTTTAATTAGATACTTTAATTTTATACTTGAAAGAGAAGAAGATATAATTGAAAACTTAGACCTTGATTTAGATTAAAAAAAACATTGAGACTAGCTCAATGTTTTTTTCTTAATATTTATAGAAACCTTCTCCAGTTTTTCTACCTAATTTACCACCTGCTACCATTTTCTTAAGTAATGCATCTGGCTTATATTTCTCATCATCAAAACCTTTATAAAGCACTTCCATTATGTTTAAACAAACATCAAGTCCTATTAAATCACCAAGTTCTAATGGTCCCATAGGATGATTTGCCCCATATTTTAAAGCTGTATCTATATCTTCTATACTAGCTATACCTTCAGAATATATCTTAATTCCTTCATTTATAAATGGTATCAAAACTCTATTTACTACAAATCCTGGTGCTTCCTCAACCCTAACTATAGTTTTTCCCATTTTTTCTGAAGTTTCAATTATAGCTTGTTTAGTTTCTTCAGAAGTAGTTATTGTACTTATCATCTCTACTAATTTCATCTTTGGTACTGGATTGAAAAAATGCATACCTATAAATTTATCTATTCTATTTGTAGCTGTTGATATTT
The DNA here is from genome assembly GCA_946402705.1 of uncultured Tissierellia bacterium. Taxonomy (GTDB): domain Bacteria; phylum Bacillota; class Clostridia; order Tissierellales; family Tissierellaceae; genus CAMIXG01. Next base: position 5,619 of record CAMIXG010000007.1, on the reverse strand, counting down.
CAGATATAGATAAAGATGATGTATTTGATGCAAATATAGTTTCTGGTTTACAGATTTCATCTAATTGCTTAAATACATCTCTCTTAACATCTAATATTTCAACTATGGCTTCAACTATTAAATCACAATCTTTTAAATCTTTTAAATCACTAGTAAATACTATATCATCTATCATTTTATCTGATGCTTCTTTACTTATAATATCTTTCTTAACATAAAAGCTATTAAATTTTTCTATTATATTTCTAGCATTTTTAAGTGATTCTTCTTGTATATCAAATAATACTACTTTGTATCCCGTATTGGCAAAGTTTTGAGCGATTCCCGATCCCATTGTTCCTGCTCCCAATATACCAACTGTTTTAATTTCTCTCATCTGACTATCTCCCATCCCTTATTTTAACTCCCTAAAATACTTACTAGTATATTATATCAATATAAAAATTTTTTTCACTATTTTAGAAATAAACAAAACTATTATGATTATTCTAAATTATCAGCTAACACACTGAAAAATATTAATATTTTTATTAGTATTTTAATTCATTATGTCAAAAACCAGTATTTTCAATAGCCTTATTTTGAAATTATAATTCCTAGTTTCTTTCAACAAAAAAATAAGAGCCAAATGGCTCTCATTTTTTTATTTTTTATAAATATATTTTAGCATTTCAAACAACATTTTATCTCTATTTTTAATTGCCTCTTCATCTTTTCCATCTGAATAGTCATAGAAACCTTTTTTAGTTTTTACTCCAAGTTCATCTTTATCAATTAGTTTTTGAAGTATCTCCTGAGGAGTTTTAGTATCTGCTAAGTCTTCAAATAAATAAGAAGATATATTATAGAAAGTATCAAGTCCACCTAAATCTGCTGTTTCTAAAGGTCCAATTAATGGATATCTAAAACCTGGCCCATATTTCATAGCCTTATCTACATCTTCTGGTGTAGCTATTCCTCTTTCAACTATATTTACTGCCTCTCTGAAGGCTGCAAATTGTAATCTATTTCCTATAAAGCCATAAGCATCTTTTAAAACAACTACTGATACCTTATCTATATCATCCATAACTTCTTTTAATAAATCAACTATTTCATCTGATGTTGCATCTGCTCTTATAAGCTCTACTAAAGGTATTATATGAGCTGGATTCCAAAAGTGAGTTCCTATAAATCTATCTTTTTTCTCAACTTTTGCAGATATATCATTTACACTAAGTCCTGATGTGTTTGTAGCAAAAATTGTATCAGGTCTTGTAATAGCTTCTATCTCTTTCCAATAGTTTTGTTTTATATCAAGTTTTTCAACTATAGCCTCTATAACTATATCTGCATCTTTGAAATCTTGAACATTTGTTGTAAATTTAATATTTTCGTAAACTTTTTCTTCTTCTTCCTTAGTCATAAGTCCTTCTTCTAAAAGTGAACTATTAAATACCTTTATAAGATTTTTAGACTTGTCTAAGAATTCTTCTTTAATGTCTGATACGATTACTTGATATCCTTTTTTAGCAAATATTTGAGCAATTCCTGAACCCATTGTTCCTGCTCCTGATATAGCTATTACTTTAATGTCCGCAAATTTCATATTATTCCTCCTAATATTATACTAAACCTATAGTTGCTAATATTATCGCTGGTATAGAAGATAATACTGGCAACACTAACGATGTTACAAATATATCTATATAAGATTCTTTATGAGTCATTCCAGTTATAGCAAGTAGAGTTAAAACTGCTCCATTATGAGGTAGTGTATCTAATCCACCTGATGCTAATGATGCAACTCTATGGAAAGCCTCTGGACTTATCCCTGTTTCTAATGCTATTTGGTAATATTTATCTCCTAATGCTTCAAGTGCTATACCCATACCACCTGATGCAGAACCTGTAGCTCCAGCAAGTAAGTTAACTGCCACTGCTTCAGATATTAAAGGACTTCCTTTTATTCCAAGTACTAAGTCTGTTAATACTTTAAATCCTGGTACTGTTTTTACAACCGAACCAAAACCAACTGCTGCTGAAGTATTCATTATAGCAGTTATAGATCCATTTGCTCCACCAGATATACTCTTAGTAAATCCTTTATAGTTTTTAAATCCTACTACCATTGATAATACTATACCCAATAATAATGCTTCTATTATGTTTACTGGTCTTCCTATAAATCTTTCACCAAGATTTAAAGAAATTACAACTGCTATAAGGGGTAGTATAGCTAGAGCTGGATGTGGAGGTATTACCTCAACATCTCCTTCTTTTGCCTTTTCTACATTATCTGGTTCTGTAAAACCTTCTCCCTTAGCTCTATATCCTTTTTCTCTCCATCTTAAATATATATATCCAAGCCCAAACATAAATATTGCTGCTGCTATACCCATTATAGGTGCAGCCATTGGTGTTGTATGGTAGTATTTCATTGGAATTAAGTTTTGTATCTGTGGTGAACCTGGTAGGGCAGTCATTGTAAAAGTAAATGAACCTGCTGCTATACTTCCAGGTATTAATTTTCTTGTTATATCTGCTTCTCTAAATAAAGCTAATGCTAATGGATACATAGCAAATACTACTACGAATAAACTTATACCACCATAAGTTAATACCGCACAACCTACTATTACTCCAAGTATAGCCCTATCTGCTCCTATAAACTTAGTTAAGGCACTTGCTATAGATCTAGCTGCACCTGTATAATCCATTAAGTGTCCAAATATTGCTCCCAACATGAAAGTTGGGAACCATGCCTTTGTAAACTCTACAAACCCACCCATATATACATTAGTATAGGCATCTAACAGTGGTAATCCTCCTGTAAACGCAACAACTAAGGCAGTTAAAGGTGCTACCCAAATTATAGAGTAACCTCTATAAGCTAAAACCATTAATAATACTAATCCTAAAATTATACCAAACATGGTTTATCCTCCCTTTAGCTTGCTGTCCAGCCGCCATCTATTTTTATTTCTCCACCTGTCATATGTTCTCCTGCTTTTGAACATAAAAGTCTTACTATATCAGCTATATCAGCTGGTTCTATTAAAGATTTTACAAATGATTTTTCAAGCATTATATCTCTTACTACTTCTTCTTCACTTATACCATGAGCTTTTGCTTGATCAGCTATTTGATTATCTACTAATGGAGTTCTTACATAAGAAGGACAAATTGCATTTGCAGTTATATTAAATTCTGCTCCTTCTAAAGCTGTTGTTTTTGTAAGTCCCATTAATCCATGTTTAGCTGAGATATAAGCTACTTTATATGGAGAAGCTATTAAACCATGGATAGAACTTAGATTTATTATTCTTCCATAATTTTGTTTTCTCATATATGGGAATGCATATTTAGTTAATAAAAATGGTGCTGTTAACATAAGTGAAATAATGAAATTCCATTTGTCTTCTGGGAAATCTTCAATTTTTTCAACATGTTGAATGCCAGCTACATTTACTAAAGAGTCTATTGTAGAATATTTTTCTACAGTATAATCTACTGCTGCTTTACAATCTTCAGCCTTAGTTAGATTTGCTGCAAAATATTCCACTCCTAATTTTTCTGCCTCTAGTTTTAGTTTTTCTTCATTCACATCAACCATAACTATCTTAGCTTCATCTTTCACCAACTCTTGTGCTATAGCTAAACCTATACCACTTGCTGCACCTGTTATTAAAAATACCTTATCTTTTAACATACACAAACCTCCTAAATAAAATAATTTTTTCATTGCCTTACTATCATTGCAATTTTAATGCCATGATTTTAATATAAATTTCAGAATATTATAAAATAGCATCTTTACCCTATTTTATTTTTTTATTATTTACATACTTTTATATTTTTTCTGAATTTTTACGAAAATCTATAAATTTTTACATAAAAATGTATACTTTATTTACAATGTCCTCAATTCATCATGCTTTTTTTGTATGTTTTTTATACACTTCTATGTATTTCAAGAGATAAAGTGTATATTTTTTATACATTACAGGTCATATTCTTCTATTTTTTTATATAAACTTACCCTACTTATACCCAACTTCTCTGCAGATTGTAACTTATTTCCATTAGTAATTAATAAGGCCTTCTCTATTTCCCTTTTTTCAAGCTCTTTTATAGACTCTTTTAAGTTATAGATTGTATCTTCTTCTGTGTATTCCAATATTTTTGGTGGTAAATGTTCTGGTCTTATTATCCTATCCTCATCTAAAAAATTTATGGCCCTTTCCAGAGTATTTTCTAATTCTCTTACATTTCCTGGCCAATTATAATTATTCATTATACTTAGTGTATCCTCATCTATACCCTTAACTTCTAAATCTTCTTCCTTAGTTATTTTTTTTATTAAGTGTTTTATTAAGACTTCTATATCTCCCCTTCTACTTCTAAGGGGTGGAATACATATATTTACAACATTTAATCTATAATACAGGTCTAATCTAAATAATCCTTGTTCTACCATTTTTTCCAAATCTCTATTGGTAACTGCTATAACCCTAACATCTATCTTTTTTTCCTCTAATGAGCCTACCTTGGTTATTTCTCTTTCTTGCAGCACCCTAAGAAGTTTGCTCTGCATATTTAAAGGTAGTTCTCCAACTTCATCTAAAAATATAATACCTCCATTTGCAGCCTCAAATTTACCTATTTTTCCACCCTTTCTAGCTCCAGTAAAGGCTCCTTCTTCATATCCAAATAGCTCAGACTCCATAAGTTCATAAGGTATAGCACTACAATTAACCTTTACAAAAGGTTTACCATATCTTTTACTATTATTATATATGGCATGGGCAAAAAGCTCTTTTCCAGTTCCACTCTCCCCCTGTATTAAAACATTTGAACTAGTTTCAGCTATAATTTTTATCTTTTCTTTTATTTTAATCATATATGGATTTTTTGTTATTATATCGTCTAAATCATATTTAGCTATATGCTCTAAATCAAGAACTAACTTATATCTAAAAAGTTCCTCTTCCATTTTTACAACTTTTTTATTAAACTCATTCAACTCTTCTGGATCCTTAAATAAAACCTTACCAATAGCCCCTATTATTTTTCCATTTATTTTTATAGGAACTCTTGTAGCTATTATGTTCTGTCCATTTACCATTTGCATGTGGGCTATTTCCTTTCTCCCACTCTTGACAACAACCTGCATCCTAGTATTTTCTATTACATCTTTAACAGATTCTCCAACTACTCCTTCGGAGTCCACCTTCAAAAACTTAGCATATTCATCACTAAGCATTACTATATTTCCATCTATATCAACTATAACAATTGCATCGCCTAAAGTATTTGAAATTAACTTTAAAAATGCAATAGCATCATTTAATCCTTCAAAACCTTTCATTTTATTCTCCTCCAGTCAACCTATATAGATATTGTATACTATACTGGGATAAATAAGATAGCTAAGTTTGAAAAATAACAATCTCTATCAATAGATATAGATAATTTTTTAAAAAAGATTAAAAAATAAAAAAGATACTAGTCAACTAGCATCTTTTTCCCTAGAAATTTTCTATATTAATAAGTTTCTACAAATAATTCAAAATATTTTTGATCATGAGCACAAGCTGGACAAGATTCTGGTGCTGATTTTCCAGTATGAACATAACC
>CAMIXG010000006.1 GCA_946402705.1 uncultured Tissierellia bacterium | reverse complement strand
TTCAGTGGCATATGAGATTTACTCCACAACACAGTAACCGGTTTGCTCAGGATTCCAACCTGATTCCAATTATTAGATTAGTTTATTAAATTATGTTTTTATTATGTAAATCAAAATTATTTAATATTATACTCCTTTCTGAATATTCAACAATTTAATATAATATATCAAATTGTAAATAAATGCAAATGAAATTTCAAGTCTAAGCAAGATAGAATCACTATTAGGGTAATTAATATAAGAATTGATATCTACACAAGGAAAAACAAAATTAAAGGAGCTGATTTCATGGAGTATTTATTGGCACTTATACCTGCCTTAGCATGGGGCTCAATAGGAATAATAACTGCTAAAATGGGCGGAAGCACAGAACAGCAAACCTTAGGTTCTATGACAGGATTTATGATATTTGCATTGGTCATTTATTTTATAACAAAGCCAGCTATTGATGTAGGTAGCTTTATAGTTGGGATAATTAGTGGACTACTTTTGGCAGCTGCAAATTTCGGACAGTTTGATGCCATGACAGAGCTTGGTGTATCAAGGGCAGTACCTTTGGTTGCATCAGGTCAGCTAACTTTAAACACCTTGGTTGGAGCCCTAATATTTGGAGAATGGAATAGTTTAAATAAGTGGATAGTAGGAAGTATAGCCCTAGTGGTAATAATATATGGAGCAAAACTCACAAGTTTTAGCGAAGATGAGGATGGGGCCTATAGTAGAAAGGGTTTAAGAGGAGTCTTAATAGCTATTTTGGGAGGGGCATTTTATGCAATTGTGCCAAAGGCTTATCAGTACTTTATGCATATAGATGCAGGCACAAGCTTTACTTATGGAATTATGATACCACAGGCTATTGGAGGACTTATGGGAGCTTTTTTAATATATTATGTCAGGGAGAAAAAGAATCCTATGCTTGAATATAAGTCAGCTTATCCATGGAAAAATACAACAGTAGGATTTGCTTGGGCTATAGGAAATATTTTTATGCTAAGAGCCTCAATGGGTCCAATAGGACTTGCTACAGCCTTTACTTTATCCCAATTAAACTTGGTTGTAGGTGGGGTTGGTGGAATCTTAATTCTCAAGGAGAAAAAAACTAAAGCAGAAATGAAATATTTTATTTTGGGGCTGGGTTTAGTTATAGTTGGAGCCGTTACAACAGGTATGTTATAATTAATAGATATTTAAATAGAAAAGAGAGATAGAGATGATTAGAACAGTGAAAGTAGCCTTCTAAAATAGAAAAACAATTTTAGGAGGATTAATATGATAAAAAGATTAGATAGGAAAAATTATGCAAGAAATGAGCATATAGAACATTTTACAAAATATGTGGACTGTAGTTTTAATATAACAATGGATATTGATATAACAAGTATTATAAGGATTAAAGAAAAAAATGCCTATAAGTTTTATCCAATGTTTATATATAAGATAGCTAAGGCAGTAAACAGCATTATTGAGATGAAAATTTCAAAGATAGATGAAGATTGTATATATTATTTTGATGTGGTAAATCCAGCTTATACAGTTTTTAATGAAAAGAGTAAAACTTTTTCATCTCTTTGGACTGAGTATAATTCAGATTTTAGTATTTTTTGCAAAGATTATTTATCAGATGTAGAAAATAGAAAACCAGATGAATTTTTAGGTAAGAAAGAGATTGTGGAGAACGTGTTTTCTCTTTCATCATTACCTTGGCTGGAATATAGGAGTTTTGATTTAATAATTAGAAATGAAAACTACCTATCACCAATAATAACATTTGGTAAGTATTTTAAAGATAAAGATAGTTACAAGATACCAGTAACTGTGACAGCTAATCATAGGGTATTGGATGGTTATCATATGCATCTATTTTTTACAGAACTATCAAAAGAATGGGATCAAGCTTAAGATGTTTGACTTTTAGTTCTTATATAGATAAAATTTCATAAGAGGTAATAAAAGGCTATTTTTGAATAGTCTTTTTTATATCAGTATTGTTCTAGGGGGAAGAATATGTCATTAATAGAATTACTTATCATATCTATAGGTTTATCTATGGATGCTTTTGCAGTGTCTGTATGTAAGGGCTTATCAACTGGAGAGGCAGATAGGAAAAAACATTATACTGTAGGTATATATTTTGGAGTATTTCAGGGTTTAATGCCCATAATAGGATATCTTTTAGGCTATAGATTTCATAGTCATATAGAATCCATAGACCACTGGATAGCTTTTGTGCTTCTAGGGCTAATAGGCTTAAATATGATAAAAGAATCAAGGGAAGAAGATAATCAGTGTGCCATAGAAGATGAAGATGCTTTTAGCTTTAAGAAGATGTGTATACTTGGTATTGCAACTAGTATAGATGCACTTGCAGTAGGGATAACTTTTGCATTTTTACAGGTTGATATATTAAAGGCAGCATCTATGATAGGTATTACAACTTTTCTAATATCAACTATTGGTGTTAGTATAGGCTGTAAGTTTGGTAGTAAATTTAAGTCTAAGGCAGAGCTTGCAGGAGGTATTATTCTAATAGTTATGGGAACTAAGATACTTCTTGAGCATCTGGGGATATTGGTATTATAAAAGGGATAAAAGCTTAGCTTTTATCCCTTTTTTTAAGTTAATATATCCATTAACATACCAGATATGGTATTTAATTTATTTAATATTTTAATTCTATTACTTTCAATATCTATAAATTCTTTAGTCAGTTCATCTAATTCAATATCCACTTTTTTAACTAGGGAAAAAATCCTATGACGACCTCTTCTGTCCAAGGAATTTTTCTTAAAAAACACATGTGAATTATTAACTGCTATATCCAAAAATTCTTTAATTAATTTCTTATAACTAATTAAGTCCTCTATAAACAAACTATCTTGTAGTTTATTTGTCTGAACCTCTATTTGTCCATATAATTTATTAAGTTCTATACGAATTTCCTCTTGCTCAAGACTGTCTAGCTTTGCTTTAAAAGTGTCAGACACAGCCTTTTTATCCACTGCACGAGATAGGTTCACAGAGTTAACTGACATATCCCTACCTATTTTATTTATTCCGCTCAAAACTACACCTCCTGATATCCTTATATATTATCGGTCGGAAATGATAAAACTAAAGGATTAGGAAGTAAAATCTTGTAAAATTGCAAAATACATTTGAGGTTCTTCAAACATTGGATTAGTTCCACTATTTTCAAGTGTAAATAATGGGATTTTAGTCTTATCAAGTATGGAGTCCCAATGTGAGATAGGACCAGAAAAATAGTCTTGCTCTCCAAGGATTAATAAAACTGGCATTAAATCTTTTAAATAATCAATTGCTCCCAAGGTGTCATATTCAGGAAACTCAAAATCAAATAAGAAATCTAAGGCATTTATATTGTTTTCTATATTTTTATAAAGATAACTACTGTCAAAATTTAGTTTTACAAAACTTAGAGTTTGAAGTTGCATCATTTTTAAACTAAATTTTTGATCAGGATTAAGTTCTATACTAATATTATATTTTTTAAAGTCTCTTTCAAACAGAGATTTTCTTTCATCATCAGCATGCTCCAAAAAATATGCCATATTTTTTTCATATATGACTTCATTTTTATTTGGTGTAGTATTTGAGAGAATAAGCCCAAGTACTTTATCAGTGTAAGTTTTTGCATATTCCATAGCTAGGAAGGCATTATAAGAATGTCCCAATAGGAAAACTTCATCATAATTAAGCACTTCTCTAATAGCGTCGATATCTTGAACTATAGTTTCTAAATTATATTTATCTTTGGTATTTTCAGGTATAGAAGCTCCTCTATGGTCTAAAAATACTAAATGTAAATCTTGGTATACACTATTGTTAAATAATCGAGAGTAGTAAATGCTTGATCCAATCACAAATATGGGAGGTAGTTCTTTATTTCCCATGTCAACATATCTAAGACTATAACTGTCCCTTGTAATATAATCTATATTGTTCAAATTATCACCCCTTATATTAAAACTTTCTGAAACAAGTATATCACAATATTATACAGTTTATATATCAGATTACTAAAACTTAACAGATAGAAAAAAATTAAATCATACCTGCTAAGTACAGGATGATAAATTCAAGAAAATCTATAAACTGTCGATATAAATTATAGTGAATTTATGAAAAGAGGAGTAAGATGGAAAATATAAAAATACAAACTCAAAATAAATTGGAAAATTATCAGCCTACACCAGAATTGTTTTATGATGTTGAAGGTAAGGTAGTTGCAATAGATGATAAGAAACTTACCTTGGAAAAAGAGGTTGGGTTTGAAGTTGTTGAATATACTCTTAATTTAAAAGAGAAAAAAGAAGTGGCAATAGGAGAAGAAATAGAAGTAGAAAAAGAAGAAATAAAATCCATGAAGATGGAGAAAAAAGAGAAAATTTTGCCAGAAGATATAGAAAATATAGGTGAAGTTTTAAAAGCACTAGGTTTACAAAATACAAGTGGAAATGTTGCATTGGTAAACAAGTTAATAAAACAGGGGATAAAACCTACAAAAATAAATATAGATAATTATATGAGAAGCATAGAAAATATTGATAAGATAGAAGAGGCGCTAGATGTAGAGACTCTTGTAAAACTTATGGATAGGGATGTAGATATAGAAAGTTTAAGTATAGATGAGATAGCAAGTCAGCTGGATAATGTGGAAGTAAAGGAAAAAGGTATATTTGATGTTTTCAAGTTAAAAAAAGATTTAGACTATAAGGAAGCTGAAAATATATCTAAGAAAATATTTGGACAAAAGATGGGAAAAGATGTTTATGACATCATAATAGCCTTAGATAAAGAAGGTTTGGAAATCAATCAGGATAATATAGAAAAGTCCATGGAGGTTTTAAATAAACTTAGTAGTATAAAAGATATTGAAACAGAGGACTATATAAAAATCCTAGATACAGATGCGGACTTTACAATAAACAATTTATACAAGGTAAAAAATAACTATACTAAAAACTCTATAGATGAAAATAAGTATGCTAGAATCATGGAAAGTATGACTGTAGAGAATGAAGTTGATTATAGTAGTTTATTAAAAGTCCTAGATATGGAAGGACTGGACACTTCAGAAGAAAATATAAGCCTAGCGAGAGAGTTTATATTACTTGATATGGACATAGATTCAGGAAGGGTAAGTAAACTTAAGTCTATGAAAAATTCATTGGAATTTATCAAGGAAAATTTAAAATTAGAAGAGATAGCTCAGTTGATAGAAAACGATGTAGATATTCTAAATACAGACATACAAGATTTACAGAAACTAGTAGAAGATACAAAAACTACGAAGTTAGAATTTGAAGATTTAAGCTTTTTAGATAAGGTGGAAGATAAGCATCTATTAAGTCTTTTAAGGGAAGGTAAAGAGTTTAAATTATCCGACCTTAAGGAGATAGTAGTTACAGATATAGATAAGGATAATTCTATAGAAATTAAGGTTTTAGATAAGGTTAAAAGATTTGATAGTATCTTTAAATTTTTAGGAGATAAATCAGAGTTTAAGAATGTAGAATATAAGAAGGATATAAGTCTAAATAAGATTTATGAACAAGAATTAAAAACAGAAGATATCTTAGATATTAAGAGTATCTTAAAAAAAGAAAAAGATTTCTTAACCCTAGAATTTGAAAGATTTAAGGAAAATATAGATACTAAGATTATAAAGAAATCTATAATAGATAGGATAGATTTAGAAAAAATGCCTATGGAAGAAGCCAATAACTATATGGAAAATAGGATAAATAGGTATAAAAGAGCATCAGAACTTATGCAGGAATTTAATACAATTTATAAAAATAAAGAAAATATAATACCAAGTATTATAAACAATCAAATGGACATGGATTATAAGTCTTTAAAAGATTTGGGGCAGTTTTTAAATGGAGAGACTGGCTTGATTAAAACACTTGAAAAAATCTCTAAAAATATAGATGGAAACATGAAGTTGGAACTGGATAGTAAAAAAGAAGATTTATCCAATAAGCTAAAGGCAAACCAAGATATTAGAAAAGAATATTTTGAGTTTATGTCCCTTATGCAGAATTTTGAGTTTAGTCAAGATAGTGGTAATTCAAATGCTAGAGATGAGTATTTTCAAATGATAAATAAGTCATCTAAAAAAGATTTGGTAATGCAGTTACCAGTTGATATTAATGGTTTTAAAGATTTAAATATAATAATACCAAATATGGACAAGGCTATAGATAAAAATAATATGAATTTTAAACTTAGTATAGAAACTGAGAAATTAGGAAATATATCAATGGACTTAGAAGTGATTGGTAGAAATATATATTTAAGTGCAGAAAATATAGGTTTGGTTGAAAAATATCAAGATATATTGAGGGAGAAACTAGAAAAATCAGGATATAATTTGGTTTTGGGTGATTAGATGAAAAGAGTTATATCGCAAAAACAATTAAAAAATGCTTATAAAATTGAAGAAGTTGACGAAAATATAATAGATGAGAAAATCCAAAGTATAGAAGAACGAGGAAATAAGTTGCCAGAAGAAATTTTTGAAATCATAGGAGATATGGTTTCCTTTATACAGGATATAAATAGTTTGGAGGAATAGATTTGAGAATAAATAGTAATATACCAGCATTAAATGCAAATAGAATATTAGGGAAAAATACCAGGGATTTAGGAGATACTTTAGAGAGACTATCTTCAGGAAAAAGGATAAACCGCGCATCAGATGATGCAGCAGGTCTTGCAATATCTCAAAAAATGAAGGCTCAAATAAGAGGGCTTCAGCAGGCATCAAGAAATAGTTTGGATGGGGTATCTATGATTCAAACTGGAGAAGGGGCTCTTGATGAAGTACACCAAATGATTCAAAGAATGAGAGAACTTAGTGTCCAAGGTGCAAATGGAGTATATGGAACAGATGATTTAGAAGCTATACTTGAAGAGATGAATCAACTAACTGATCAGATACAAAAGGTAGCAGAGCAAACTGACTTTAATGGTGTTAAGATTTTAAATGGATATAAAGAAGAAATGGATTTAGAAAAATTAGATATAGATCCAAATAATATCTATGATAAAATGAAAAATTTAGAAAAAGAAATAGAGACAAAAAATGAAGAACTTAGAGAGCTAGAAAAAAAACTTGCTTTAGGTAGTGCAACAGCTGCAGAAGTTGCCACTAAAAAAACTGAGATAGCAAGTAAAAAGGCAGATTTGGAAACAGAAAAAACAAATTATGAAGCTAAAAAAGTAGATGCAAAAGTAGAGCAAGATATAATAGATGCAAAAACAAAGAAAATAAAAGATAAAAATAAAGAAATAGAAAAAAAGCAAAAAGAGATAGATGATAAAAGTAAGGCAATAGAGGAAAAATATAGGGAAATAGAAGTGCAGGAAGAGTTATTAAAGACTGCATCAGATGCTAATAAACCAGCTATACAAGCTAAAATAGCAGCCCTTAATACAGAAAAAAATAATCTAGCAGGAGAAAATCAAACTTTAATAGGGGAAAGAACAGTTTTAGAGACAGCTAAATCCACTTTAGAAACTGCAAGAGACAAGGCAAGAGATGATCAAAAAGACATAAAAAAAGAAGCTGGTATAAATATAGAAGAGCAGGAAAAAAGATTGGCATCTATGTATCTACAAGTTGGAGCTAATGAAGGAGATCATCTTTTCATAGACTTAGAATCTATAAAGATAGATATAAATAAGCTTGGAAAAGAATATGATTCAGATGGTAACATAAAGACAGAGGTTGGACCAGATGGAAAACCTGTAGAAAAGGGAACTTCTATAAAGGCTCAAGTTGATAAACTTAGAGACTTAGTTGAAGTTGGAAGTGAAAAACCAGAAAATAGAAAGATAGAAGACACATTTTCAATGGCTATATCAACTTACGATAATGCAGTGAAAAGAGTGTCATCTGTTCGTGCTAAAATGGGAGCTATACAAAATAGATTAGATTCAACTATAAGAACTTTAGATAATAGTGTTGAAAACTTAACTGGGGCTATGTCTAGAATAGAAGATATAGATATGGCAGGAGAGATGAGTGAATTTACTAAACTTCAAGTATTGCAACAAAGTAGTACAGCCATGCTGGCAGAGGCAAATAAACTTCCACAAACAGTACTTCAACTATTACAAGGATAGGTGTTTAAATGGAGCTTAAATTTGAAGAAGAGATTTTATCTACCAATGATTGGGGTATTTTTAGGATTTTAAATGAAAAGTTAATAGACGGATTTGACTTATCCATAGAAAAACTTAAAAAAGATGAAGATATATCAGGTGAAGTGGATAAGATTCGAGAGGTTTTAGCTAGTTTGATAACGATTTTTAAACTAGGTGAAGAAGATAATGATCTTAAAAAAAATCTAAGGGAAATATATTTGTTTATAAATAAGATGGTAACTTCTGGGTATATAGAGAAAGACTGGGAAAAGTTTATTCAGTCAAAAAATATAATAAATCCTATATATGAAGGATTTAAGGAAAAGGAAATGTCTGAAACTGTGAATATAGTATCAGGATTGACTTATGGAGAGAGAGATTTAGATAAACATGGTGATAATTCCAAATTAAATATACAAGGATAAGAAGAAAACAGATGTTAAGCTAACATCTGTTTTTTAATATTCATCTTCATATTCATCTATATTTTCTTCTTCATCTTCTGCTTCTATAATACCAAATCCAATTGTATTTTCACTTGTTTCATATCTAAGCATATTTTTATTATCATAATAATATCTAAAAGTTATCCAGCCTTTTAAATCTTGGTCATCTTCAAGTTCATGAGTTAATATTCCAACACCAACATTTGAAAGATGCTCTTTGTCCACTCTTAAGATTATATAGTTATTTGCAATGGTATAATCCCTAAGCATGAAATTTTCTTCTAAAAGAGCTTTTAAATGGTTTAAACTTTCAGTAAAAAGACCATAGGCACGAATATAGTTGGTATCTATAAAACTTGGAAATAAGTCGGATTGTGCTATTATATCTTCTTCTCTTTCTTGAAACATACAATCACCTCTTGTTTTTAAATAGCTAAGTGTTTTTAAAAATAAAAATACCATTAGCTTAGCTAATGGTAAAAAATATGTAATCGTGCGACCTAGCTTTGTCAAACTAAGATACAAGCGTTACCTAAATAGTTAACTCGGAACAGGCACCCCCGTGGCACACGAGAGTTATCACTTATTGCTGCTTCCTTCCGGATCTGACAAGGTTCATGATTTCTCGTTGCACAGGACCCAATCGTCAACATCACTTATTTAGGGCAGACCTTACATATAGCTGCCTAGGCTAGGATCAATCCTACTATAGCGGATTGTAGGTTACAGGGTGCCGCTAACTCCCCATCTAGCACGAAAGATTATCCTGGCGGAGAGCAAGGGATTCGAACCCTCGAAACGCGTTAGCGCTTACCCGCTTTCCAGGCGAGCGCCTTCAACCTCTCGGCCAACTCTCCAAAAATTTATCTACAGGCATAATTATAACTAATTTACATACAAAAGTCAATTAATAGACTTTTATATAGGCATTAGGGTAAATTTATATATAATGATATAATTATAACAAAAGAATAAGGAGGATTTTATGAATAAGGAAAGTATAAAAAACAGAAGATTAGTGGCAACACTAATAGTAGTAGCACTACTTGTATTATCTGCTGGAGCAGATTTACTAAATCTTAAAGTCAATAAATTAGAATCAGAAAGAAACTATTTTTTAGATAAGTTTAATGATACTTTTAATAACAATGATTTAACAGAAGCTATTATAAAGGGTTCAGATGTAAATAATAGAATAATGGTTGTAAATGTAAATGGTGTTATAGCAGGAGGAAGTGGATATGGAGGATATGACCATAATGCACTTTTACAAGGTTTGGAAAATGCTAAAGAAGATAAAACTATAAAAGGTATAATGTTCAATGTGGATAGTCCAGGAGGAACTGTATATCATAGTGCTGAAGCATGGAATAAAATCATGGAACTAAAAGAAGTAAGAAAAGATATAAAGATATATACATCAATGGGAACAGTAGCAGCAAGTGGAGGATATTATATTGCAGCACCTTCAGATAAGATTTTTGCATCAGAAGAAACTGTAACAGGCTCTATAGGTGTTATAGCTGATTATGTAAACTATGCTGGACTTGAAGAAAAATTTGGTATAAAGCATAATGTTATGAAGTCAGCTGACCACAAAGATATAGGTTCAGCTACTAGGGAGATGACTCCAGAGGAAAGGGAAATAATACAAAACTCTATAATGGAATCATATGAAAAATTCTTAGATGTGGTATCTAAGGGGAGAAATATACCAAAGGATAAGTTAAGACCAATAGCAGATGGTAGAACTTACAGTGGTTCTCAAGCTGTTAAAAATAATTTAGTAGATGAGATAGGTTATTATGATGATGCATTAGATGCGCTTACAAATGATTTAAAACTAAAAGATCCAGAAGTATTTGAAGTGGCTACAAGCTCTTCAATTGATTTATTTAGTAGTTTATTTGGGGTTGAACTTCAATCTTTAATAAACAGAAATCCTAATGAACTAGATATGTTAAAAGATATTAGAAAAATCTATGGTGTTAATAATTCTCCAAATATGATGTATATTTTGGGAGGTTATTAATATGGTAGAAAGAGAATATCCTAAGTTTTTATTTGCAGGATTTGGTTCAAGATTTGTGGCCTTTATAATAGATGTATTTGTAATTTCATCTATATCCAGCATAATACTTGTACCAATGTCAAATATATTTGGAATACACAAGGCTACTGCTTTTTTCAGTATATACAATCTTATAAATTTGATAATATACCTGGGATATTTTTTCTTGCTAACTCTACTAAATGAAGGACAAACTCTTGGAAAGATGATAATGGGTATAAAGGTTGTATCCTTAGAAGATGAAGATTTAAAAGTGGAAACTGTATTTTACAGAGAGATAATTGGAAGATTTATTTTAAAGAAATTGAAGATATTTTATTTTATGATTTTATTTAATAGAGATAAACAACAATTAGCAGATTTTTTTGCAGGAACATCAGTTGTAAATACAGAATACTTTTTTGAATATATGCAGTTAAAACAAGAGGCAGAGCTAGTAAAGAAACAAATGGATAATCCAGATGATAAGGCAGTTTATACTGGAGAAGAAGTCCTAGTTGCTAAAGAAGAGTCTAATTTAGAAAATGAGCTTGAAAAAATAGAGGATGAGAACTTAGAAGAAATAAAAGAGCAGGAATAATTAAGAAAAAAATATAATTTATGCTTATAGGCTAACTTTAGAGAATATAAAGGAGATTGGCTTGTAAGCATATTTTACTTAAGATATAATAGATAGAGTATAAAATAGATTGTAGGTGAAAAAAATGGCCTTATATAGAGAATATAGACCGAAAACTTTTGATGATGTTCTAGGACAGGATCATATAATTAATACAATTAGGAATCAAATTAATAATAATAATATAGGACATGCATACTTGTTTTCAGGTACTAGGGGTACTGGAAAAACTTCTACAGCTAAAATATTTTCTAGGGCTGTTAATTGTTTAGAACCTGAAAATGGAAGTCCTTGTAATAAATGTGAAATATGCAAGGGGATACTTGATGGCTCTATAATGGATGTAATGGAGATGGATGCAGCTAGTAATAGGGGTGTAAATGATATAAGGGAGCTTAGAGATAAGGTTTCCTATCCACCAAGCTATGCAAGATATAAAGTCTATATAATAGATGAAGTGCATATGCTAACACAAGAGGCTTTTAATGCCCTACTTAAAACTTTAGAAGAACCTCCAAAGCATTTGATATTTATTCTGGCTACAACAGAACCAGAAAAAATACCACAAACCATATTATCAAGATGCCAAAGATTTGATTTTAAGAGAATTGAAAATGATGTAATCAAAGAAAATATGGAAAAAATAATAGAAAGTTTGGATATTGAAATAGAAACAGAGGCACTAGATGTAATAGCTAGAAATGCTGATGGTGGTATGAGAGATGCCCTTAGTTTACTGGAAAAATGTATTTCTTTTAGTAGTGATAAGTTAGTTAGGTATGAAGATGTTATATCTGTACTTGGCATAGTAAATGTTGATACTATATTTACGATAATAGATAGTGTTATAGATAGGTCCATAGAAGATATTTTAATTTCCATAAATGAAATGATAGAAGATGGTCGGGATGTTCATCAATTTATAAAGGATATAATATATCATTTTAGAAATTTAATGATGATTAAAACCTTTGAAGGGGCCAATTCTTTAGTAGAGGTTGATAGCTATACCTTGGAAAAATATTTAAAGCAAGCTGATGGACTTAAACTAGACTATATTATAAGGATACTAGACATCTTATCTGAAATAGATGAAAAGGCTAAATCTTCAACAGAGCCTAGGGTATTACTCGAAATGGCATTTTTAAAGATTCTAAGAAGTGAAAATTTAAGCTTTGAAGAAAGACTAGAAAAGTTAGAAGCTGGAAACTTTACACAAGGCCCAGCTAGCCTCCCTGAAAAGTCTTTGGAGAAAAGGGTAGAGACTAAAGAGGCGAAACTAGAAGAAACTAGTAAGTCTTCTGAGAAAAAGGTTAGGAAAATAAATCCAGTTAGTGATAAGGATTTAATAAATCTTAGGAAAAATTGGGGAACTATTCTAGAAACTGTCAAATCTGTTCAAGTTAGTACATCTGTACTCTTAAAAAATGGTGAGGTAACATTTTATGATGGTAATTTTGTTGATATTAGCTTTCAACCAGAATTTGTTACCATGAAAAATTTACTTGCTGGAAATGCAAATAATAAAAAGATAATAGAAGAGGTTTTATCAAAGTTTTTAGATAATGAGATAGAAGTTAGATTTGGAGAATCTCAAGAAATAATAGAAGAAACAGAAGCTGTAGACGAAAATGTAGAGAGTAAGGTTGAAGGTTTGTTTAAGGCCTTAGATGATAATATAAAAATAGAGATTAAAGATTAGAAGGGAGAATGACAAAATGGCAAGAGGTGGATTCCCAGGAATGGGTGGCGGTAATATGAATCAAATGATGAAACAGGTACAAAAAATGCAAAAAGATATGGAAAAAATGCAAAAAGATTTAGAACTTGCAGAAGTTGAAGCTACAGTAGGTGGAGGCGCAGTAACTTGTGTTGCCAATGGTAAGAAGGAAGTTATAAGTATAAAAATAAGTGAAGATGTAGTAGATCCAGAAGATATAGATATGCTAGAAGATTTAATACTTGCAGCAGTTAATGAATCTTTGAGAAAGGCAGAAGAAAAAATGGAATCAGAAATGAAGAAAATCACTGGAGGTATGAACATACCAGGATTTTAGAGGGAGATAATTATGGATTTTTACGCACTACCAATAGCAAATTTAATAGATGAATTATCAAAATTGCCAGGTATAGGAAGAAAAACTGCACAAAGATTGGCTTTTTATATATTAGATATGGATAAGTCAGAAGTTGAGAAACTATCAGCATCCTTATTAGAAGCTAAGGAAAAAATAAAATTCTGTAGTGTATGTTGTAATTTAACTGAAAGTGATCCATGTTATATATGTTCAAATAAGGCTAGGGATGGGTCAATAATATGCGTGGTAGAAAATTCTAAGGACATTATAGCCATGGAAAGGTCCAAGGATTTTAAGGGGCTATATCATGTTCTAAATGGGGTAATATCTCCAATGGATAATATTGGTCCAAATGACATAAATGTAAAAGAATTGTTAAGTAGGCTAGATAGTTCTGTAGAAGAAATTATTATAGCTACTAACCCTACAGTTGAGGGAGAGGCTACAGCCTTGTATTTGGCGAAGCTAATAAAACCATTGGATATAAAAGTAACTAGGATAGCTCATGGTATACCAATAGGTGGAGACTTGGAATTTTTTGATGAAATAACCTTGTCAAAGGCTATGGAAAATAGAAGAGAAATATAGATAAAGCAGGAGGCTTAATAACCTCTTGCTTTTAGTATATAGACTATTTTAAAATTAGGGGGTTTAAGATTATTGAATGAAGTAGATAGAAAGATGTATAGAAAAGAAAGTATAAACCTAACTCTACCAGTATTTTTAGAACTCTTAATAAGTAGTTTATTTGGAGTTGTGGATATGATTATGGTTGGAAACAGTGGCTTAGTCAGCGTTACTACTCCAGCCATTGCTGCAATAGGTATAACAAATCAGGTTATGCTAGTTGGAATAGCTATAGCTCAAGCTCTTAGTGCTGGAGGGACTGCTATTATATCTAGATATTGTGGAGCCAAGAGGGGAGACGAAATACCAAATGTTGTAAGGCATTTAATAATTTTAGTAGCCCTCTTTCTCATACTTCCATTTTTACTTATAAACCAAGTATTTCCAGAAAGTATGATGAAGTTTATAGGGGCAGAAAAGGATACAATAACTGTTGGACTTAAGTACTTTAAGGTCATAACTTTTGGATTTCTATTTCAGGGTTTTAATCTAGCTATTTTTGCTTCTATGAGAGGGGCAGGAGATACTAAGACACCAATGATAATCAATACTTCTGTAAATATAGTAAATGTAATTCTAAACTACATACTAATATTTGGGAAGTTGGGTTTTAAGAGTTATGGGGTAACTGGAGCTGGGATTGCCACAACGATATCCCATGTTTTGGCAAGTATTGTCCTAGTTAAACTTTTATTAAATGATAAGCATATAGTAAAATTAAATTTTGGGAAAAGATTTAATTTTGACAAGAACATAATGTATAATCTAACAAAAATTGGAGTACCAGCAGCCATAGAACAGGCAGGCTTTAGAATAGGGGTCATATTTTTTATAAAAATAGTATCTGGTTTAGGAACAACAGTTTATGCAACCCACCAGATAGTATCTAATATACTAAGTTTATCATTTGCGCCAGGACAAGCCTTTGGTATAGCAGCCTCAACCTTGGTAGGAAGATCTCTTGGAGAAAATCGGATAGATAAGGCAGAGCTTTATGTAAAGGAAATAAATAAACTTGCCATGGGAGCAGCCCTTGTATATGGTTTTATATTTTATTTTTTTGGACCAGTAATAACTGGTTTTTACACAAAAGATACCCAGATAATAAAAGAGTCCATAGAGGTTATGAGGATAGTGGCAATAATACAGCCATTTCAGGCATCAACCTTTGCCTTAGCAGGTGGGCTTAGAGGAGCAGGAGATACAGTATCCACACTTATAATAACTTTGTTTGGAGTTGTTGCAGTTAGAATAATTGTCGCTTATATCTTAATAAACCATTTTGGACTGGGTTTGCTTGGAGCTTGGATAGCAATGATGTGTGACCAGACTGTTAGATGGATTGGTATAACAGTTAGATACAAAATGGGTAGATGGAAAGACATCAAAATTAGGTAGATAGCTTGATTAAATAAACTAAAGGAGTATAATGCTAGTCATAATGAAGTTTATTTAAGGAGGAAATATGGATAAAAATTTAATTGTAACTAATCGTTTTGTAAAGAGTGAGGATTTAAATCATCATGGGACACTATTTGCAGGTCGAACATCTGAATGGTTTGTAGAAACAGGCTTATGGCAGCAGCCACATATTTACCAGCTGAAAATATTGTATGTGTAAAGGTACATGGGATGAACTTCAAAAAACCTGTAAAAGTAGGAGAAACAGTATGGTTTTCAAGTATTATAGTTTATACTGGAAGGACTAGTTTGATAGCTAATGTAAAGATGTGTGTTGGAGAAGATGAGATAGTGAGTGGATTTATAAGCTTTGTAAATGTTGATGAACAAGGAAGGGCAACACCACATAATATAGAGTTAGACCTTGAGGATGATAAGTATAAACAGCTTAGACAAGAGGCTATGAATTTGAGTAAATAGTAAGTGGATTATATCTTTTAAAGTGGATATAATCCACTTTTTTTAACAAGATATTTGTAATAAAGTAGAATTTAATATATTATTAAATAAGAGAATATAATAGAGTTAATATATGATTTTGTGCTACATAATTTTATTGGTTATTCTAAGGCTATGATTATTTGAAAAGAGCTAAAATATATACTTTAGGAGGATGAACTTGGATAATTCTAATCACGGTATATGTAAAATAAAACAACCAACACAAATATATATTAAATATGCAGGGCAGATATATTTTTTGGGTACAAGTACATTGTTAAACAATGTAGAAAAATTTAATTTAAATACAAATTGTGAAAAATTAATTTCACCATATAAAATACATGATATTTTTGAGGAAGGAAAAGATTTTGATATTAGCTATAGTCAAAGTCTAGATTTTGATGTCCTTATAAAACAAACTATAATTGCGAGAAATTATATATGGGATATAAATGAGGGATGTTTATCTGGGTTTAAATACACAATACTAAGAGATGCAAATATATTTAAATTAAAAGATGGTAGAATAAAGGTAGAGTCAAAAATCATGGATAGAGAAGAAAAGTATATATATTTATATTAATCTCTAAATTAGTTTAGGAGGATATTATGTTTGGATTTAAGAAAAGCAAAGACAGTGAAGATATGAAAATAAGTAGCCTTTATAGAATATTAAAGGGTGAAGAAGTAGAGATACTAGATACAGATGATATGGAATATACAGAGATAGCACTTACTATAAAAGAATATCTAGGCAAAGTGGAACAAGTTAAGGCTCCATATCAAAGACTTAAAGACTTAAATGAAGAAATCTTAGAATTCAACAAAGACTGGGAAATGATGACAAATAATATGTCTGATTTTTCATCTGAACTTAGCAATTTAGGACAATCAAACCTGGCAGTTATAGAAGAAACAAATGCAAGTATGATAAATGTGAAGGAGACAGTTCACACTTCTTCAAATACCTTATATGAAATATCGGAAGAATCTACAGACCTATTAAGTAGTAATAATGAAGGGTTAGAAGGATTAATAGAGGTAGCTGAACTTAGAGGACTTGTAATACAAGAAGCAAATAATATGAAAAATCAAATTGATACTCTTATAAAACTAGCTAGAGAGATTAATATTATAGTTGATGGAGTAGGTAAGATAGCAGAACAAACAAATCTATTAGCTCTAAATGCTTCAATAGAAGCAGCTAGAGCGGGCGAGCAAGGAAAAGGATTTGCAGTTGTTGCCAATGAAATCAGAAATCTAGCAGATGATACTAAGAAAAACCTAATGGGAATGAATCAATTTGTAGTTGAGATACAGGAAGCAGCAGAAAATGGAAAAATCAGTATGGATAGTACTATAGAATCAACTGAGCAAATGAGTTTAAAAATAGATGATGTACTAGCTGGTATCAAGAGAAATGTATCTATGTTAAATGATACTATATCAAGACTTAATAGAACGACAAATGATATGAAGGGTATAGAACAAGCAACATCAGAGATATATAATGCAATGGAAGAGTCAACTAATGATGCGGAATCATTGACTCAAATAACTATAGAAGTAGATAATTATGTTCAAAAAAGTAAGTCATCTTCATCAACTCTTGTGAAAATGGTTGAAACAATGGGTGAGTTAGAAAAAAGTTTAGAAAGATAATTAATTATAATAGGAAGTGATTTTGTGGATTCTCAATATACAATGACAGTGATTGATCATTTTATGGCACCTAGAAATATAGGAAGCATGAAAGAACCATCAGGTTATGCGGTCTATGGAGATATAAAGTGTGGAGATTCCCTTACCTTGTATTTAAAAATAGAAGATGGGGTAATAGAAGATGTAAAATTTCTAGTCTTTGGATGTACAGCAGCGATAGCTACAAGCAGTATGTTAACAGAGATGGTAAAGGGACTTAGTATAGAAGAGGCTAGAAAAATCACAGAGAAAGACTTAACAGATGCTCTAGGAGGGCTACCTACTAACAAATTACATTGTTCAGTTTTAGGAGTTAAGACTTTGAATGAAGCTATTGATAATTATGAAGATAATAAAAGCTGATAACCTAGGTTATCAGCTTTTTTAATATATAGTTATATTACTTAGAGTTTTGTTGGTTACAAAACCTTCATAGCCTGCATTTTCAAGGGATTTTTTTAGCTTATTCCCCTCAGCTTTACTTATATTTGATTTTGCCATAACATAGTAGTTTTTATCATGGTTAAACTTTAAAATATATGTATTAGTAAAACCTTTTGATTGTAGGGCAGTCTTTATCTGTTTTGCAGAAGAGAGTGTTGAAAATATCCCAACTTGAACAGAGAAGTTTTCACTATTATTTATAGGCTTTGTAGAAGTTTTCTCCTTATTAGGTGTACAAATATTTGTTGATAGACTAAAGTCCTTAGTTACAAAGGAATCAAGACCTAGTTCTTTCAAATCACTTTGTAAAGCCTGGGCATCCTTTAAGTTTAAGATACTTGGGCATACTAAAACAGCATACATATTAGGAATTTTACTATTATTGATATAGCTATCTTCAAAACCATTTAGGATTAAGTAATTAGTCATTTCCAAGGCTGTATTATAGTTTGAAAAGTATCCAGTTTGAACTGTATAAACATTATCTCCACCAAAATCATAGATGTCATGGTAGATTTTATCTTGAGTATCTAATCTAATTTTAGACAAAATAGCTGCTATTTCACCACGGCGCATAGGCTGTTTTGGTTTAAAAGTTCCATCATCATGGCCACTCATATATCCAGCTTCATTTAAGAGACTTACATAAACTATTGCCCAGTTTGATATGTCCCTAGAATCCTTAAACTTGCTAAGAGAGCTAGGTAGGTCATGGTCAAGATCACATGCCAGTGCAATAAATTTAGCAGCTTCTTCTCTTGAAACTGTATTATTAGGTCTCATTGTTCCATCTTGGTAACCTTCTATATAATTGGCCTTAATAGCTTTTTTTATGTCATTATAGTACCAGGATTTATTTGATACATCCTTAAAATTGATATTGGCAGTTTCTGTAAAACCAAATGTATTATTTATAGCATTTGTAAGTTCTGCTCTGGTTATGTAGTCCTCAGGTCTAAATTTATTTGAACTATAGCGCATAATATTTTCATTAGTTAATTCTAAAATCTGATTTTTTGCCCAATGATTATTAATGTCCATGGGATAGGCAAAGGATTTTATACTAATAGACAAAAAGCTGATTAAAACCAATGATGATACTATTTTTTTCATAAAACTCCTCCTTAAAATATTCTATATACTATTTTAGCAATAAATGGAAAGTTTTGCTACAAATATTGGAAAATAGGGAAAATTATTTTAAATAAAAAGAAGCTAAATAGTTTAAACTATTTAGCTTCTATAGGATTATATTTATTAAAACTGAAACGATTACACCAATAAAAGTTTCTAAGGTTCTTTCATAAACTCTTATGTAGGGTGATACTGCCTTATCTGATACCACTATACTTAGAAATACTATACAACTAAGTGATACTGACCCTGAAGATTTAATTTTTAAGTTACTATATATAATAGGTATCAAGAATAAACTAAAAACCAGAAATTCTAAATATATATTAGTATTAATAAAATCCACATAATCTATGAATAGTAAGCAAATAAGTCCATAGATACCACCAATTATTGTGCCTTTTAATCTGGTTTTCCCTTCTGTTAGACCGGTTTCATGGTCTTCTTTCATGGATACTACTGCTGCTATGGCAGAATAAAAAGGAGATGCATCTCTAAAATAAGAGATTATAAAACATATAAAAACAGAGAGTACTGTTTTTATAGCACGCATTCCAACAAATCCAACCTTGATATCCTTATCATGATCATTCATAAAATCCTCCGAATACATAAGTTTTAAATATAGTTTAATTTAAAACCTATGAGATTTCAATAAAATTATTTTTTCCTATTCTCCAAATACTCCTTCATTTTCTGAATAGATTTTGGATTTTTAATAGAATTTAAATTTGGATAGGAGTTTAAGAATCTCCTAGTTGAAAAATTAGGTTTAAATCCAAAGATTGATTCAATTGCCTGACTGTAAAACTCTTTTTGTGAATCCATGTAGGCCTTTGTAGTATCTCTAAGACTTTGAGGTTTCTCAATCATAGCAGAAAGCTTAGTTTCAAGAGATGCAAATCTTGATTTCAACTTTAAGAGATTGGCTAGAGTTAAGGCAAAGTCTATCAGTATTGTAACAAATAATATGGAAGCAGTTACTTGTATTGCCATATCCGAAAATATTTCCACATTATCGGATATATAGGGATGAACTATGTAGACAAGTACTAGACACAAACTCCCAAATAAAGTGGAATTAAGTAAACAAACTCTACCAGCTATATTATATTTTTTCTTAGAATAATCCCACCATTTCATATTAAAGACAAGCTCTAATACATAGGATGTTATGTACTCAAGAGTGCTAGTTAGTAGCACTCCCAGTACAAAGACCAATAATGGATAAGATCGGAATTGATATAGACTGAGTAGTACTATTAGGGCTCCAAATCCATATATAGGACATATGGGGCCATATAAAAATCCACGATAGACAAATTTTTTCTGGAGTACTGAACAATATATAGTTTCTAAAACCCAGCCTATGAAACTATATATTATAAAGTATAAAAAAATTAAGAATATATCCATACAAACCTCCTACATACTATCTTCATCAGTTTCTATAATTTCTACTTTTCCATGTGTGTCATCATTTTCATCTTTTTTTGGAGTCGTTATATTTCTTTCCTTATTTAAAATCTCCATAAATTGTTCTCCTGTTATAGTTTCTTCTTTTAGTAAGAACTCTGATAACTTATGAAGGGAGTTTACATTCTCCTGCAAGATTCCAGCAGCCTTTTCATAGGCTGAATTTATAATCTTTTGTACTTCTATATCTATCTTAGTAGAAGTTTCAGGAGAACATGCTAGGGCACTATCGCCACCTAGATATTGGTTGCTAACATTTTCAAGTGCCACCATACCAAATTCTGGACTCATACCATATCTAGTAACCATGGCCTTGGCTAACTTAGTAGCTTGTTCTATATCATTAGAAGCTCCAGATGTTGGAGTTTTAAAGATTAACTCTTCAGCTGCACGACCACCTGTAAAGGTAGTTATTTTATTAAAGGCTTCTTCCCTAGTCATTAAAACTTTTTCATCCTCTGCTATTTGCATAGTATAGCCTAGAGCGCCTGATGTCCTAGGTATTATAGTTATCTTATGAACTGGTGCAGATTCTGTTTGAAGGGCTGCAACTAAGGCATGACCTATTTCATGATAGGCAATAACCTTTTTCTCATAATCAGATATAACAGAATTTTTTCTTTGGTAACCTGCTATTACAACTTCTACAGACTCTTCAAGGTCTGCTTGAAGCACCATATCTCTGCCTTCCCTAACTGCCTTTAGGGCAGCTTCATTTATAATATTGGCAAGTTCAGCACCAGAAGCACCCGCAGTAGCTCTTGCAACTAGGTTATAGTCAATATCATCAGCTATGCTGACTTTTTTAGAGTGAACTTGTAAAATTGCCTCTCTACCTTTTAAATCTGGAAGCTCAACTGGTACTCTTCTATCAAACCTACCAGGTCTAAGTAGGGCTTCATCTAAGGAGTCAGGTCTATTTGTAGCAGCTAGGATTACAACTCCCTTACCACCATCAAAACCATCCATTTCTGTTAAAAGCTGATTTAAAGTTTGTTCTCTTTCATCATTACCGTTTACAGAGCCACCTCTTTTTTTACCAATAGTATCTATTTCATCTATAAATACTATACAAGGGGCTTTTTCATTTGCTTGTTTGAATAAATCCCTAACCCTAGCGGCTCCTCTACCAACAAACATTTCTACAAATTCAGAACCTGCTATTGAGAAAAATGGTACATTCGCTTCACCTGCAACTGCACGGGCTAAAAGAGTTTTACCAGTTCCGGGAGGTCCAACTAAAAGGGCTCCTTTTGGCATAACTGCTCCAACCTTTGTATATTTTGCAGGGTCATGTAGGAAGTCTACTATTTCAGATAAGGCCTCTTTTGCCTCATCTTGTCCTGCAACATCATTAAAGGATATTCCAGATTCAGAAGGTACATAAACCTTTGCATCAGTTTGACCAAAACTCATAGAGTTTTTACCACTTATCTTGCTAAATAGAAGTTTACTAATTAGCTGACCGATTAATATAAAGAAGAATATTGGTAGTATCCAGTTAAAGACGAATTTCATAATGGGACTAAGTTCTTTTGGCTGAAC
The DNA here is from genome assembly GCA_946402705.1 of uncultured Tissierellia bacterium. GTDB lineage: Bacteria > Bacillota > Clostridia > Tissierellales > Tissierellaceae > CAMIXG01. The sequence continues at coordinate 56,924 of CAMIXG010000006.1, read as the reverse complement.
TTTTCCAAAATCGATATTTTTTTCAATTAATCTATCTGTAAGCTTTAAATCTGGTATAAGATTTGCAACTTTTACAGTTTCTTTTTTATTGTTTGGTGAAAGTATATCAAGTGTTTCATCTTTTTCTTCTGTCTGAGTTTCCTCTTTACCATCCTTTAAGGTAAAGTAGATCTGTGTATCTGTTATTTCAGCTCTAGTAATTTTTCCTTCATCTAGGTACTTAATAAAAGCACTATAGCTAACTTCTTCTACTGTGGGTTTTGTCAGTAGTGGAAATAGGGTGAAGTTCAAAATTATAAGTACAATTAGTGATGCCATATAGTAAAACATTAATGGCTTTTGATTTTTGTTTTTATTTTTATTATCCATAAGAATACCTCCTTCTCTAACAAATACCCAATTAAAACTATCCTAAATACAGTTTTATCATAACTAATGAATAATTAATAATTAATTAAGAAAAACTTTAAGTTATAGTATAATATAAAATTGTGAGGTGAAGAAATGAAGAAAATAATGTTAATAATACTTGGAATTTTAATATTAGTTCCAAATATAGTTAGGGCAGAGGATAATATAATATATAAGACAGAAAAAGCCAAAGTTTTGGAGGTAAAAGAACCACAAAAGGCAGATGATGACTTTTATGATTATACACAAGAAGTAAAAATAAAGATTTTATCAGGTGTAAAAAAAGGTAAGGAGTACATAGTAAAAAATACACTTGGAGATAATACAGCCTACAATATAAATGTAAGAGTTGGAGATAGTGTAGCTGTTATAATAGAAACTAGCAAGGTAACAGGTCTAGAGGAAGTATATATATCAGATTACTACAGAATAGATAGTATTAAGGTGTTAGTATTTTTATTTGTTGCTCTGGTAGTTTTAATTGGAGGAAGGCAAGGGATTAGGGCCATAGTATCTTTGGGGCTGACAATAATGGCAGTTGTCTATATACTGCTTCCTGGTATGTTAAAGGGACATAGTCCAATTTTATTGTCTATAATAGTTTCAGTTGGAGTTACAATAATGACCATACTTATAATAACTGGTTTTACTAATAAAAGTTTGGCAGCCATAGTTGGGACATCATCAGGGGTTGTAATAGCAGGGTTAATAGCTTTTTTTGTAGGAAAGTCTACAAAGCTAACTGGGCTTAGTGCAGAAGATGTAACCATGCTCCTATATATTCCGCAAGGTATAAAGTTTAATCTTCAGCATCTTCTATTTTCAGGGATAATCCTTGGAACCTTAGGAGCAGTTATGGATGTGGGTATGTCCATAGCCTCTTCAATAGATGAAATATATAGTGCAAATAATAGTTTGACTATGAAGGAGTTATTCAAATCAGGTATGAATGTTGGAAAGGATATAATGGGAACCATGGTAAATACATTGATACTTGCCTATACAGGCTCTTCAATTCCCATGCTCTTATTATTCTTAGCCTATGGTGGAACTATGATGGAAGTTATAAACTTAGATAAGGTGGCTACAGAGATAGTCAGATCAGTATCAGGAAGTATAGGGCTTATACTAACAATACCTATAACTTCACTTGTAGCAAGTTTTTTAATAGAGAGATTAAATGGGAGAGATGGAGTTGAAGAAGATATTTAAAGTTATAAAAAATGTAGGATTAGGACTTATAGCCTTATTTGCCATAGGTTTTATCTCAGGGTATGTAATCTCTAGTACAGATATAGTAGTTCCTACTAGTAGATATTCTGGAATATTGGGAATGGCTATAATTTTTATAGGAGTCTATTTAGGTGCATTTTTATCTATTGTTATACATGAGGGAGGCCACTTGGTATTTGGACTTTTAACAGGCTATAAATTTATATCTTTTAGGATTGGAAGGTTTATACTAATAAAAGCAAATGGAAACTATAAAATTAGAGTTTATAATATCTTAGGAACTGGAGGACAATGTTTACTAGATCCACCAGACTTAGATGCGGAGAATAATTTTAGTTATAAATTATATAATTTAGGTGGAGGTATTATGAATATCTTGGTATTTATAATATCCATAGTTTATATAATTCTAGGTGGAGCCAGATTTGGCATAGCTATATATCTTTTTGGTATTTTAAATCTATTTATGGGTCTTTTAAATTTAATACCTTTTACAAAGACTATAAATAATGATGGTAAAAATCAAGTTTTACTAAGAGATGAATCTACCAGATTGTATTTTTGGAAGTCTCTTAAAATAAATAAAAATTTAACTGAGGGCATAAGTATGGCTGATATGGATAGATTTTTATTTGAGTATAAAGAAGCTGATAAAAATAGTGCCCTTAAGGATGGTGTAATAATAGCTAATGTAAATTACAACATGAACAGGGGAGAATATAGCCTTGTGAGAGAAGAAATAGAAAAGTTATTAGTTAGAGAAGACTTAATCGATTTATATAAAAAGGAATTAATATGTGATTTAATGTTTTTGGAAGTTTTAGATATGAATAAATATGCAGTTAAAAAACTTATGACAAAAGATGTGAAAAAGTATATTAAACTCACAGGAAAATATTATATACAAAGAAAAAGGCTGATGTATGGAGTGTATCTTCTTATAGAAGATGATTTTGATAAGGCAGCAGAGGAATTAAGTGCCTTTAATAAGCTTGCAAAATCTTATCCCTATCAAGTGGAAATAGAAGTAGAGAGAAAATATATAGATGAAATTAATGAGATATATGAAAACACACACCAGTGATTATATGGTGAAATTTAATATAAATAAAACAAGGCACTTCAAAATGATGTGCCTTGTTTTATTTATGTTATTAAAAAAATGAGCAGCTGGGAAAACTGCTATTTTATGAGAAGCAAAGTTTATCGCTGAACTCTTCCAGAAGAGTCACCAGCAACTAATGTATCAACTTCTTTTACTGTAACCATATTAAAATCACCATGGATTGTATGTTTTAGAGCAGAGGCAGCAACACCAAATTCTAAAGAATCTTCAAAAGTTTTATCATTAAGAAGACCATAGATAACACCAGATGCAAATGAATCTCCACCACCAACCCTATCAACTATTCTAATATCATAATCTTTAGTATGGTAGAAGTTATTGCCATCATATCCACAAGCAGACCATCCATTGTCTGAGGCAGAATAAGATTTTCTTAGTGAACTTATTACATATTTGAAGCCAAATTTGTCCATCATATCTTTAAATATATGCTCATAACCTGCTAATTCTAAGTCGCCAGAAGTAACATTTGTGCTACCAGGTTTGAAGCCTAAAGTTAGATGGGCATCTTCTTCATTTCCAATACATACATCAACATATTGCATAAGTTTTGTCATGGTTTTTTGAGCTTCTTCAGGAGTCCATAAATTTTTCCTATAATTTAAATCAACTGATACAGTAACTCCATGTTTTTTAGCTGATTGTAATGCTGCTTCAGTAAGAAGAGCTGCTTTTGTACCAAGAGCTGGAGTTATACCAGAAAAATGAAACCAGTTGGCATCTTTAAATATAGCATCAAAATCAAAGTCATCAATCTCAGCATCTGAAATCGATGAATGGGCTCTATCATATACAACCTTAGAAGGCCTCATTGAAGCACCAGTTTCAGAAAAATATATACCAATTCTCTCACCACCACGAGAGATATAATCGGTATTAACCCCATATTTTCTGAGTTCATTTATAGCAGCTTGACCGATTTCATTTTCAGGTAGTTTAGTAACATAATAGGAATCTAGACCATAGTTTGCTAAAGAAACTGCAACATTAGCCTCTCCTCCACCATAAATAACATCAAATGATTTGGCTTGTACAAACCTTTCAAATCTAGGTGGAATTAGTCTTAACATAATTTCACCTAATGTAACAACTTTTTTCATAATATCCCTCCAAATATAGAATTAAACTGATTTAATTTTTTCAATAAATTCTTTAGATTTAGCAGTAATTTCTTCAGAATTACCCTTAGTAAGTCCACCACCAACTCCAACAGCAATAACTCCATTTTTAAACCACTCTTGAACATTGTCAATGTCCACACCACCAGTAGGCATGATATTTAGTTGTGGTAGAGGTCCTTTAAATGCCTTTACAATACTTGGGCCAAAAGCACTACCAGGGAATAACTTGATTATGTCTGCACCTGCTTCCATAGCTTGAATCATTTCAGTAATGGTGAAACAGCCTGGAAGATAAGGAATTTGATATCGATTGCATAATTTAGCTGTATCAAGATTAAAGCCAGGGCTAACTATGTATTGAGCGCCAGCTAAAATGGCGATACGAGCTGTTTCGCTATCTAGAACAGTACCAGCACCAACATAGAGAGAATCCTTAAAATCTTCTTTTAAAGATTTAATAACCTCATCTGCTCCTGGAACTGTAAAAGTAATTTCAACGCAGTTAATTCCACCATTCATGCAGGCAAGCGAAATGCTTTTGGCTTCTAAGCTGTTATTTGCTCTAATGACAGCTATAATTCCAGTTTCTTTAATAGCATTTAAAACTGATAATTTTTTCATAAAATCCTCCTTTTTCAAAATGTGAAACATAATCCTGTAAAATGAAACTTATAATTTAATTATATAAATAAAAAAATAAAAAGCAAGAATAGTCTTAATAAAATGAAAAATAGGAAAATACATTGTAAAATGAAAAATGATTTCGTATAATAAAACTAAATTTTGAAATAGAGGTGATAATATGTTAAGAAGTCAAGAAATAAGAGATAAGGCTCCAGAAATGGATTCTTTGAGAATTGGATCAGGTTGGACATTTGATGAGTTGAGTATTCCGCAAATAATAGTTGAAAGTACTTATGGAGATAGTCATCCAGGTAGTATCCACCTAGATAAAATGTCAAATGAGGTAATTAAGTCAGTAGGGGAAAGTGGAGGCAAGGGTGCTAAATATAATGTTACTGATATATGTGATGGACAGGCTCAGGGACACGATGGAATGAACTATTCTTTGGTATCTAGGGAGATAATTGCAGATATGATAGAAATTCATATGAGTGCAACACCATTTGATGGTGCAGTGTTTTTATCAAGTTGTGATAAGTCTATACCAGCTCAATTAAAGGCATTGGCAAGAATGGATATACCTTCAATTTTTTTGCCAGGAGGAGTAATGGATCATGGACCAGATATGTTAACCTTGGAACAGATTGGAATGTATAGTGCAAAATATGAAAGGGGAGAAATTAGTAAAGAAAAATTAGAGTTTTATAAAAAGAATGCTTGCCCCAGCTGTGGTGCCTGCTCCTTTATGGGAACTGCTTCAACTATGCAGGTCATGGCGGAGGCATTGGGAATCGCTTTACCAGGAAGTGCCTTGGTAAGGGCTAATTCACAAGACATAGAAAAGATTAGTCAGGATGCTGGTAGGCAAATATTACAGCTAGTAGATAAAGATATTAGACCATCTAGGATTCTAACTAGTAGGGCTTTTGAAAATGCAATAATGGTTCATGCAGCAATAGCTGGATCTACAAATACAATGTTACATTTACCTGCTATAGCAAATGAATTAGGTATAAAAATTGATGTAGAACTCTTTGATAGAATACATAGAAAAATTCCATATATAACAAATATAAGGCCTAGTGGAGAATATCCATGTAGTTTACTTAATAGTGCTGGTGGAGTGCAGGAAATAATTTATAGTTTAAGGGACTATTTAAACCTAGATTGTTTTACAGTTACTGGAAAAACCTTGGGTGAAAATATTATTGATTATGAAAAGAATAGGAGCGAATCAAGTATAAATAGAAATATACTTAAGAGCTTGGACAGGCCAATATCTGAGAAAGGATCAGTTGCAGTATTAAAAGGAAATATCGCAACTCAAGGTGCTGTGGTAAAACATTCAGCCATAGATGAAAAAATGAAAAAGGTAATATTAAAAGCAGTTACTTTCAATAGCGAGGAGGATGCTCTAGCAGCTGTTTTAGATGGTGTAATAGTTCCAGGAGATGCAGTTATAATAAGATATGAAGGGCCAAAAGCAGCAGGTATGCCAGAAATGTTTTATACAACAGAGGCAATTGCATCAGATGAAAAATTAATAGATACAGTGGCTTTAATTACAGATGGAAGATTTTCAGGAGCCACTAGAGGACCAGCCATAGGTCATGTTTCTCCAGAAGCAATAGATGGAGGAGCCATAGGTATCATAGAAGATGGGGATTTAATAGAAATAGATATAGAAAAAAGGGGACTTAATTTAATAGGAATAGAGGGTGAGTTAAAGAATAGTCGAGAGATGGAAGAAATAATTGTTGAAAGGTTAAGCAGAAATAGTAAAAAAATTGAAGACAAGAGTAAAGGTGTATTGAGAATTTATAAAAAACTTGTAACATCTGCAATAGAGGGAGCATATATTAAAATCTAAATTTCAGAAAATTTCAAATTAAAAGACAAAGTTATTGCAAAGTGTATAATTATTTCTTATAATGAAACTAAGGTTTGACAAATGAAACTAAAAAAGAGGAGAGATGGGAATGAAAAATTTTAAAAGAAGGATAAGTTTATTGCTGTTAGTGACTATGTTTTTAACATTGTTATCAGGATGTGGCAATAAAGCGTCCAGTGGAGATAGCTCAGAAGATGGAGTTATTAAGTTTAAAATGGCTATGATTGATAATGAAAATAGTAATTACTATAAGGGAGCTATGAAAATAGCAGAAGAAGTAAAGCTATCTACAGATGGAAAGATTGAGATAGAAGTTGTTCCGGGAGGATCACTTGGTGGTGAGAGGGATACAGTTGAGTTAGCAATGTCAGGAAATATAGATATAGCTACTGCAGCAAATTCTGTATTTACCAATTGGATACCAGAGATGGCTATACTAGATCAGGCTTATCTTTGGGAAAATGCAGACCAAGCTCATGCAGCAGTGGATGGTGAACTTGGAGATTTAATAGAAGAAAAGGCAAAAGGATTAGGTTTAAATGTAGTAGGATATATGGAATCAGGCTTTAGAAATGTGTTTTCAAAAAAACCTATAGAAAAAGTAGAAGATTTCAGGGGTGTTAAAATAAGGACAATGCAAAATGAGTATCATATGGGAGCCTTTGAATCATTTGGAGCAATACCAACAGCAATGGCAGCAGGTGAGCAGTTTACAGCTTTACAACAGGGAACTATTGATGCAGTTGAAAATGCAGTATCTAATTGTTTAGCAAATGGATTTTATGAAGTGACTGATAATATAACTTATGCCGACCATGCTTTTGTTTACATACTAATAGCTATGTCAGATAATGCTTGGAATAAAATACCAGAAGATTTAAAAGAGCCTTTCCTAGAAGGTATGAAAAAAGGATATGAAGCACAGAGAGAATATTTAGTAGAAGCTAATGAAGAAGCAGAAGTAGAGTTAAAAAAATTAGGAGTTAAATTTCACGATATAGATAAGGCTGAACTTAAAGCTTTGTATGAAAAATGGGGAAGCAAGAAAAAAATACAGTTTGATCCAAAATGGGAAGCAGCTGTAGAAAAAGCTAAATAAAAATAGTTATAAAATATAGCGGATTATCCGCTATATTTTATATAGAAAAGGAGGGCTATTGTGGAGAAAAAAGTATCAATATTCCAAAAAATAGAAAATGGAATTATGGTAATGGCTTTTATAATAATGATTGTAGCATCTTTTGCTCAAGTGGTTAATAGGAATATAACTAAGCTGCCCATAGGATGGTTTGATGAACTAGCTACTTACAGCATGATATATATGGTTCTAATAGGAACTGAGATAGGTTTGAGGGATGGAACTCAAATATCGGTTACTGCATTGACAGACAGACTTGAAGGTAAATCTAAAAAGATAGTACAAATTATAGCAAAAATCATAGTAGTTGGATTTTCTAGTATGATTTTTATAACTTCTTTAGATATGGTAAAAGGACAAATAATAAATAGACAAACATCGGCAGCTTTAAAGATTCCAATGTATATACCTTATGCGGCACTGCCAATTGGCTTTGGAATAATTGTATTAGTACAGGGAATAATACTTATCAATATGTTGAAAAATTTTAATATGAAAGAATCTAATGAACTGGGAGGTAATGCGTAATGACTGGAATAATATTATTTGCCTCTTTCATAATATTTTTAATATTAGGGGTTCCAATAGCCTTGGGGCTTGGAGCATCTACTGCTATTACAATACTTTTAAGCCCTGATATATCAATATCAGTATCTGTTATAGCACAGAGAATATTTGGTGGATTAGAATCCACTTCGATAATGGCTATAGCATTTTTTGTATTGGCTGGTAATTTGATGACCAAGGGAGGTATATCTAGAAGATTAGTAAAACTAGCAAATTCCATAGTAGGTGGTGTCAGGGGAGGCATGTCCTTGGCCTTGGTATTGGCATCTGCATTTTTTGCAGCCCTATCAGGATCAGCACCTGCTACAGTAATAGCCATAGGTTCTATGCTATATGATGATATGGTTAAGATAGGATATCCAGCTGATAGGACAGCAGGTTTATTGGTGGTTTCTGGTGGGCTTGGACCAATTATTCCGCCGAGCATAATAATGGTTGTGTATGCAACTTTAACAGGAGCATCAGTTGGTGATATGTTTAAATCGGGAATGTTTATAGGAATAGTAATAATGATTCTACTTATGACCATAGTTTTAATTTATGCAAATAAGGAAAAATGGCCAAAATCTAGCGAGAAAGTCAGTTTCAAAGAATTAATAAATTCTTTCTTTAAAGCTATTCCTGCATTGATGTTACCAATAATCATATTAGGTGGTATATATTCAGGAATACTTACACCTACAGAGTCGGCAGCTGTTGCCGTGGTTTGGGCATTTATAGCAGGTATGTTTATATATAAAGAAATTAAAGTAAAGGATTTAGTTCCAATAATAATAGACTCAGCAAAAAGTTCATCAATGATTTTATTTATAATAGCTACATCTACAGCTTTTTCTTGGTTATTTTCTTTCTCAGGAATATCTAAAGAACTAGTTGATATGATAATAGGAATGAACTTGTCATCTCTAGCATTTTGTATCATAGTTGCCATTGTTTTATTAATCTTCGGAACTTTCTTGGAAGGAATAGCAACAGCAGTACTAATGGTTCCTGTTCTATGGCCTATAGCAAATAGCCTAGGTATAAATGTAATACATTTTGGTATGATAGTTTGCATTTCTAATGTTGTTGGAACAATGACACCACCAGTAGCCGTGAATATATTTTCAGCTGCCAGTGTTTCTAAGTTGAAAATGGGAGAGATAATCAGAGGACAAAAACCATTTTTCATAGGATACTTGTTAGTTTTTGCAGCAGTAGTACTAATACCTGCAATCAGTACATTTTTACTTTAACAAATAGGAGGTAACAATGAAAAAAATATATGACTTGAAGAATTGGAAGAAAGAATCCCCAATAGACTGGGGATTTCACAAGGTTATAACACCAGAGAATTCAGATTGTGAAGAAGTACAAATATATAGATTAAATTTAAAACAAGGGGAAGTATATAGGCTGGAGTCTGGAAATTTGGAGATGCACCCTGTATTAATAGAGGGGAAGGCAAAATTAGTAAACAATGAGAAGTTAGATATAGAAATGAATCAGTTTGATTCTTTTTATATTCCATCAAATAACTTGGTAGATATTCAGCCTTTAGAAAATTGTATATTCTATATAGCAGGGGCTAAATGTGAAAACTTAGGAGAAATATCCTATAGAAAATTTGATAAGACCTTGCCAATAGGTGATATACATCAGATACATGGTGAGGGAGCTGGGGCTAGAGAGGTCATGTTTACCTTGGCACCAACAGATAGAGCATCTAGAATAATTGCTGGGCTTACATGGGGAGCCGTTGGGGCATGGACAAGTTGGCCGCCACATCAACATGAAAAAGATTTAGAAGAGGTATATTGTTATTTTGATATGCCTAAACCAGATTTTGGCTTCCATATAAGTTATTTTGAAAGTGGAAAAATAGAAGATGCGGTTATACATAAAGTTAGCTCAGGAAGTATGGTTCAGGCACCATGCGGATATCATCCGACTGTAGCCACACCTATGACACGAAATGCTTACTTTTGGGTATTGGCAGCATTTGAAACAGATAGAAGGAGATATGATTTAGCTATCATAGATCCTGCATATGATAAATAGAAAGATAGGAGGTAGGGAATGAAATTATTTAATTTAGAGGGAAAAAAAGCGATAGTAACAGGTGGAACTAGAGGTTTGGGACATGGGATGGCAGAAGGACTTATGGAAGCTGGAGCAGAAGTGGTTATATATGGTACTTCAGATAAGGTATATGAGGTGGCAAAAGAGTTTAGGGAGTCTGGATATAAATGTGAAGGACTAGTAGTAAACCTTGGAGATATAGAAGGTTTGGAGAATAAGTTTAATGAGTCAATAGATTTACTTGGTGGAACTTTAGATATAATAATAAATGCGGCTGGAATACAAAAAAGACATTCTAGTGAAGTTTTTCCAATAGAGGATTGGCAGGAAGTTATAGATATTAATTTGACAGCTCCATTTCTATTAAGCCAATATTCGGCTAGAGTTATGAAGAAAAATGGTCATGGGAAAATAATAAATATATCTTCTATGTTAGCATTTTTTGGAGGACAAACAGTTCCAGCCTATGCTGCAAGTAAGGGTGGAGTGACTCAGTTTTCTAAAACCATGGTAAATGATTTAGCTAAATATGGAATAAATATAAACTGTATAGCTCCAGGCTATATGGCAACAGAGATGAATACAGCCCTGTTAGATCATGAAAATCCTAGATATAAAGAAATTTTGGGTAGAATACCTCAAGAACGATGGGGTACACCTGAAGATATGAAAGGTATAGCAGTATTTTTGGCGTCAGATGCGTCAAATTATTTAAATGGTGCTGTAATACCAGTTGATGGAGGATACTTAGTAAAATAGGGGGCAATATGAAAGTTATAATAACAGATTGTGATCATGAAAATATAGAAATAGAAGAGGAAATATTAAGTAAAGATGGAGTTGAGTATAGTTTAAGTCAGTGTAAAACTGAAGAAGATTTAATAGAGCAATGTATGGATGCTAATATTTTAATAAACCAATATGCACCAATAAGTGAGCGTGTTATGAGAGAACTAAAAGCATTAAAGTTAGTTGTAAGGTATGGTGTAGGTGTTGATAATATAGATGTGGAGGCTGCAACTAAACTAGGAATTCAAATATGTAATGTACCAGATTATGGAATGAATGAAGTGGCAGATCATGCCATAGGGTTAATCATGGCACTAAGCAGAAAAATTGTTACTATGAACCAATATACAAAAAATATGGTATGGGATTACCGTAAGGCTATTCCTATACACAGAAATAGCTCAATGACTGTTGGTGTTGTTGGACTTGGAAGAATAGGAAGAAATTTTGCTAAGAAGGTACATGGATTGGGATACAATGTTATAGGATATGACATATATTATCAACCAAATTCTGAAGATGGAACTGATTATATAACTAAGGTAGATTTTAATAAACTGGTTAGTGAATCAGATATAATTTCCATACATTGTCCTTTGGATGGGTCAGAAAACTTATTTGATTATGAGACTTTTAAGGCAATGAGAGATAGTGCTTATATTGTAAATGTTGCTAGAGGTGGAATTATAAATGAAGGAGATTTAGATAGAGCCTTAGATGAAGGTTTAATAGCCGGTGCAGCTTTAGACTGTATGGAAAAAGAACCAATGGATGCAAATTCTAAGATTTTCAGGCATGAGAATTTAATAGTAACACCACATATGGCTTGGTATTCGGAAGAAGCAGCAAGAGAGCTGAAGGCTAAGGTTGCCCAACAGGTTATTAAGTTTATAAAAGAAGGTAAGGTTAGTTATCCAGTAAATGAAATTTAATCTGAAAAAAGACTGTTAATAACAGTCTTTTGAGTTTTTTAATATTAATACATGAATTAATGATATAATATATTAATATTATATGTTCGATTGGAGTGATATAAATTGTCAAGTGTACAATCAGTTGATAGAGCTTTGAATATAATGGAAATAATATCTGATTATAGTAATGGTTTGGGAATAACAGACATATCGGAAAAATCAAGTTTACATAAGAGTACAGTTCATAGGATATTAAAAACTCTAATAGATAATGGCTATGTGGAACAAGATGGAGTCAGTAAAAATTATTTAATAACTTTTAAGCTGTATAATCTTGGAAAAAGAAAAATAGAAAATTTGGATATAGTAAAGGTAGCTAAACCAAGCATAGAAATTTTGTCTACAAAAGTGAAGGAAACTGTACATTTAGTAATAAGAGATGGTGCAGATGTTGTTTATATAGATAAGGTTGAGGCAGATAATACTATAAATATGAGTTCTAAGGTAGGAAGAAGATCACCAGTATACTGTACTTCGGTTGGAAAATCTATGTTGGCATATGAAACTGATGAGGTCATAAAGTCAGTTTGGGATGAGAGCAATATATTAAAATATACGGAAAATACAATAATAGATTATAATAATTTTTTAAGGGAACTTGCAAAGGTTAAGGAGCTAGGATATGCCTTAGATAATGAAGAAAATGAAATAGGTGTTGTATGTATAGGTGCGCCTATATTTGATCATACCAATAAGGTAATTGGTGCCATAAGTATATCAGGGCCATCTAATAGGATAGAAAATAAGGGAATTGAAACTTTAAAAGAAGAAATTTTGAAGATGGTAAAAAATATAAGTAGAGATTTAGGATATATTTCCAATGAATAAAACAACCCCATCAGTTTAACTGACGGGGTTGTTTTTTAGTTACATTTTATATAATTATAAAGTGTAGAAACAGCTATACCAGTTGCTCCCTTTGGTAAATAAGTTCTTGGAGTATCTATATAAGCTGTTCCAGCTATATCTAAATGAACCCAAGGTATATCTTTTACAAAGTGGCCAAGAAATAGTCCAGCAGTTATAGTTCCAGCACCCATAGGGCCTTTGGAAGTATTGATAAGGTCTGCTCTATCGCTTAGTACACGTTTATCATATTCTTTAAAGTGAGGCATATGCCAAACATTTTCACCAGCACGTTTAGATGCCTTGATGATTTCTCTCATAAGATCTTCATTATTTGTAACTCCAGCAGTAGCTACATCAGATAGGGCAACTACACAAGCACCTGTTAAAGTAGCTAAATCTATTATCTTACTAGCTTTAACTTCAGTAGCTGCATACCATAAAGCATCTGCAAGTGTAAGTCTACCTTCAGCATCAGTATTTTTAACTTCTATAGTTTTTCCAGCCATAGAACCAATTATATCTCCAGGTTTATAAGCTTTTCCATTGATTGAGTTTTCACATGCTGCAACTATACCAACTACATTTTTATTTAATTTAGATGTTGCAACTGATTTTAAGGTACCAATAACAGTTGCAGAGCCACCCATATCCGTAAACATTGTATCCATACTAGTAGAAGGTTTTAAAGAATATCCACCTGTATCATAAGTTAATCCTTTTCCAACTAGAGCTAATTTTTCATCACTAGTTTTGTCATTTAAATATTCCATAACTATGAATTGAGGTTCATTTTCAGAGCCCACTGCTACAGATAAAAATGCCTTCATATTCATTTTTTCTATTTCTTCTTTTCCGTAAATAGTAACCTTAACACCTAAAGGTTCTAATTCTTCCTTAGCTCTTTTAGCAAGTTCAACAGGAGTTAAAGTTATCGCTGGTTCATTTACTAAATCACGAGTAAGGTAGATTCCTTCCATTATACTAACAGCTTCATCAAGGGCAAGTTGAGCTTTTTCTTGATCTCTGTCCAAGGCATTTATATAGAAAGTCTCTAAAGTTTTAGTAAATTCTTTTTCACTCTTGTATTTATCAAATACATATTGAGAATGAAGAAGTCCTTCAGCTACACTAGATACAGCTTTTTTAGAACAGATATCTTCAAATTTAGGTAGGTCTATAGTTGCAGATTTAACCTTTAAACTATTTAAAGCTTTACCAAGTTTAAAAAATCCTTCCCTAATAACTTCATGGTTTAGCTCTTCAGCTTTACCAAGTCCAAGTAAAATTTTATGCTTTCCATTTCCATCTATATCCACATAAGTTTCACCAAGTTTACCAGTGAACAATTTATTTTCTTTTAAGTAGTTAAATATAGCTACTTCTTTTATATCTTCTGTATTTTCAAAGGCTAAATATGCTTTAACATCTGAATCTGATCCTAATAATATTTTCATATAAACACTCCTTATTATTAAATTAAGTCTTTTCTCTTAGCTATGATTATACCAAACTATTGGACAAATTAAACTGATATATGGATAATAAGAGTATAGAGGTGAGAATAAATGTCAGAAATAATGTATTTCGTAGTGGGAATATTAGCCATTGTATTGATAGGAAAAATATTAATGTTCCCCTTAAAATTAATCTGGAAGTTGGTAGTCAATGGAGTAATAGGTTGTGTTGCACTTATTATAATAAATTGGCTTAGTCCATATACAGGTATATTCATTGAAATAACACCACTTAGAGCAGTGGTAGCAGGGCTATTAGGTTTACCAGGAATTATAATATTATCCATTTTATCCTAAATTGTTGAAAAAACAGGAAATTTGAAATTATCTAACAATTATGATATATTTTAGTTATCCAAAATAATTAAAGGAGGCAATAATCATGGACTTAAATCTAAAAGGTGAATTAAGAAACAGAAAAGGTACTGGAGCTTCACATAGTATTAGAAGGGAAAATAAAATTCCTTGTGTTATCTATGGTAGAAATGAAGAAACAGTTCTTGCGAAAGTAGATGAACCAGAATTCAGAAGAGTTTTCAACGAAGCGGGAGCTGCTACAATTATAGGTTTAAAGGTAGATGGTAAAGAACTACCTGTAATCATAAAAGATGTTCAGAAAGATCCTATAAAAGATTTCTTTTTACATGTGGACTTCCAAAAAATTAGTATGGATGAAAAAATAAGGGTAACAATCCCAATCATACTAGAAAAAAGAGATGAGATTAGAACTCAACCATCTACTTTAACTCAACAGTTAGATGAACTTGAAATAGAATGTTTACCTAAGTATTTACCAGATGATGATTTACTAATAGATGTATCTAATATGGAAGTAGGAGATAGTATTTTAGTAAAAGATATTGAAATAGCTAAAAATGAACATATAACTATTTTAAGAGATGGTGAAGATACAATCTGTTCATTATCAGCATTTATAGAAGTAGCTGATGATGAGGATACAAATGAAGATGCTCAGCCAGAATTAGTTGGTGAAGACGAAGAATAGATAAGTAAAAAAGCAGCCTATGCTGCTTTTTTTATTTTTTACATAAAATATTTTGCTATTAATTTGGATAAACTTAGCAAAGTTTCATCGATTAAGTGATTTTCTATATAGGAAAATGATAAACGAATACACCTGTTTTTTTCATAATCATAAGCATAGCCAGGGTTTAGAAGGATATCATGCTCTGCAGCTTCCTTAAAGAGTTTTTCTATAGGGATATTTTTATTTAGCTCAAGCCAAATAAAAAGTCCGCCTTGGGGGGTATTCCAAGTAGCATAATCCTTAAAATATTTTTCCAAACTAGCCAGCATTAGATTTCTCTTTATGGCAAGTTTCTCATTTAAATCCGCTATATAATCATCATATTTTGTGGAGGATAGAATTTCTGCAAGAGCAATTTGAGAAAGGGAGCTAGCACCATAATCCACCTGCATTTTTGCATCTGCAAGCCTTGAAATTACAGATTCTGCTCCAACTATCCACCCAATTCTAAAACCAGGAGCCAAAATTTTTGAAATTGTACCTAAGTAGATAACTAGTCCATTTTCATCTAATGATTTTATGGGGTAAATGATATCATCATTGTAGGATAGGTCTCCATAGGCATCATCTTCTATAATTGGAATTCTATTTTCCATACAAAAATCATATAAATCTTGTCTTCTTTGTGGAGTCATAATTGTTCCAGTTGGGTTTTGATTTGTAGGTATTGTGTATAAAACTGGAGAATTTTCTAAAAAATCCTTTCTATCCATATTCCAATACTGAACACCATCACTATCTAGGCTGAGTCCTTTTAGATTCATCCCAGCAGATTGAAATACCTGAAGGGAGCCTAGGTAGGATGGAGATTCTGTATATACAACAGTTCCCGCTTTTAACATACAGATAGAAATCAGCTGTAGCCCTTGAAGGGAACCAGATGTTATGAGTATGTTTTTGGGACCTACATCTATATTTTTTCTTCTAAGTCTTTGGGCTATTATTTCCCTAAGTTCATAAAGGCCTAGAGACTCTAAGTAACCTAAATTATCAATAGTATTTACTGCCTTATGCATAGAGTTTTGTATAAAGTTTTTTGGAAAAAGTGAGGGTGACAATTCACCTATACTAATCTTTCTAAACTTTTTTTCTTCTTCCATGCTTTTTATGGTTTGGATAATGTGATTATTTTCCTTGAAGGTACCTGATTGAATATAATTTCCCCAGTTTGAAATATTTTGAGGAAGCATTAAAGACCAAGTATTACTCTTAACCATTGTGCCCTTACCAACTATACCTTCTAAAACTCCATAGGATGAGAGTTCGTCTATGGCAGTTGTTACAGTACTTCTGTTTACCTGAAAGATTTCAGCTAAATCTCTTTGAGATGGTAAAACAGTTCCAACAGGCCAATCGCCAGAAGCAATTTTCATATTAAAATACTTGATTATTTGCTTGTAGAGAGGCTCATTAATATTTTTTTGAGGTATCCAATCTATATTTAGTTTTTTGTAGTTATTTTTCAATTCCATACCATCACCTGTTTTGTATAATTTAGAGTTATTTGATTTATATATTTATTTTAAAAGAATTTTTATAAATAGTACATAGAAAACTAGTAACAGTAGTCTTAAATATACTAGTTATAATAAATATTAATTAAATATATTTATTGAAACTCAGACCCAACCAATTTTAATTTTTAAAAGTCTATGGAACTTTAAAAATATTAATAACTATTAAATCTAGTTTTAGACTTGCATCTAAACTAAATTAATATGGTTATTGACTTAATCCTATCTTAATAACCTATATTTTAATACATCCATTTACAAAAATAAAACCAGCCAATTTTACCAGCCAATATTTTAGAATAAATTGCAGGAAAGTGGATTTAAGCTTGAAAAATGGCTAAATAATATAAAAAATAAATATAGTAATATATAAAAATAGCTGGTAAAATTAAAAAAAATTAAGTAAAAAAACAGGCTAAATTATTTTCAAAACTTAAAGCTAGGAGGAATTTGTTCAGCTTGAATCTTTAATTGTAACTTTAATGTAAGTAAAATATGGGCTAGGATTATGGATAATATATGTATGTTAAGTTATAATATAAGTATAAATGAGTATTGGAGGATATATTTTGAAGGGATTATTTATTACACTAGAAGGGCCAGACGGTTCAGGTAAAACTACTATTTTAGATATGGTAAAAAAGAAATTAGAAGAAAAAAATATAGATGTAATCACGACTAGAGAACCAGGTGGCACAAAAATAGGGGAAGATATTAGGGATATAATACTTAGTAATGATAATGTAGCCCTTGCAGATGAGACAGAAGCACTTTTATATGCAGCTTCAAGAGCTCAACATGTGAGTCAGGTTATTAGACCAGCTATAGAAGACGGAAAAATAGTTATATCAGATAGATTTCTATTATCAAGTTTAGCTTATCAAGGTGTTGGTAGGGAGCTTGGAATAGAAGAAGTAAAAATGGTAAATGATTTTGGAACAAAGGGTTTGCAACCAGATATGATCCTATTTTTTGATATAGATCCAGAAGATACATTAAAGAGAAAGACAGCTGACGAGGCAGGAGATAGATTGGAAAATGAAGGAAATACTTTTCATAGAAAGGTATATGATGGTTATAAAGAATTAATAGATAAATATCCAGAAAATATAAAAATTATAAATGCTAGAGAATCCATAGAAAAAGTTTCAAATCAGGTACTTGATAGTATAGAAGATTTGATAGATGAGAGGAGAGCTTAAGATGAAAATGATAATTTGTATAGTTCAAGATGAAGATGTACATGTATTAATAGAGGATTTAAACAAAGCAGGTATTAGAATTACAAGATTACCCTCAACAGGTGGATTCCTAAAGTCAGGTAATACAACACTTCTAATAGGTATTGAAGAAGAAAAGGTAGAACTTGCTTTTGACATAATAGAAAAAAATTGTAAAACTAGAAAAATTTCAACACCGCTTATTCCAGTAAATATGCCAACAGAAAGTTATATACCACAACCAATAGATGTAACAGTTGGTGGGGCAACTTTATTTATGCTAGATGTTGACGAATTTGTTAGATTGTAGAGGTGAGTTTATGAAATTAGTAGTTGCGATAATAGATACAGAATACTCTGGAAAAGTGATAGATGCCTTGAGTAAAAATGATTATAGGGCTACAAAACTTTCCTCAACAGGTGGATTTTTAAAATCAGGTAATACAACAATCTTAGTTGGTATAGAAGAAAATCAAAGGGATGAAGTTGTAGACATAATAGGTAAAAACTCTAAGGCTAAAAAAGTTAAGAGTGAGGAAAAAGGAGAAGTAGAAGTAGGTGGAGCAACTCTATTTATACTAGATATGAATAGGTATTTGAGAATATAGGAGAAGGTATGAACTTGGATAAAATTATAGGTCATGAAAATGAGAAGAGGATTTTAAAGAGTGTAGTAAATACAGAGAACCTATCTCATAGCTATTTATTTCAAGGATTAGATGGTATAGGAAAACTAAAATTAGCAAGGGAGTTTTCAAAAACTCTACTTTGTGAAAGACATGGAGATGTCTACTGTAATGAGTGTTCATCCTGCTTGAAATTTGATACAAATAATCATCCGGATTTTAATATTATTCTAGGAGAAGATAGGATGATAAAAAAATCAGAGATAGATGAGATTGTAGATGCAGTGAAACATGCACCTTTTGAGTCAGATAAGAAGATATATATTATAAACAATGCTCATCTTATGAATAAGGAGTCTCAAAATGGACTTTTAAAAACACTAGAAGAGCCGCCAATTTTTTTAATTATTATTTTGATTACAGATAGTCCTAATTTACTCCTTCCAACTATAATATCGAGGTGTCAGATAATAAATTTCAACTCTATAAAAGAAGAAGAGATGAAAAGCTTTATAGATTCTAACTATAATATTTTAGATGGAGAAAAAGAAATTCTATTAAAACTAGCAAAGGGCTCTGTGGGGAACTTAATTTCCATGCTAGAAGAAGATAGTATACTTGATATTAGAACTAGGGTTATAGATATGATAGATAAGATACTGGCTGGAGATAGGTCAGTAATCTATAATAATGAAAGTTTTTTTGAGGAAAACAAGGAAAATATAGGCATGATTTTAGATATAATTATGTACTGGTTTAGAGATTTAGCCATATATAAAGAAACGGGAGATATGAGCTACTTAATCAATCAAGATATGGAGCACCTATTTAGAAAACAATATTTGACTGGTTTTGAAAAAATAGATAAAATTATATCAAATGTAGAAGATACAAGAAGATATATAAGAGGTAATGTAAACTATCTTCTTTCCATAGAAATATTGCTTCTAAATATAGGAGGATAAAATAAATGTTAAATATAGTAGGAATAAGATTTGATAAGGCTGGAAAAGTTTATAATTTTTCACCTGCAGGAATAGATGTAAAATTAAATGACCATGTTATAGTTGAAACTGTAAGAGGGGTTGAAATTGGTAAGGTAGTTCTTGGACCTAAGGAGATAGATGAGTCTGAAAATGTTGCCCCTTTAAAGGATATAATCAGAATAGCTACAGATGAAGATTTACAGCAGTATGAAAAAAATAAACAAGATGCTAAAGAAGCCATACCAGTATGTGAAGAAAAAATATTAAAACATGAACTGGATATGAAAATAATAGATTTAGAATATACTTTTGATAGAAATAAATTTATAGTATATTTTACTGCTGAAGGCAGGGTGGATTTTAGGGAACTTGTAAGAGATATGGCATCGATTTTCAGGACTAGAATAGAACTTAGACAGATAGGCGTTAGAGATGAGGCTAAATGTGTTGGAGGACTAGGATCTTGTGGTAGGGAAGTATGTTGTAAAAAATTCTTGGGAGAGTTCCAACCAGTGTCTATACAAATGGCAAAAGACCAAAGTTTATCACTTAATCCTACAAAAATCTCAGGACTTTGTGGCAGACTTATGTGCTGTTTAAACTACGAGTGTAAGGTATATGAAGAAAAACTAAAACGTATACCAAGAATTGGTTCAATAGTTGTAACAGGAGAAGGTAAAGGCGTGGTAGTTAGA
This sequence comes from uncultured Tissierellia bacterium, assembly GCA_946402705.1. Lineage (GTDB taxonomy): Bacteria > Bacillota > Clostridia > Tissierellales > Tissierellaceae > CAMIXG01. The sequence continues at coordinate 36,537 of CAMIXG010000006.1, read as the reverse complement.
ACTGAAACCTTAAAAGAAGAAGTAAGTGTAAAACTTAAGGTTGAGAAAGATGTTGAAGCTGTAAAAACCTTCCATATCAAGGATATAAAATTCACAAAGATGGTAGATAAGAGCTTTGTTGTTCAAGAAGAAGATGTAGATGCTAAAGAACTAGCAGAGCTTGAGGAATAAAAGAAAAAGGTTTCAAAAATTACTTAAATTTAGTATAATGGAATTGAGTAAATAGGTACTAGGAGGTGTAAACAATGGCTTATAAAATAGGTGATGCTTGTATAGCTTGTGGCGCATGTCAATCTGAATGTCCAGTAGACGCTATATCTGAAGGTAGTATCTATAGTATAAACGCTGACGCATGTATCGATTGTGGAGCATGTGCAAACGTTTGTCCAGTAGACGCACCAAAACCAGAATAATTAAGATAATTGAGACCCGTTAGGGTCTCTTTTAATATACAAGGAGAATGACATGCTAAAAGATGGAGAGAGAATAGATTATATCCCAGGTACAGAGTTTAAAATAATACAAAATACAAAAAGATTTTCATATGGGATAGATGCTGTATTACTATCAGAGTTTGCAAGGGCAAAGGGACTGGTTATGGATTTTGGTACTGGTACAGGAATTATTCCAATAAGAATACTAGCTAGGCAAAAGGTAGAGAAGATATATGGTGTAGAGATACAAACAGAAGTGGCAGATATGGCTAGAAGATCTTTGGAAATCAACAAGATAAAAGATATAGAGATAGTGAATGAAGACCTTAAAAGTCTAGATGGCATTTTTGGAAAACACAGTATAGATGTAATCGTATCTAATCCACCTTATATGGTAGAAGATGGTCTTTTAAATGCAGATGAAAATTTTGCCATATCTAGACATGAAATAAAATGTAATATATTTGATATAGGTAAAATGGCAGGCCATCTTTTAAAACCAAATGGAAAAATATTTTTGATACATAGGCCAAGTAGACTAGTGGATATATTTGTAGCTCTTAGGGAAAACAAAATAGAACCTAAAAGAATCCAGTATGTAAAGCCCAAGAAAGATAGTATCGCAAACCTAGTTTTGATTGAAGGTGTAAAAAATGGAAGGGCTGAACTTAGGCATGAAAAATCTTTAGTCGTATATAATGATGATGGAAGCTACACTAAGGAAATAGAAGAGATTTATAATAGGAGCTGTGAAAATGGAAGGTAAATTATATGTATGTCCAACACCAATTGGAAATTTAGAAGACATGACTTTTAGGACTATAAATATTCTTAAGGAAGTAGATTTAATAGGTGCAGAGGACACCAGAAGAACTATAAAGTTATTAAATCATTTTGATATAACAACTCCAATGACTTCTTATCATATGCATAATGTAAGGGAAAAGGGAGAATACTTAATCAACAAATTAATTGAGGGAGAAAATATTGCCATAGTAAGTGATGCAGGTATGCCAGGTATATCAGATCCAGGGCAGGATATTATAAAGCTTGCTATAGAAAATGAAATAGAAGTTATAGCACTACCAGGAGCAACCGCTTCTATAACAGCCCTTGTCATATCAGGTTTTGATACAGATAGGTTTATTTTTCATGGCTTCCTACCATCAAAAGATGGAGATAGGAGAAAAGAACTGGAGATAATAAGGGAATATAAATATACTACAATAGTATATGAATCGCCTTATAGGGTAAAAGATACTTTGGCAGATATAATAAAAGTAATAGGTGATATAGACATATCAGTTTCTAGGGAACTAACTAAAAAGTATGAAGAAACGATAAGAGGTAAGGCATCAGAAGTGCTGAAAGTTTTTGAGGCAAAGGAAAGTATAAAGGGAGAATTTGTCTTGGTATTAGATACTAAGTATGAAGAAGAAATTGGTGAAATTGATATAAAGGAAGAGCTTATGAAGCTTATAGAAGCTGGCGAAAAAAAGAGTGTTGCAGTAAAAAAGGTATCCCTTGAATATGGAATACCTAAGAATCTAGTTTATAAAGAAAGTTTGGAACTTTGATTATAGATTAGAAATTTTACTTATGCAATTTTTACATATTTTTTTGTTTTTAAATAATTCGACATTTTCAGCTTGACCACAAAAAATACAAGCGGGACTATATTTTTTAAGTATTATTTTGTCGTCATCAACAAATATTTCTAAAGGGTCTTTAATCTCGATATTTAGATTTCGTCTAAGCTCTATAGGAATAACGACTCTTCCTAATTCGTCAACTTTTCTAACAATACCAGTAGATTTCATATAAAAACCTCCTAACTTAAGAAAATATACTATTTTGATATAAATTATATATGTTGAGTATAATATTACCATAATAAGCAAAATTTTTCAATTATACCGACAACTGTAAAAAAAGGAGAGTGATTAAACTGTATAAAGCAGATAAAGACTTGGAAAACAAGCTAAAAAAGTTCAATGATGAAGTGAAAAAAAGCTATGGAAATATACTAAATTTGGAAAAAAATAATTTAAAAAATTTTATAGCAAGTAATATAGGACCTATCTATAAGTCTAGCAAACCAAGTAAAGAAGCCTATTTAAACTATGAAAAACTAGGAGGAATAATAGGGGTTGATGGTTCTGTTAATAGAAAGGGTGGGGCGAGTCCTCACTATGTAGATTTTTTTAGAGCCTTGGCAAAGTCCACAAAAAAGCAGGTTGAAGACAGGATTATCAATGAGATTTACTCTCCAATTTTAGATAAGGATATGAAGCTAGTCTTAGAAGATGATGGGGAACTTGAAAATAAAAGAAATCAAATTCTATCAAAAATAGAGGTAGAAGTGGCTATAGATGCAGCAAAAGAGCTGAAACCATTTTTGATAATGATGGACGGAACCTTTATAAGATACATTATAGATTGCAAGTCTACATGGGAAGAATTAAGAGATGTATGTGAGAGAGAAAAGATACTTTTAATTGGAGTTATAGAAGATATAAAGACCCATATAATAGGGTCTAAACTGCTAGAAATGGGATATACAGATAGATTATCCTATGATAGAGAACTGCTTTTTGGAAGGCTAGATGTGGGGGAATATATAGTAATAGAGGATAGTGATAAGACTAGGGCAGGACAACTTACATCTGCTCTTATGAGAAGTAGTAATAATCCAAATATTATAGGCATAGATATAATAGATACGCAAAGAGGACGACTTTCTGAAATGGTGGATTTAATTTTTGGTCTGACTCCAGAAAATAGTAGAGGTGTACCAATTTGGTTAGACATAGTAGATAGTGAGGTAAAAATATCACATAATACTATGGAGGCATATTTGGAATCATATTTAGATAGTGAAATATATGAGAGATATTTTGTAGAGACTAGGAGCAAGAGGTGATTAAATGAAGGTAGTAGGAATTACAACCCAGCAGGAAGTATTTATTGGTTCAAAGGATAGGAACTTTAGAATAAATGAATTTTTAATAGTAGAGGATATTAATCAAGGAGATATACTTGGAGAAGTTATAGAAGCTCATACTTTTAATAGATATATACCTCTTGATACAGGAAGAGATTTTGTAGATGACTCTGTATTAGAATCACTTAAGGCTTTAGGCTATGCTATAGATGAAGAAACAATCTATATATCTAAGGTTAGGTTTTTAAACGAGGCAAATTATCCAGTGGAAACTGGATCATCTGTTAGAATACCAAAATTTTCAGAGGTAAAGGATTTCATGTTAAAGTCGGATGATGAAAATGGATTAACCTTGGGAGTCATCAGAAATACAAATGATATGTATGAAGATATGGATACTGAATATAAGGACTTAGTCTACACTTTTGAAGACGGAAGTTTAATAGAGCAGAGAGAAGTACCCTATATAATGGATATAAGAAGTATGCACCAATATCCACATATAGGAGTGTTTGGAGGTTCAGGCTCAGGGAAATCTTTTGGACTTAGGGTAGTTTTAGAAGAGATTATGAAACATAATGTTCCTACCATAATACTAGACCCTCATTTTGAGATGGATTTTTCAGCCAAAGCATCATATTTACCAGATGAAATTTCCTATGAAAATAAATTTGTATGCTTGCAGGTTGGAAAACAAGTTGGGGTAAAATTTGAAGACCTTGCATCTCAGGATTTAAAAAACCTACTGGATGCTTCATCTCATCTAACAGATTCTATGAATAATGTCATAGACGTCTTATTTAGAAATAGGGACTCCTTATATAGTTTTCAAAATAGGATGAATGATTTAACAGAGTCTCAAGAATTGGGAAGTGTTGATAAGATATTAGATAGGATAAATAGTGCATCTAATGATGAAGAGAGAAAGGCTTGGCAAAGAAAGAAGGAAGTCTTTGAAAAATATGATAAAACTTGTAGCTATAATTCTGTAAAGGGAATAATGTGGAGGCTTAAAAGGCTTGAAAATGATGGAGTATTCTCAAAGGATATAAAGGCTATAGAAGATAATATGCAGGTGGGAAGATTGGTAGTTATACAGGGAAATACAAGGCTTTTACAAGTATTTTCAACTTATCTATTAAATAATTTATATCACAAGAGAAGGAGCTATAAGGATGCTCTTTATAATAAAACTGCATCAGAATATTTTCCACCCTTTATAGTAGTTACAGATGAGGCTCATAACTTTGCACCAAAGGGTTATGATTCTCCTGCAAAGTCTATATTAAAGGAAATATCTCAGGAAGGTAGGAAGTATGGTACATTTTTAATACTAGCCACACAAAGGCCTACATTATTAGATGAAACAATTACAGCCCAGTTAAATAGTAAGTTTATTTTTAGAACTGTAAGAGCTTCAGATATTCAAACTATAAAAGAAGAGACTGACCTAACTAGTGAAGAAACTAATAGACTTCCATATCTTAGGACAGGAGATGTTTTTATATCCTCAGCCTCTATGGGAAGGACTATATATGGAAGGATAAGAGCAGCACATACAGAAAGTCCTCATACAGAGAATCCTTTTGATGAGTTAAAGAAAAAGTCACAGGAAAAAAATATAAACTTTTTTGAGATAATAAAAGATAAACTTCCAGTTATGTCTACAGATATGATAAATCTTGCTATGGAAATAGAAAGAGAAGAAGAAATAAGATTTACAGTGGAAAATTTGGAGATGAAATTATCAGAGATGGTAGAAAAGGGATATATAAAGAAGGAAGAGAATTTTCTTGGACAGAAATATTCGTTAATAGAAGAGTAATATGTAGTAGGGGAGGATTTGTAATCCTCCCGTTTTTATAAAAAAATATATTAAATATAAATAATATTGGGTGGTATGCAATACCACCCCTACGAAAGAGCATATTTGCGTAAAAGAGTTGTTGAATATAGAAATATGTTTATGTAGGGGAGGATTTGCAATCCTCCCGATTTTTATAAATAAAGATATTAAATATAAAAAATATTGGGTGGTATAAAATACCCCCCTACGAAAGAGAGTATTTAAGTAAAAGAGTTGTTGAATATGAAAATATGCTTATGTAGGGGAGGACTTGTAGTCCTCCCGTTTTTATAAATAGACATATTAAATATAAATAATATTGGGTGGTATATAATACCACCCCTACAAAAAAGTTTATTTACGTAAAAAGAGTTATTGAATATAAAAATATACTTATGTAGGGGAGGATTTGCAATCCTCCCAATTTTTATAAATAAATATATTAAATATAAATAATATCGGGTGGTATACAATACCACCCCTACAAAAGAGCTTATTTGCTTAAAAAGAGTTGTTTAATATGGAAATATGTTTATGTAGGGGAGGACTTGTAGTCCTCCCGTTTTTTATAAATAAAGATATTAAATATAAATAATATTGGGTGGTATACAATACCACCCCTACAAAAAAGCTTATTTGTGTAAAAAAAGTTGTTTAATATGAAAATATACTTATGTAGGGGAGGATTTGCAATCCTCCCAATTTTTATAAAAAAATATATTAAATATAAACAATGCTGGGTGGTATACAATACCCCCCTACAAAAGAGCTTATTTACATAAAAGAAACGACCTAAGTAAAAACTTAGATCGTCAGTATTTTTAGTTTAATATATATACTTTAACTTTTCTTCTGCCAAAATTATAAACTTCTGATTTAGTATTAAAAAATAAATCGATTTTATTTCCTTTTATTGCACCACCAGTGTCTTCTGCTGTAGCATATCCATAATCTGGTGTGTGGTCTAAACTTTCGATATAAAGCCTAGTGCCAAGTGGTATAACTCTAGGATCAACTGCAACTGCCCCTACACGAGCACGAGTTCCAGATGCCGTCATACCGTGGTATCTGTCTCCTGGATTTTTACCAGTACTTTCAAAAGAGTTATCATAGGCCGTAGCAGTCATGACAACAGAGCTTTTAAAATTTGTACTACCACGAGAAGTAGCCACTAATTGTCTAGTTCCTCTTTCTTTTAGTTCAGTTGTTGGATTTTGTAAAATCTCTTCTTTAACAATTTCAGTATTAGTAACTTTGTCATTGATAAAAGTGGTTTTTATTTTTTGTGTTTTCTTTCCTTTAGAACCTGCTTGGATAACTTTGGAACTACCTTTATCCATTTCCTTATTATCTTTAAAGACAGTTTCATAAGGGATATCTACTTCCTTAGTTTCAACAACTTCCTTAACCTTGAAAACTTTGATTGTATCATTTGGCTTTACTGTACTATCTAAAGATGGTTCAGTATAGTCATTTTCATCAAGATTAATATTTAAATTCTTTAAAATGTCTTTTACTTTAGTATGGGGTGAAACAAGTTTCTCTTTTAATTCTTCACCTACTAAAATATTGTATCTTTTAGGGTCTTTTACAACTATATGCATATCATCTTCTAATTTGTCGTTTAACGAATAATTAATATATCCACCCTTTTTAATAGAAATTTCTTTTTCTTTAAGAAATTCATCTACGGTATTGGAGAAAGTTTTGTACTCTGTAATTTCATTTTCATGCTGGAATGTAATATTTTTCCTAGACAGTTTAATGAAACCTGTTAAAAATACAATCACTATAAGAGAAATAATAGCTATTTTTCCTTTTTTTCCAATAATGGCCGTATAGTCATTCATAAATATACCTCCTATTATTTTGGCTAGTGCTAGTATATCAGAATTTTTTTCCTTGTCAAATATATTACGAAAAAGTTACAAATATTTATAAAAAAGATTTTTAGGCTAAAATTAGCCATGTTAGTTGACAAGAAATAGGGTATGAATTATAATAATTTTGTAATATATAAAAAAACAATGATGGGAAGAGTAGGAATTTTTATTGGAATTAGAGAGAGTTGGGTTAGCTGTGAACCAATATTCTAGTAGATTTTGAAAATGGTCCCTAAGTTTCTTGTCCGATATGTAGGATAAGACGGAGCAACCGTTATATTGTAGGTTTATACTTGATTAAGATTTAATTCTATTAAATGAATTAGAGTGGTACCACGAAGGCAACCTTCGTCTCTATAGAGATGAGGGATTTTTTTATTTATATATAGAGAAAAATAGAGGAGGAATAGTATGAAAAACTTTTATGTAACAACGCCAATATTTTATCCATCTGATAATCTACACATTGGTCATACTTATACTACTGTAGCAGCAGATGTCTTAACAAAGTTTAAGAAAAAACAGGGGTATGATACTTTTTTTGTAACAGGAACAGATGAGCACGGACAAAAAATACAAGAAGCAGCTACAAAGATAGGAAAAACTCCTAAAGAATATGTAGATGTAATAGTAGATAGTATAAAAGATTTATGGAAAACTTTAGAAATTGATTATGATAAGTTTGTTAGAACTACAGATGCAGACCATGAAAAGGTAGTTCAAGATATTTTTGTAAAACTTTATGAAAAAGGGGAGATATACAAGGATAAGTATGAGGGAAACTACTGTACACCTTGTGAATCCTTTTGGTCAGATACACAATTAGTAGATGGAAACTGCCCAGATTGTGGAAGACCAGTTGAGAAAAAAGAAGAAGAGTCTTATTTCTTTAGATTATCAAAATATACAGATAAGATACTAGAATTATATAAGGAAAATCCAGAATTTTTAAGACCAGAATCTAGAATGAAGGAAATGATAAATAATTTCTTAAACGAGGGGCTGGAAGATTTATCTGTAACAAGAAGTAGTATGGACTGGGGAGTAAAAGTGCCTTTTGATGAAAAACATACTATATATGTTTGGATAGATGCTTTATCTTGTTATATAACAGGACTGGGATATGGAATGGAAAATGATGAGAACTTTAAGAAGTACTGGCCAGGAAATGTTCATTTAGTAGGAAAGGAAATTGTTAGATTCCACACTATAATATGGCCAGCTATTTTAATGGCACTTGATTTACCACTTCCAAAAGAAGTATTTGCACATGGTTGGATATTATTTGAGAATGATAAAATGTCTAAATCAAAGGGAAATGTAATTTATCCAGAACCAATAATAGAATTATTTGGGATAGATGCTTTTAAATACTTCCTTATGAGAGAGTTTTCTTTTGGACAAGATGGTTCTTTTTCTAAGAAGAAATTTATCCAAAGACTTAATTCAGATTTAGCAAATGATTTGGGAAATCTAGTTAGTAGAACTACTGCTATGATAGACAAATATAACGATGGTATAGTTGTAGAAATCAAAACAACAGATAATTTGGACAGTGATTTGGAAAATATGGCTGTAAATACTTTAGAAAAAGTTGAAGCTTTTATAGAAAAATATGATTTTTCAAATGCACTGGAGGAAATTTGGAAACTAATAAGAAGAACTAACAAATATATAGATGAAACAGAGCCTTGGGTTTTAGCTAAAGATAATCAAGATAGACTGGATACAGTTTTATATAATTTGGCAGAAACAATAAGGATAGTGTCTGTATTAATAGATCCATTTATGAACAAGACTTCAATTGAAATTCGTAGACAATTAGGAATAGAATTAGAAAGCAATTGGGAAGATGGAAAGAAATGGGGTATATTAGAAGTAGGCACAAAGGTAAATAGAGGAGATGCTATTTTCCCAAGACTTGATATGGAAAAAGATTTATTAAGACTTGAAGAGGCAAATGAGAAACTTGTAAAAGAAAGAATAGAAAGCAAGCAACCTGTAAAACAAGAAGAACTAATAACAATAGATGAATTTGATAAGATGAAGTTAAAGACAGCAGAGATAATTAGCTGTGAAAATCATCCAAATGCAGACAAACTTTATGTATTTAAATTAAAGCTTGGAAATGAAACAAGACAAATAGTATCAGGAATCAAAAAATGGTACAAACCAGAAGATTTAATAGGAAAAAAAGTTATAGTTATAACAAATTTACAACCGATTAAATTAAGAGGCGTGGATTCTAATGGTATGATTTTAGCTGCAGAAGATGATGAAGAAAACTTAACTTTACTATCTACTTTGGAAGATATAAAATCAGGTTCAACTATATCTTAAACGGAGGGACAAAAATAATGTTAATAGATAGTCATGCACACTTGGATGATAAAAGATTTAATAGAGATAGAGATGCACTAATTAAAAAGCTTAAAGATGATGGTGTAGAGTATGTAATAAATAATGGAGCAGATTTACAAACTAGTCTAGCTAGTATAAAACTTGCAGAAAAATATGATAATATATATGCAACTATAGGAGTACATCCTCATGATACAAAAGATATGGATGAAACGACAATAGAAGCTTTTAGACAGTTATCTAGTCATGAAAAAGTTGTTGCTATAGGAGAAATCGGACTTGATTTTCATTATGATAATTCTCCTAGAGATGTTCAAAGAAAATGGTTTAGAGAACAACTAAAACTTGCAAAAGAGTTAGATTTACCAGTTACAATACATTCTAGGGAGGCATCTCAAGAAGTATTTGATATGATAAAAGAGGAACAAGATGGAAGCCTAAGAGGGGTTATGCACTGCTACTCTGATAGTGTAGAACTTGCAAAAGAGTATTTAAAAATAGGTTTTTATATATCTCTAGCAGGGCCTGTAACTTTTAAAAACTCTAGGGTTGCTAAAGAAGTTGCAAAGATTGTTCCAATAGATAAACTTTTAATAGAGACAGATTCTCCATATCTTACTCCAGAACCAAATAGGGGCAAGAGAAATGAGCCATCTTATGTAAGATATGTTGCTGCAGAAGTAGCAGAATTAAGAGATATGTCTTATGATGATTTAGTTTCAGCTACAAATAAAAATGCTAAAGAATTTTATGGAATAAAATAATATATCTGAAAGGGTGAAGCAATATGGGTAAAACTAAGAGAAAATTTATTGAAGGACATAGCTATATAGAAATGTATAAACTAACTAGAAATTTTTCATTTGGAGAGTTAGAAAATTCATATAAGGCAGTGGAAGATTATATGAAGGATGACCATGATATGAGAATACCTGTTTGTGTAAGACTTAAAGTAGGAGATCTAAGAGTAAAAAAATATGATGAACAGATAGGTCTTGACCCAACTAATTATTATAGTAATGCTTACGATTTAGCATTTATAGTTGAAAATACTTACAAGAGTAGAAAGGCTGTAAAAGAAAGATTTCTATCAGGGGAAACTCCAATGTATGATAGATTAAATGTAGCTACTGCAAATGCAATAGAATTGCTAAATATAAAAATGTTTTTAGAAGACTTAAGAGGACAGTGGATATATTTAGATAAGGAAGTAGATGAAAATGGAAAATATTATATAATGGAGGTAGTCTCACCAGAGGTTATAAGAACTATATATAAACATGATTTAACATCTAGAAAAGCTAGAAATGAATTTTTATCAATGTATGTAAATACAGAAGATACTAATGAATTGGATATAAGGGCTATTGTGAATTTATTAAATCACTTTAGACCAGTAGAGAATGTATATAAAGAAGTATTAGAAGCTATAGAAAATCTGTAGTTAAAAAAACTAAAAGGTTAGTCCTTTTAGTTTTTTTCCATTTCTCTATGATATAATAAAAAGTATTAAGGGTAGAGGTGAAATATGATAAAGGAAGTTATAGTAGTAGAAGGTAGAGATGATATAACTGTAGTTAAGGCAGCAGTAGATGCTGAAGTTATAGCTACAAGAGGTTTTGGTTATAACAGAAAATTTAAGGAAAATCTGAAAAATATAGCAGAAAAAAGAGGGATAATAATCTTAACAGATCCAGATTATATGGGAGAAAAAATTAGAAAAGATATATCTCAAGGCATAAAAAATTGTAAACATGCATTTTTACCACAAAATAAGGCTATAAAAGGTGATGACATAGGGGTTGAAAATGCCACTACTGAAGACATAATAGAGGCTCTTTCAAAAGCTAGACCTATTATGGTGGAAAAAACAGATGAATTTACTCAAGATGAGCTTTTATATCTAGGATTTATAGGAAAACCAACTTCCAAAGAAAAAAGAGAAAAAATTGGTGAAATATTAGGGATTGGATACTCTAATTCAAAGCAATTATTAAATAGATTAAATAATTTTGGCATAACTAGAGAAGAGTTTGACAAAGCAGTGGAGAGGATAGAAAAAAATGAAAGATAAAAGACTTTATACACCTTCATATTTAAAAGAACTATTACAAAGATTTGGATTTAGATTTACTAAAAGTTTGGGACAGAATTTTTTAATAGATGGAAATATAGTAAGGGGTATAGTAGACAACTCGGGGATAGATGGAACTAGTAAGGTGCTTGAAATAGGACCAGGTGTAGGTACTTTAACAGAAGAGTTAGCCATAAAGGCTGAAAAAGTATTGTCTGTAGAGATAGATAAGTCACTGGAAGAAATATTAGACGAAACCTTAAAAGACTATGATAATTCAAAGATATATTTTGGAGATATATTGAAGGTTGATTTAGAGAAGATAGTTAAAGAAGAGTTAGATGGTGGACCAATAAAAGTTGTTGCAAATTTACCCTACTATATAACAACACCAATACTGGGTAGATTGTTGGAAGAAGATTTAAACTTCGAATCCATAACAGTAATGGTCCAAAAAGAAGTGGCTGAAAGAATAATAGCCAAACCAGGAAGTAAAAACTATAGTGCTTTATCTGTTTTTATAGATTACTATACAGTGCCAGAAATAATAATAGAAGTTCCAAAAACTGTTTTTATGCCACAACCAAATGTGGATTCAGCAGTTGTAAAATTAGATATCAAAAAAGAAAAACCAAGTGGAGACAGGGATAAATTTTTCAAGGTTGTAAAACAAAGTTTTGCAATGAGAAGAAAAACTCTACTTAACTGCCTATCTAAGGGTGATTTCGAAATGACTAAGGATGAAATAAAAGAAGAATTAGAAAAAATTGGTATAAATCCAGGTATAAGGGCAGAACAACTGGGAGTGCCAGAATTTTTGAAAATAGCAGAAGTAATCAATTGAGGAGTGATTTAATGGTAGAATCAAAAGAAAAAGATGGACATTCAGTTGATAAAGAAACTATTACAAAGCTTAAAAAAAATCTTCAAGATGAAGAAAAAATGTATATGTTATCAACTATGTTTAAGGCTTTATCAGATCCAACAAGATTAAATATAATAGATATCTTATCGAAGAGCCCATTATGTGTACATGATATTGCAAACATACTTAATATGAGTCAATCTGCAATATCTCATCATCTAAGAGCTCTTAGAGATACTAGACTTGTAAAGTTCCAAAGAGATGGAAAATTAGTTATCTATTCTGTAGACGATGATCATGTACTAAATGTATTTGGACAAGGATTAGAGCATATAAAACATAGATAGTATCTATGTTTTATTCTGCTTTACACAGAATATTAAAGGCTTCTGCAAGCTTAGCTGCAACAGCTATCCTAGTTTGTTTATTTAATAAAAATGCTTTTTTTTCAGCATCACTGGCTGTAGAGGAGAAGTACATAGGAGCCAAATTATTTAGGGCAAAAGCCTTTATATCATGAGCTAGAGGCTCAAAAACACAAGTTGCTAATCTTCTAAAGTTTGATTCCATTTCTCTAAAAACCTCATCTACAAGGTATTCCATATAGTTTTCCATAATCCACCTTCTTTCAAAAAAAGTTAAAAATACTGATATAGTATTATATTCTATACCCAAAGAATTATCAAATTATGTTATGATTAAATGAAATCTAAGAGGGGTAAACTATTTTTAGATAAAGCTTGACTCTAATACGGGTCGGGGGTATAATAAAAAATATAAAAATGATAAATTGCAAAGTGAAATGGGAGGAATTTATATGTCTAAAGTAAAAGTTTACACTAGTAACACATGTCCTTATTGTGTATCAGCTAAAAGCTATCTAACAGAAAATGGTGTTGAATTTGAAGAAAGAAATATTCAAACAGATAACGAAGCAAGAAAAGAATTAATGGAAATGGGACATATGGGAGTACCAGTATTAATAATAGATGAAGAAGAAATAGTAGGATTCGATAAAAACAGAATAGATAATGCATTAGGACTATAAAGATAAGAGCCTGTAGATTAATTTCTGCAGGTTTTTTGTTTTTTTATGATTTATTTAAAAAATATACTAATAAGGTCAATAAAATTGACAGAAATTAAATAAGTAAATATACTTTTAATAAAGTACACAAATTAGGCGTTTTAAACTTAATTGGGAATATGGTAAAAGCCATAACAGCCCTAGCTACTGTAAGAGAAGTTGTACCTTGGAAACCACTGGGAAACTGGGAAGGTTAGGTATGTGAAATTCTTGAGTCAGGAGACCAACCTAATTTTCGTATTAGCTTTCCAGGGGAGGTATTAATATGAATAAAATATAGTCCTATGTAGACATAAATTAAAATACACTATATAGGAGGACGTTATGAAAACAGGAAGAGAATTACCAAAATATAGAGGAGAAAAATTAAATAGTTTAACTTTTCAGTGCTTAGAAGGACAGCTTGTGTATAAGGCTATTGAGTTAAAGGTATTTAATTTTACGGAAGAGGAAATACAGGCAGAAGAATTAGCAAAACAACTAAATTTAAATCCTAGAAATTTAGAATTATTTTTAAAGGCTCTAGTTTCTATGGATTATTTAACTTATAAGTCTGGTTTTTTTGCAAATACAGATGAAACAAATTATTTTTTAAATGAAAAATCAAGTATGTATATAGGAGAAAATATACTTTATTGGAGAGATATGACAAGCCTAGAAAACCTAGAAGATTTATTAGTAAATGGTGGAGATATAGACCAAGCTAATAAGGATAATGGGTCAGATTTCTTTGATTTTAGGTCAATGGGTTTAGGAGCAAGAAATTCCATGTATTTAGGAAGAGTTCAAGGATTTTTAAGTAACATAGATAAGCTATTTGATGAGAAAGATGAGATAAATATTTTAGACTTGGGCTGTGGTTCAGGTGTACTTTCCATAGAGATAGTTAAGAATTTTGCAAATGCAAAAGCTACACTTGTGGACCAAGAGCAAGTAATTAACATGACAAGAGAGGTAGTTATAGAAAATCAAGTAGCGGATAAAATCACCTTAGTTAGTGGAGACTTTAACAGTATTAAACTAGAAGGTAAATATGACCTTATAATAGCGTCAGGGATACTTGATTTTGTTAAGGATATAGACCAAGTGTGTCAAAATATGTATAACGCCTTGAAAGATGATGGCTATTTATATATAGACACTCACAAATTAGATGATAATTTTACAGGGCCTAAAAACTTTATACTTGGCTGGTTATCAGCTAATCTAAATGGACTTGATATATTAAAACCAGAAAGTGTTATATTAGGTAGTTTAACTAAAAATAATTTTAAACTAGTTGATATAGAAAATAATTCAAATATTATATTTGAAAAGGCGAATAAAAATGACTAATAAAATAAAGAGCGGGCTAGCTTGTATAATACTAATTCTAGTCTCTTTTGTTGCGCTTTTTTTAGGAAGATATAGTATAGCACCCTTAGAAGTTATATCTACTATAGTTGGAAGGTTAAATGGCGTGGTTGATCAGTCCTTTAATGCAACTGTTATTTGGGACATAAGGATACCCAGGGTTATATTAAATGTTTTAGTAGGTTTTGGACTATCAATATCAGGAGCAGCCCTGCAAGGGATTTTTAAAAATAATTTGGTGAGTCCAGATATATTAGGTGTAAGTAGTGGAGCTGGGTTTGGAGCTGCTTTTGCCCTATTAGTTTTTCCGAAGTCTAATAATATTTTATTAATAGCAGCCTTTGTAATGGGACTTGTGAGCATGTTTTTAAGCTATATTATTTCAAAAGTTAAGTTAGAAGATACAACTTTATCCTTAGTTTTATCTGGTGTTATAGTTGGGTCTTTTTTTAATGCCCTTATCTCCTTTATAAAACTTGTTGCAGATACAGAATCAGTTTTACCAGCCATAACCTACTGGCTGATGGCAAGTTTTGTGGGTTCTAGCTATGATAAGGTTATCCTTGCCAGTATACCAATTATAATTGGATCACTTGTAATTCTACTCTTTAGATGGAGGATAAATATACTATCTCTTGGAGATGAAGAGGCAGAAAGTTTGGGAGTAAATCCAAAGAAAACTAGGATAATACTCATAATAGCTACAACCTTAGTAGCTTCAGGCTCAGTTATGGTAGCAGGGATAATTGGATGGGTTGGCATGCTGATACCAAATATGAGTAGGGAAATTGTTGGAGCAGATAACAGATACTTATTGATATTTTCGGGTATTATGGGAGCCATATTCTTAGTATTGGTGGATTTACTGGCTAGAACTCTTACCAGTGCTGAAATTCCAATAGGGATATTGACAGCCATACTTGGAACACCAATATTTATATATGTTTTTGGTAAAAGAGGTGTGAAATGATTTTAGAGGTTAAAGATGCCAGCTATAGTTATGATGGCAAAAATTATATACTTAAAGATTTAAACTTAGCTATTAAGGAAAATGCTATAGTTTCTGTTTTGGGTCAAAATGGAGTTGGAAAAACTACTTTTTTAAAGAATCTAATAGGTCTGTATAAGTGGACTGATGGAAGTACCTTTTTCAGAGGAGAAAAAGTAAAAAGTCTGCTTGATAAAAAAGAACTTGCCTATGTAGCTCAGGCTCAAACTATAGCCCTTCCATACAAGGTTTTAGATTTGGTTTTAATGGGAAGGACTAAGTATCTTTCAGCCTTTAGTAGCCCTAGAAAAGAAGATGAGGTAATAGCTTGTGATGCTTTGAAACAAGTGGGAATTTATCATCTAAAAGATAAGAAGGCAAATGAATTAAGTGGAGGACAACTTCAGATGGTCTATCTGGCAAGAGCTCTTGCAGGTAAGCCAAAGATTATAATTTTAGATGAACCTGAAGCTCATTTAGATTTTAAAAATCAAAAAATAATTCTAGACAAGATACTTGAGCTAGCTAAAACTAATGGGATAACATGTATAATAAATACTCATAGTCCTGAAAATGCCCTAAAGATTTCGGGCTACACTTTATTTTTAGGCAAGGATAGCTATGAGTTTGGAGAAACAGAAAAAATTTTAAATGAAGAAAATATAAGCAAGTATTTTGGGATGAAATCTAAAATAGTTGACCTTAATTATATTGGAATAGATAAAAAGACATTTGTATTAATTGATTAGGAGGAGTTATGAATAATATGAAAAAAATAAGTAGGCTTTTAGCCCTAATTTTAATAAGTAGTATGGTTTTTACAGCTTGTGGTAAAAAAACTTTAGAAGCACCAGAGGTAAAGGAAGAAGTTTTAGGAAAGAGGGAAATTGTAGACTTAACTGGAGCGAAAATAGAAGTACCCCAAGCAAAGGATATAAATAATGTGGTAATAGTAGCGCCGCCACTACCAGCAACACTTGCAGCAGTTACAAAAGATACAAACAAAATAGTTGGTATGCACCCAGGGGCAATAAAAAATGCAAATCCAGAAATTCTGGAAAAGATAATGCCTAATTGGAAAATATAAATACCACATTTGTTCAGGGGTTTAATGCAAATGTTGAAGAACTTATGAATTTGAAGCCAGATATAATTCTAGTTTATGGAGAAACTCAAAAAGAAGGACTAGATAAGATAGGCGTTCCAGTTATAGATTTTTATCAAGATGATAGTAGAAACGAAGAATGGTCTGTAAAAATAGATGAACTTATGAGGGAGATATTTGAAGAAAAGAAAAGTGATTCTCTAAAAGTTGAATGGGATAAGGCTAATGAAATAGTTAAGGAAACATTAGAGAAAGTTGGAGATAATAAGAAGAAAGCCATAATGATAAATACTAATGAAGCAGGAATAATAGCTGTAAGAGGTGGTAATTATTATGGTGATGATTGGCTAGTAAAAACTGGGCTTATAAACTGCGCAAGTGCTACAGATGGAGATGGAGTTCAAGTTAGTATGGAGCAAATATATGAGTGGAATCCAGATGTTATATATGATTTTGGAGGTACTAATGCCAGCAAGTACTTAAATAATGAGTTTTCGGGACAGGATTGGTCAAAAATAAGTGCTGTAAAAAATAAACAGGTATATAATATGCCAAGGGGAATGTATAATTGGGGAGCTCCAAATGTTGAATCACCACTTAATTTGATTTGGATGACAATGAAAAACTATGATGGAAATATAGAAGAAGAATTCTTTAAGGATTATATGTTTAGCTATTATGAAAGACAATTTGATTTAAAATTAAATGATGACTTATATAAAAGTATAATTGCTAATTAGTAAAACAAGTAAAAATAGAAAAAGCACAGCCTAGGCTGTGCTTTATTTTTGCTTATTTATTTAATGCTATTAGTAATGGTTCTAAATCTAAACCGTGAACAACAGCTGCTTGTTCTAAACTTTCCATTTGGCTTGAAGGACAACCAACACATCCCATACCAAAGCTCATTAAAGTTTCTACAGCTTCAGGTTTGTTTCTGATTAATTCACCTATTACAGTATCTTTTGTTATTTCCATAGTCATTGACCTCCTTTACGGGAAAATACTACTTTTAATTCATACCAATATACTAGCATATAATAAAAGAAAATACTAGCTATATTTTACATATTTTAAAATTAATTAATATTTATAAATATTAAAACAATGGCATAAATCATATATTATGATATAATCTTTTTGTTAGGAGTGATGAAAATGGATGAAAAAACACTAGAAGAACTAATAGAACAAAAAAAGTTTCTAGAAATTAAATCAGAGATAGCAAAAATGAATGAGGTAGACTTGGCTGAGTTGTTAGATCCACTCGATGCCCAAACTACACTACTCATATTCAGAATGTTACCTAAAGATTTAGCTGTTGAGGTTTTTGCTCACTTCTCAATGGAACAACAGGTAGGAATAATGGAAGCTGTAACTGATGAAGAAGCTGAAAATATTATAAAAGACTTGTTCTTTGATGATATGATTGACCTTATAGAAGAAGTTCCAGCAAATATTGTAAATAAAATTTTATTATACGCAAGAGATGATGAAAGAAAATTAGTAAATCAGTTTTTAAACTACCCAGAAGATTCAGCTGGAAGTTTGATGACTATAGAATATGTAAGTTTAACAAAAGAGCTAACAGTAAAAGAAGCTCTTGCTCATATAAAGGAAGTAGGACTAACAAGTGAAACAGTTTATACTTGTTATGTAATAGATAAGAACAGAAAACTTGAAGGTTTTGTGTCACTTAGAAAGATAGTAACAGCAGAAGAAGATATACTTATAAAAGATTTAATGGAAGATGACATTATAAGTGTAAGCACAAATGATGATCAAGAAACTGTAGCAAATGTATTTACTAAATATGGTTTTGTTGCACTTCCAGTAGTAGATAATGAAGAACGATTAATAGGTATCATAACAGTAGATGATATAATGGATGTAATGGAAAGAGAAGTTACAGAAGACTTTCAAATTATAGCTGGTACATCTCCAACAGAAGACAGTTATTTGGACACACCAGTATGGCAACTTGTGAAAAATAGACTGCCTTGGCTACTTATACTTATGGTATCAGCTACTTTTACAGGTAGAATAATGGAAAGATTTGAAGCAGTTTTAGCTGCAAATGTATTACTTACTACGTTTATCCCAATGCTAATGGATACAGGTGGTAACTCAGGTAGTCAGTCTTCAACTTTGATAATCAGGGGACTTGCAGTAGGCGATATTGAAATGTCAGATGGACCTAAGGTGCTTTGGAAAGAATTCAGAATTGCGATTTTAGCAGGGGTTATTCTAGCAGGAGTAAACTTTGTTAGACTTTTATTTATAGAAAGAGTAGATGTAAACATAGCTATTACAGTATCATTGACTTTGATAATGACTGTTTTAACAGCTAAGCTTGTAGGGGGTATTTTACCACTTATAGCAGAAAAATTACACATGGATCCAGCTATAATGGCAGGACCACTTATAACAACTATAGTAGATGCTCTAGCATTAATAGTATATTTCTTAATAGCAAAAGCCATGTTAGGATTATAAGATAAAATTATAAAATATAAACTCAGCTTAGGTAGGCTGAGTTTTTTATTTTTTAAAAATAAAAAACTCTATGATTGACATGGATACAAGCATATAGTATAATTATATGTTAACTTGACAAAAAATGTAATATATAGTATACTATTTACTAGTAGTGATAATTACTTGTATAATTTCGCTGGAAAGGTGGTTACGGTTTTGAGAAATAATGATTTATTAATGATCAAAAGTGATCTTCAGGGTTGTGTTGGAAAAAAAGTAGTGTTGACAGCAGATAAGGGAAGAAAAAGGATTGTAACTAAAGAAGGAATAGTCGAAGCCACATATCCAAATTTATTTATAGTAAGACTTGATAATAATTATGGAGAAGGTAGAAGGATATCATACACTTATACCGACGTACTAACAGGAACAGTAGAAATAACAGTAAAACTTGAATCAGAAGAAAAGATATCATAAATAGAAAAACTGTATATTGTATACAGTTTTTTAGTTTTTTATAGAGAGTTAGACTAATTATTATATGGGGAGAAAAGTATGTGTCAGATTATTTTAGAATGTAATGGCAAGATAAATTTAGGACTTGATGTAATAAATAAAAGAAAAGATGGATATCACAATATAAAAACAATAATGCAAGAAATAGAGTTACAAGATATTGTTACAATGGAAAAAATAGATGATGGATTTATAATAGAAAGCAATAAAGAGGAAGTACCACTTAATGAAGAAAATATAGCCTACAAAGTATGGTATATAATGAAGGAAAAATTCAAACTTCAAGGTGGTCTTAGAATATATATAGAGAAAAACATACCAGTCGCAGCTGGACTGGCTGGAGGAAGTACAAATGGAGCTGGAGTTTTAAAGGGGATAAATAAGCTTTGGAATTTAGGCTTAAGTCATGACGAGTTAAGGCTTATAGCCAGCAAGCTTGGAGCAGACATACCATTTTGCTTAACTGGAGGAACAGTTCTTGCGGAGGGTATAGGAGATAGATTTACTAAAGTTCTCAAGTTTTCTAATGTGGATATATTATTAGTTAATCCAAACTTTGGAGTTAGTACAGAAGTGGTATATAAAGGTTTATCTGAATACAATACGGAAGATAAGATGAAAGACCTAGTGGAGAATATAGATTCCAATAATTTAGAGCTATTAAGAGGAAAACTATATAATAAACTTGAAGAAAATGTACTAGTAGAATATCCAGAGATAGAAAAAATAAAAGAAGAGATGAAGAAGTATGGCGCAGTAGAATCACTTATGAGTGGTAGTGGGCCAACAGTATTTGGTATCTTTGAAAACCCTGAAAAGCTAGATTTTGCCTATGGAAAGTTTAAAGAAAAATTTAATGAGTATATGGTAATAAAGACAAAAACTTTATAAATTAGGAGATGACGATTTGAATAATAATCCTATAGGAGTGTTTGATTCAGGGGTGGGCGGTTTAACTGTACTTAAATACTTGCAAAAATCCTTACCAAATGAGAATTTTATATATGTTGGAGATACTAAAAGAGTTCCCTATGGAGATAGGAGCAGGGAAGAAATAATTAAGTTTTCTTTAGAAATAGTAGAGTTTTTACTATCAAAAAATGTTAAATCTATAATTATAGCTTGTAATACAATAGATTCTATAGCCTATGAAGAGATAAAAAAAGTTGCCAGTGTTCCTGTCTTGGGTATAATAAATTCAGGTGTAGAATTAGCACTAGAAACAACTAATAACGGAAAAATTGGACTTCTAGCCACTAATGGAACTATAAATACAGGAGCTTATGAAAGTAAAATAAAATCTAGGGGTAACTATAGTTTAATTAGTAAGGGTATGCCGGATTTTGTAAAGATGGTGGAAGCTGGAAGTAGAGAGAAATTAGATGAAATATTAGAAAATGATTTAAAGGACATAAAAGATAGTGGTATAGACACTTTGATACTTGGCTGTACACATTTTCCAGTGCTTAGTAGGGAAATTGGTAGTTATTTTGGAGATAGTGTAAAACTTGTAGATCCAGCAAAAAAATTAAGTGAAAATCTATCTAAAGATTATACTGATGAAATATGCCAGAATGATTTGGGTGGTAATACTGAATATTATGCAACTGGAGATATAGAAAAATTTCAAGAGGTAGCTTTTAATATTCTAAATAAAAAACTTGATAATGTATGTAAGTTTAGCCTATAATAGATAGGTAAACTTAATATCGACAAAAAGTTGGCGTTTGATGCTTAATTTTAGGCGGTGAAAAAATGCAAAATTTATTTTTAAGAGAAAACATAAATGTTATATTGGATTATTTAGAAGAGGGAGTGCAAATAGTAGATAGTAATGGAATGATAGTTTACTATAATACATTTGCACAAGACATAGATGGTATAGATAGAGAAAGGGTAGAAGGTAGGTATTTACTTGATATATACCCATCTTTAAGTGAGTATAGTAGTACCTTACTTACTGTTATAAAAACGGGTGAACCTATCTACAATAAGGAACAAACATTTTTAAACTATAAGGGTGAAAAAATAACCACTTTAAATACCTCTATTCCAATAAAAGCTAAGGGAAAAATAGTAGGAGCCATGGAAATTTCTAGGGATATTACTACTGTTAGAAAAATGTCTGAAAAAATTGTAGACTTACAGTCAAGGCTGTATATAGGTAAGGAAGAGACGATAAAGAACAAGGAAGACAAGGAACATCTAGCCAAGTATACATTTGACGATATAATAGGGAGAAATAAACAAATAATAGATATACAAGCAATAGCGATTAAGGCAGCAGAAACGGATGTATCAGTGATGATTGGCGGAGATACTGGAACAGGGAAGGAACTATTTGTTCAGGCTATCCATAACCATAGTGATAGGAGAAACCATCCCTTTATAGCACAAAACTGTGCTGCTCTTCCAGCTAACTTACTGGAGGGGATACTTTTTGGGACTGAAAAAGGTGGATTTACTGGCGCTGAAGACAGACCAGGACTTTTTGAACTGGCAAATGGAGGAACCTTATTTTTAGATGAAATTAACTCCATGCCATTAGAATTACAATCTAAACTATTAAGAGTCCTTCAAGATAAACGAATTAGAAGAGTTGGGTCAATAGAAACAATTGATGTTGATGTTAGGATAATATCAGCTATGAACATATCGCCAACTCAGGCAATGGAAGAGAAACAGATAAGAAGAGACTTATTTTATAGACTGAATGTTGTCTTTCTTGAAATACCTAAATTATCCAATAGAAAAGATGATATTCCAATACTTGCAGAATACTTTATAGATAAGTTTAATAGGAAGTTTGGAAAGAGGATAAGCAAGATAGATGATGAAGTTTTATCAATATTTTTAAATTACAAATGGGATGGAAATGTAAGGGAACTTGAACATCTAATAGAGGGTATTCTTAGTATTACAGATAAGAATGTAATAACCATTGAGGATTTACCATCCAAAATGAAACTAGTACAAACGGAAGAAAAACTAGGACTTAATAATATTTTAGAAGGTAAGGAAAAAGACCTTATAACAGAAGCTCTTGAAAATTGGGATTATAATATAACACGAGCAGCAGAAGAGTTAAAAATTCCAAGACAAACCTTACAATATAAGATTAAAAAACTAAATATTAAAGGAAAAATATAAGAAATATCGCCAAGTTTTTGGCGATATTTTGTTATATTTATATAAATGTACTAAAAAAAATACAAAATAAATTGAAAAATTAAACAAGAATAAAAAAAGAATCTAGCAAAGATTGATATTCTCTAGGCTTGAAAAAAACTACAAAAAAAAGTTTGCACTTGGCATATAAGTTGCATATAATAAATGGCGAGAGGCTTTATAAGAAAGTCCGCATTAAAATCATTAAATGATGAAAACATGATAGGGGGAAGTATTAATGAAAAAGGGATGTCCATATGGTACACACAGAGTTATAGAACCAAAAGGTGTTCTACCTCAACCAGCATTAAAAATCGATAATGATATGGAGATTTACGATAACGAAATACTTATAGATGTAAAAACTTTAAACATCGACTCAGCTTCATTTACACAAATAAAAGAAGAAGCTGGCGGAGATAAAGAAAAAATGGCTGAAATAATGAAAGGCATAGTAGCAGAAAGAGGAAAACACCAAAATCCAGTAACTGGTTCAGGTGGTATGCTTATAGGAACTGTTGAAGCTATAGGTGAAAACTGTGAAACAGACCTTAAAGTAGGAGACAAAATCGCTACTTTAGTATCACTTTCATTAACACCACTTAGAATAGATGAAATCGTTGAAGTTAAAGATAACGATCAAGTAAACATAAAAGGTAAAGCAATTTTATTCCAATCTGGAATCTATGCTAAAATACCAGATGATTTACATGAAAACTTAGTTTTATCTGCATTAGATATAGCTGGAGCACCAGCTCAAACTGCAAAATTAGTTAGACCAGGAGATACAGTAGTATTAATAGGTGGAACTGGTAAAGCAGGAATGTTCTGTTTATATGAAGCAAAAAGAAGAGCAGGAGTTACTGGTAAAGTAATAACTGTAGATATAAACCAAGAAGCTCTTGATAGAGTTATGAAAGCTGGTCTTGCTGATGTAGCTATAAAAGCAAACGCTCAAGATGCAGTTGAAATGATGAACAAAATAGGCGAAGTTACTAACGGAGAAATGGCTGATGTTGTTATCAATATAGTAAACGTTCCAAATACAGAAATGTCTTCTATATTAATAACTAAAGATGAAGGAACAGTATACTTCTTCAGTATGGCTACAAGCTTCACTAAAGCTGCTTTAGGAGCTGAAGGTGTTGGTAAAGACGTTGAAATGGTAGTAGGAAACGGATATACAAAAGGTCACGCAGAAATGACTCTTCAAATCTTAAGAGAATCTAAAGAGTTAAGAGAAATCTGTGAACAATTATACGTTTAATTCAGTGCATAATAGATAATATCTAATAATATAAACTTATATTTAAAAACAATAAGGGGGATATTTAGTAATGAGAAACTACAAAGATATAGCAATCTGGAAAGATGTAACAGAAGAAGAGTGGAATGACTGGCAATGGCAAGTAAGAAACAGAATTCAAGACGTTGATGCTTTAGCACAAATAATCAACTTAACTGAAAAAGAAAAAGAAGACATAGGACAAGTATTAACAAAATTTAGAGTTGGTATAACTCCATATTACGCTTCTTTAATGGACCCTAATGATCCTAACTGTCCAGTTAGAATGCAAGCAGTTCCAACTATAATGGAAACTCATATTTCTGACTCAGACTTAGAAGATCCATTAGCTGAAGATGAAGATTCTCCAGTACCAGGAATAACTCACAGATACCCAGATAGAGTTTTATTCTTAATAACTGACCAATGTTCAATGTACTGTAGACACTGTACAAGAAGAAGATTCGCTGGACAACAAGATGCAGGTGTTCCAAGAGATAGAATCGATAACGCTATAGCATACATCAAAAGAACTCCAGAAGTAAGAGACGTTTTACTTTCAGGAGGAGACGCTTTATTAGTATCTGATGAATTATTAGAATACATCATAAGTGAACTTAGAAAAATAGATCACGTTGAAATCGTAAGAATTGGATCAAGAACTCCAGTTGTATTACCACAAAGAATCACTGATGATTTAGTAAATATGCTTAAAAAATATCATCCAGTATGGTTAAATACACATTTCAACCATCCAAAAGAGTTAACTCCAGAAGCAAGAGAAGCATGTGCTAAATTAGCTAACGCTGGTGTACCTTTAGGAAACCAATCAGTATTATTAAAAGGTATAAACGATTGCCCACATATAATGAAAGATTTAATGCACGGATTAGTAAAAAATAGAGTTAGACCTTACTACATCTACCAATGTGACCTTTCAATGGGTATCGAACACTTTAGAACAAAAGTATCTAAAGGTATAGAAATTATGGAATCTTTAAGAGGACATACTTCAGGATATGCTGTACCAACATTTGTTGTTGACGCTCCAGGAGGAGGAGGAAAAACTCCAGTTATGCCTCAATATATAATTTCTCAATCACCTAGAAAAGTAGTATTAAGAAACTACGAAGGTATAATTACAACTTACATTGAACCAAATGAAACAGAAAAAGATTGTCAATGTGATAAATGTAAAGCAGAAAGAGAAATAACAGGAGTTGCTGGATTATTACAAGGACCAGAAGTTAAATTCATGGAACCTAAAGATTTAGCAAGAAAGAAAAGAAAATAGTCTAACTATTTTATAATAGATCAACTTTAAGATATATGGAAATGCCCATATATCTTATCGTTGTTCATCTATATAAAACAACCTGTGATTGAAATGGATTGTTAAAAAATGTGCAACTGGAGGAGAGCCAATTGTTAATTGAACATGTAAGAGATAAATATAAAACAGTTTCTATAATAGGAATGTCTAAAAATAGCGGAAAAACAGTTGCTCTTAACCATTTAATTGGAGAGGCCATGTATGACGATGTAGTTATAGGACTTACTTCGATTGGTAGAGACGGCGAAGGAGAAGATGTTGTAACAGAAACTGAAAAACCACGTATTTATGTTGAAATGGGAACCTTGGTTGCTACAGCAAAAGAGATGTTGTCTCTAGGAGATGCAAATGTTGAAATTTTAGATGTAACAGATTACAGAACTCCTATGGGGAATATTATAATTGGTAGGGTTAGAACAAGTGGTTACATACAGATAGCAGGACCACAACTACTTTCTGAGATTAGAGCAGTTTCAGAAACTATGTTAAATCTTGGTGCAGAATTTGTAATCATTGATGGAGCCTTAGACAGGATTTCTTCGGCAGATCCTAATATATCAGAAGCTACAATTCTAGCTAGTGGAGCTGTTGTTTCAAGAGATATGGGAAAAGTTATAGAAGAAACGAGTCACGTAGCTAGTTTACTTGGATTACCAGCTATAGATGATGAAGAGGATAGGACCATAGTAAGAAATATTATAGAACAAGATGAAATCGCAATAGTTGATGAGGATAACACAGTTAGGGTTATTCCAATAAAAACAGCTTTAAGTGCAGGAAGTATAATAGGTGAACACATAAAGGATGAGTCTAAGTATTTGGTTATACCAGGCTCTTTAGTTAAGAAAACAGTAACTGACTTAACTAGATCCAGTAAAAAATATAAGGAAATAGACATCGTTGTATCAGATGGAACTAAAATATTCATAGGTCCTAAAGATTGGCTTATATTTAAAAGACAAGGCGTTAATGTAAAAGTTTTAGATGAGATAAATTTAGTTGCAATAACAGTTAATCCTTTTGCGCCACAAGGTTATTATTTTAAACCAGCTGAATTTTTAAAGTCTATGCAGACTTATATTAAAGATATTCCAGTAATAGATTTAGTATTAGGTGGTGAATGATATGGTATTTATGGACAATGAAACAGAAAAATCTTTGGATTTTGATTATATCATAGATAAAATATCTCCAGTAACACCAATAGGTAAGATGTATAAGGGTAGACTTTGCGCATATTTACCAGGAGATGAAGAAGAATTAAATGCAGAATTGGATAGGATAGGCGAAATAATTCCTTTAATGAGTCAAAATGATATTAGAAGAAATTTTAATAACTTGTTAAGTCATGTCAAAGATATTAGAAATTCTATTAGAAGAGCTAGAGATGGCATGATATTGACAGAGGTAGAATTGTTTGAAATTAAAATGTTGTTATTTACCATTAGATATATTTACAACTTTACAGAAGAGCATAAATTTCCGAAATTTTATGTAACGAGAATAGAACCAATTGAAGAATTAGAACGTGCTTTAGATCCAGAGGGAACTAAAATTACAACTTTTTATATATATGATGATTATTCTGAAAACCTAAAGAGAATCAGGAAAGAAAAGCAGGAAATAGATAAGGAAATTAAAGTTAAGATAAAAGAAATCAGAGAAAAAATAAAAGAAGAATTTAATCTAGTTGTTAGACCAAATTCTACTGTTGTAGTTTCTAAAAGTGATGAAAATATTCTTAAAAAACTAGAAGAATATCCTTATTTAGCTTATGTATCAGAAACTTATATGGATGTTAAGTTTAAGATAAAGCATACTGATGATATGGAAGTTATGGAAGAAAAATTATCAGCATTTCTTGAAGTAGAAGAAGTTGAAGAAGAGAAGATAAGACAAGAATTATCCGAATTAATAGGCAAATTGAGAAAAGACATCTTTAGAAATATAGCAAATATTGGCAGATTAGATTTATTGACTGCAAAAGCAAAATATGCTATAGATATTAATGGAGTAAAACCAGAAATTGTGAATGAGAATGTTATTGAAATAGTAGATGGGGTTCATCCTAAAGTAAATGATTTTTTAAAGACAAAATCTTTAAGCTTTACACCAATATCTATATCTTTAAAACAAGGGGCAACTTGTATTACAGGGGCTAATATGGGCGGTAAAAGTGTTTCATTAAAATTAACAGGATTATTAACAGCTATGTCGCAATACGGGCTATATATACCTGCAAAATCTATGAGAATAGGACTTAGAACTTATATTGAATCATCCATTGGAGATATGCAGTCAACAGACTCAGGTTTATCTACTTTTGGTGGAGAAATAAAAATAGTATCTAAAGCCTTGGCGAAATCTCATACAGCAGGACTTATATTAATTGACGAACTAGCTAGGGGTACAAATCCTGAAGAAGGGCATGCTATTTCTAAAGCCATTGTATCTTATTTAAAAGATAAGGAACCTATAACTCTTTTAACTACACATTATGATAATATTGCAAATATGGAAGATGTTCAACATCTTCAGGTTAAGGGACTGGCTTCTTTAAATTTTGACGAGATATCTCATCAGGCAGATATTGATGAAAAAATGGATTTTATTAATAGACATATGGATTATAGATTAGAATCAGTAGGAAAAGACGAATCTGTGCCAAGAGATGCTTTAAATATTGCTAGTATTATGGGATTAGATAAAGAAATTGTAAAAATAGCAGAAAGCTATTTGGATAAAAAATAGGAGGTCATAGAATGAGCAAATTACACCTTGATCAATCGTTGATTGAAAGTTCAAGAAAAGCTGCTAAAAGTATAGCAGAGGATGTTCAAACGTTTATAGACGCACATACAACAACTGCTACAGAAAGAGCAGTATCAAGACTTTTAGGAATAGACGGTATAGACGAAGTAGAAATACCATTACCAAATGTTGTTGTAGACAACATTAAAGATGGTGGTGGACTAGGAAAAGGAGTTGCTTTCTGGATAGGAAACGCAATGGTACAAACTGGTTTACAACCACAAGAAATCGCTGAAAAAGTATCTGCTGGAGAAATCGATTTAACTAAACTTGCTATAGCAAGCGATGAAGAAATCAGAGATGCAATATTCCCAGTAGCTGAAGAATATACAAAAAGAATAAAAAGCAATAGAGAAGAAAGAGAAAGACTTATAGCAGAACTTGGAGAAGGTAGAAAACCTTATCTATATGTAATCGTTGCTACAGGTAATATCTATGAAGATGTTCTTCAAGCGCAAGCAGCAGCTAAACAAGGTGCTGACATAATCGCAGTAATAAGAACAACTGGACAATCTCTACTTGACTATGTACCATACGGACCAACTACTGAAGGTTTCGGTGGAACTTACGCTACTCAAGCTAACTTTAAACTAATGAGAACTGCATTAGATGAAGTTGGAGCAGAAGTAGGAAGATATATAAGATTATGTAACTACTGTTCAGGATTATGTATGCCTGAGATAGCAGCAGCAGGAGCTCTTGAAAGATTAGACGTAATGCTTAATGATGCACTTTACGGTATACTTTTCAGAGATATAAACATGCAAAGAACTTTAGTTGACCAATTCTTCTCAAGAGTTATCAACGGTTATGCAGGAATAATAATCAATACAGGAGAAGATAACTACTTAACTACTGATGATGCATTTGATGCAGCATATACAGTATTAGGTTCTCAATATATAAATGAACAATTTGCATTACAAGCAGGACTTCCAGAAGAACAAATGGGTCTTGGACATGCATTTGAAATGGATCCAAGTATAGAAAACGGATTCTTATATGAATTAGCACAGGCACAAATGGCAAGAGAAATCTTCCCTAAAGCACCACTTAAATACATGCCTCCAACTAAATTCAAAACTGGTAACATCTTCAAAGGTCACGTACAAGATACATTATTCAATATGATATCTATAATGACTAACCAAGGATTACAATTACTAGGAATGTTAACTGAAGCTATCCATACACCACATTTACACGATAGATATTTATCAATCGAAAATGCTAGCTATGTATTCAACAATGCTAGAGACTTAGGTGATGAAATAGAATTCAAAGAAGGTGGAATTATCGTAAACAGAGCTAATAAAGTTGTTGCAGATGCAGAAGAATTATTAACTCAAATAGAAAAAGACGGTTTATTCCCAACTATCGAAGGCGGTAAATTCGGTGGAGTTAAGAGATCTAGAACAGGCGGAAAAGGATTAGATGGAGTAGCTAAAAGAGATGAAGGATACTTCAATCCGTTCGTTGAACTAATGCTTGGAGGTGCAAGATAATGTCAGAAGCAATAGAAAAAGTAGATTTAACAAAAATAAAACCTTATGGTGATGCATTAAACGATGGAATGGTGCAAATGTCTTTCACATTACCAGTTCCTTATGGTGATGAAACTGCAGAAGCAGCTCGTCAATTAATGAAAAAAATGGGATTTGAAGAACCATCAGTAGTTTATGCACAAGATTTAGGAGTAGGCTACACTTATGTTGTAATGTATGGTAAATGCCAACATACAGTAGATTATTCTACAATAGAAGTACCTAAGGTAGAAGTTACTTCTATGTCATATGAAGAAGTTCAAGAATATATAGCTGAGAACGTTAAAAGAGATATCGTTGTTGTAGGAGCTTGTACAGGTACAGATGCTCATACAGTTGGTATCGATGCTATAATGAACATGAAAGGTTTCGCAGGAAACGTTGGTCTTGAAAGATATAAAGGTATGAAAGCTTATAACTTAGGATCACAAGTACCTAACGAAGAGTTAGTAGCTAAAGCTATAGAATTAAATGCAGATGCTATCTTAGTATCTCAAGTTGTAACTCAAAAAGATGTTCATATACCAAACTTAACAGAACTAGTAGAATTACTAGAAGCTGAAGGTTTAAGAGACAAAGTTGTATTACTTTGTGGTGGACCAAGAGTTAGCCATGAGTTAGCAAAAGAATTAGGATATGATGCTGGTTTCGGACCAGGAACATTTGCTTATGATGTTGCTACTTTCGTAGCTACAGAAGTAGTAAAAAGAGATTTAATCTAATTATAAAATATATAAACACCCTATAAACAATTTGTTTCTAGGGTGTTTTTTGTATAAAATATTGATGTAAAATAGAAAACTGATGCCATATTTTTTTATTGGCAGATTTAAGCTATTTCTTAAGTATCCACTTTATAAACTGGTGGACCTTTTCACCTATAGAATTTGCCAAGTCCATCCAAAACTTAGTTACCAAAATATAAAATACCAGTAGAATTAAGATATAAATACTGAGGTTTATATAATCCATAAAATCAACTTCTATAAATAAAGTTCCATTTTAAGATCAGATTCTATATATTTATTATCTACAAGGGGGACATCTTTAAAGCCAAATTTTTCATAGAGCCTAAGGGCAGCCAATAAATTATGATTAGTATAGAGAATAATTTTTTAGCACCAGACTTCTTGGCTGTAGTAATAACTTTTTCCATGAGATGGCTACCTATACCAAGTGACTTATAGTTTTCAGTAACTGCAAGTTTTGCAAGTTCAAAACTAGTAGTATCGATTTTTATAAGAGATATAGTTCCAACTATCTCATCCTTGTATTTGGCCAAATAAATATAGCCACCCCTATCTAAGATTATTTCTCTAGGGTTATTTAGTATCTTTTCATCTTCTGGCTCAACTGAAACATATTTTTCTAACCATTCATAAGATAAGTCTTTAAAATTTTTATGGTACTTGTCTTCATAGTTTAAAATCTCCAAGCTATCACTCCTATTTATTAATTAAGTCTACTTTAAGTTTAAATAAGTTATAATTTATTTTGTTTGATTTATCTTTAGATACAGTCTCTATATACGCATAACCCTTATCTAAGCCTAAAACCTTATAGTCAAAGTCTAGATTATTTAGTAGGGGTTTGATACTATCTTTTATCTTATAGTAATAGGTTTTTTTATTTTTCAAATCCACTATTTTAAAGCTATTCATCTTGGCATTGGTATTAAAAGAAGGTTCTAGAAGGAGGAAATCACCATACAGCTTCATATTGTGGATAGAACCATACCTATCGCTATCAGTTATGACATTTAAAAGTTCACCACTATTTCTATCAAAAATTCCAACACCATAATTTCCAAAGATAGAATGTTCAATATAGTATTCATCGGTTACTATTGCCTGTAAGGGATCAAAGTAATAGTTTGTCTTGGTCATTATTTTTTCATTTTTTCCATCTAAAATATTATATCTATAGATAGAATCATCAACTACATTTAGTAAATAATTATCAATTCCAACATATTCTGAGTGTATAAAGTCATTAAAATGTATCAAATTTAATTTTTCTAAGTTTATTTCTTCAATCTCTTTTGTATTTATATTTTCCTTATATAAAATTTTATGAGACTTATCTTCTGTAACTCCTAAACTATCAAAATTACCATTTTCATCCTTATTATTAAAAATATAATATAGATTGTCCTTATCTAGGTATAGAAATTTAAATCTCCTATTATAGTCCTTACTAGCCTTGAAATCTTTAATTGCTTTGTAGGAAAAATCTTTCTTATTGATTAAGTATAGTTTGGTATTTGCATTTAATAAGACAGATTCTTTTAAGTTTAATTTATTGTAAGTATTTAAATTCTGCTCATAACCCTTAAATTCTAAGGGTGTAGCTAAATCTTTTATTTCATCAATATCCACATCTAGAACAGTTTTCTCTTCATTAAATTTCATTATTTTATTGAAAGTATATTCATTGTCAGTAGGAATAGATGGATAGATGTAAAAATTACTATCTATAATTTCATCTATAAACATAGGTTTATCAAAGTTTAGTTTTTCAAGTTGATTTTGATTAATACTTACATCAACTTTTTCCCAACTATCTTTTTTAGGTGTCTCATTAGGTTTCTTCCTAGTTGTAATAAAAACTAATAGGCATATAAAAGCCAGAATTAAGATTGGAAACTTTAATTTTTTCATATTATCACCTCTTAAGGTAAATATACCACAAAATTATGTTAATACTATTAATAAATTCTTATGATATTATATACTTGATATTTAAAAAGTTGGTAGGTATTGGAAGGAGAGATAAGGATGATGAATTTTATAGGCATGTATAAGGCTCAAATAATGCGTGTTCTAGTATATTTTATTGTTGTATTTATCATAAATATAGGTTTTAAAAATAGACTTAAAGTTTATAGCTTGGCTTTTTTAGTAATGGCACTAATATTAGGTATGAAGTTTTTAGGCTATGTAATAAGACCTGATATATTTCATTCAGAAAATTTTTTCTGGTCTATATTTCCATTTTTTACAATGGTATTATATCTACCAATTATATATAACCCAGTTAAACTAATATATTCAATAACTAAGCCATTACCAATAATATTTAGGATACTTATACTAGTTGTGATACTGGGAATTTTAGGTTTTTTATGGTTATTCTTTTTTGCATATTCTGGAGGAGTATATTTATATAGGGCATTTTAAAATGGATAAAGTGAGAAAATTATGTTAATACTATTAATAAATTCTTGTGATATTATATACTTATTATTAGGAGGGATAGGATTATGGATTATGGAAAAAATTATTCTGTTAAAGAAGAAAAAATTTATATAGAGAATGTACCTTGTATAAGACTTATACCAAATGGATATGTTGGAAAAATGCCAACAGTAATCTTTTATCATGGGCTGGATTCATGTAAGGAAAGTCAAAGGATGAGGGGATACATACTGGGATTATTTGGTTATCAAGTTATAATACCAGATGCACTTCATCATGGAGAAAGAGATAAGAAACAAGCAAAGTCTGTAGAAGAAGTAACTAGATATTTTTGGCAGGCAATACTTAATAATATAGAAGAATCACCTAAGATAACTAAGGCTATCATAGAAGAATATGATGGTGATAAGGGTAATCTATATGTTATGGGACATTCTATGGGAGGAT
Organism: uncultured Tissierellia bacterium; assembly: GCA_946402705.1. Classification (GTDB taxonomy): domain Bacteria; phylum Bacillota; class Clostridia; order Tissierellales; family Tissierellaceae; genus CAMIXG01. The sequence goes on along the minus strand of CAMIXG010000006.1, from coordinate 2,818 downwards.
ATACAACAGGGGGAGTCTTAGCACATAATAGCTCTATAAAGGGAGGAATTATCTTAAATGGTTCTTTAAATTGGATAGCCTCTAATAAAATTATGATGGAAGCAATGGGGCTTAAGTCAGATTATACAATACCAGAAGAAGATGATTTAAATATCTTAAACCCAAGAGATAATCTGCAAAATCTGAAGTATAAGAATATACTTATAATCCATGGAGTAAATGATCCAGAAGTTAGTATAGTACCTCAAAGAGAGTTTTATAGTGAAAATAAGGATAAGTTAAATATAAACATGATAGAGTATGACAGATTGGGTCATTTTGTAACTACAAATATGATGGATGATGCAGTTAAATGGTTAGGGGAAAATAGATAATGAGAAATTTAATAAAAACTACTTGGAAAGAAATATTAGATGATGAAATGAATCAGGATTACTTTAAAAATCTTGAGAAGTTTTTGGAGTCAGAATCTAAAGAAAAAACCATATATCCACCTAAAGAAGAGGTGTTTAATGCCTTAAACTTTACAGATTATGAAGATGTAAAGGTTGTAATATTAGGACAAGACCCCTATCATGGAGAAAATCAAGGAAATGGTTTGGCTTTTTCAGTTAGATATGATGTAAAAATACCACCTTCTCTTAGAAATATATATAAGGAATTAAACTCAGACTTGGGGCTGGATATTCCCAATCATGGTAATTTAGAAGAATGGGCAAATAGAGGAGTTTTACTATTAAACACAGTTTTAACTGTTGAAAAAGATAAGGCAAATTCACACAGAAAAAAAGGCTGGGAAAAGTTCACTGATAGGATAATAGAAAAACTTAATGAAAGAGACCAGCCTATAGTTTTTATTCTTTGGGGTAAGAATGCTTGGGAAAAAGAGGAGCTAATTAGTAATGAGAAGCATCATATAATAAAATCTTTTCATCCAAGTCCCCTTGCAGCAAGTAGAGGTTTTTTCGGTTCAGAACCATTTTCTAAGACAAATGAATTTCTAAAATCTATAGGAGAAAAGGAAATAGATTGGAGTATAAAAAATCATGATTAATATTGTGAGGTAATTATTATGTATAAAAAAGATAGAAACTGGAAAAAGATAGTAGACCAAGATGTTAACTCCCCAAGATATATTGGAGATATAAAGGTAAAGGAAGTTATAGTTAGAAATACTCTTTATGATGAGGACTCTTATAGTAGTGAACTCATAACTGATATAAAGATGCTAAAAAATAAGGGAAGTAAGAAACAATGGATAGAAGTTGTAGGTCTTCATGAAGCAGATAAGATAATGAGTATCTGTAATTTATTTGATATTCATCCCTTAACAGTTGAGGACATATTAAATACAGCACAAAATTCAAAACAGGAAGAGTATAAAAACTATTTATTTATAAATCTAAAAGAGTTAACCATAGGTAATGATACTAATAAACTTGAAACTAGTCAGCTTAGTGTCATATATATGGAGAACCTAATAATCACTTTTAAGGAGTCAGAAACTGAAACCTTAAGTGATATATGTAAAAAATTAGAATCCAAGGCACCTATTAGCTCTTTAGGTATGGACGCCTTACTCTATGAGATTTTGGATGACTTGGTGGATAATTATTTCCTAGTCTTAGATGAAATCAGTGAAGATATAGATAATACAGAGGATGCTCTTTTAATAGATCCTCAGCCAGATTTATTACATGAAATATATAGGTTAAAGAGGATTTTAATTTATATGCGAAAAGTTTTGTGGCCTACTAGAAATATACTCAACAAGCTATCTAAGGAAGACTACTACGATATATCCAATAAGACAACCTACTATTTTAGAGACATATATGACCATACGATACAGATGATAGATATAGTGGAAACTTATAGGGACATATGCTCTGGTATGTTAGATACCTATTTATCTAGTATATCTAATAAAACAAATGACATAATGAAGGTTTTAACTATATTTTCAACCATATCAGTACCACTTACATTTTTGACAGGGGTTTATGGTATGAACTTTATAAACCAACCAGAACTGCACTTTAAGTATGGCTACCATATATTTTGGATTGCAGCTGTAGGTATAACCTTTAGCATGTTATATTATTTTAGGAAAAAGAAGTGGATATAAAATACTATTTTATAATAGTATTTTTTCTTGCGCATTATTATAATATTCCTAATTAATTTGCAAAAACGAAGTAAATTCTCCCTATTATATTTATAATAATTAAAGGTATAGTTATAGTAATAATAATATGGAATAAATTGATTTTGTGTATTTGTTTTTCATAGATTTGTTCGAATGGATTTATTTCTTTGTAATCCAATATACATAATGTTACTATTAGCCCTATTCCCAATAGATGAGGGAGTAATAATAGAAAATCTAATATAGTTTCTAAACCCATTAATAGTGTGAACACTGCTAGTAAGGTATTAAGGAAATAAAGTGTTATATAAATAAATCCCAACTTAGAAGTTTCGAAAACCTTTGTGTATACATATATAAATAATAGGGTCATTGGACCAGTTAGAAGGATATCAAGATGAAATAATGAAGTGACTAAGTATTGAGTTTCATTATTAAATATCAAGTTTCCCCAAAATGGAAATAAATAAATCAGAACTACAAATAGAAAAAATAGATTGACTATAAACTTAACAAAAGAATGTTTTTTAAAATATATTTTCATAGAGTTGATATAATTCATATAGTCCATATCATAACCTCCAGTAAAAAATTCTGAGTTTTGGATGTAGAAATTTGGATTGTAGGGGGAAATAAGAGTATATATGTCGTTTGTTAGGTACTTATATT
>CAMIXG010000005.1 GCA_946402705.1 uncultured Tissierellia bacterium | reverse complement strand
TCTTTGCTTCTTCTTTAGCTGCTTCCTCTTCTTTTCTCTTTGCTTCTTCTTTAGCTGCTTCCTCTTCTTTTCTCTTTGCTTCTTCTTTAGCCGCATCTTCTTCAGCTTTTTTTTCCTCATCTGTTTTTTCTGAAGCATCTCCTTCTGCAACTAATACCTGCCTATCTAAACTAGTATATTTTTTTGCTCCTGCATAAGATACAGCTGCTCCATTAAGTAGTATTGTCACCAAAAGTGAAGTTGTTGCTGCATATTTGATTTTTTTATTAAACATTTTATCCCTCCTATATTGTTATAGTTTATACCCATATTATATTACTTTCATTTAATTTAGACTATATTTTTTTAATATTCAAATTCTTTATTTTCTATAAAAAAAGAGACTATATTGTATAGTCTCTAAAACTTAAAATGCCTTTAATATTTCTTCATGATACCATTTACTAACATCTAAATCCTTAAAAGGATTTATTGCATACCTAACTCGCTTCCTTCCAAGCGCTCTATTTACTATGGCTACCAACTCTCCACGAGTTATATTTTCATCAGGTCTAAAACTTCCATCCTCGTATCCATTTATCCAACCCTTTTCAGCTATAGTATTGACTTCCTTACTTCCCCAATAATCCTTAGTATCTGTAAAGCTATCTACATTTGTAGTTTTAAGTTTGCCCATTCTAGCAAGTACAACTGCAACTTCTCCACGAGTTACATTTCCCTTGGGATCAAAATGCCCACTTTCATAACCATTTAGGACACTAAGTCTTGTGAGTTTTTGTATAGCTTCAGCTGCCCAGTGTTCTTCATCTACATCATGAAACCTGACCCAATCAGCCTTTTTTCTAAGTGCTTCTTCATCCACTATTCTATGAAGGATTATAGCTATCTCTTCACGAGTTATATTATTTTCTGGTCTGAAAGTTCCATCACTGTAACCATTTATATAAGTTCCCACTAAATCTGTATTAATCATTGATTTATACTTATCTATATAGTTCCATTGATAGATTAGTTCTATCTTATCCCTTGGCTCTAACTCATGATCATCCAAATCTTTATATTCTATTTTTTCCTTATTTATAAATATATTCCATTGGTGGGTATCTGTGTTGGCTACATTATCAAAAGAATAAAACTCTTCATATTCATTGATATAATAACTTGGAGATTTTTTCTCTCCCTTGATTACATCTTCTATTATTCTTGTTATTTTTTCTTTTTCATTTACTATAAAGTCATCCTTTTTTATCTTTCTTTTTCCCTTGCTATCAAATATCTCAACATCAACTTCTATATTTCCCACACTTTCTACCCATTTAGCAAAAAGTTTTATATTTTTCTCTACTTTTTCATTATCCTTAAACTTTTCAGTAAATTTGGCGTCCTTGTACCAACCTCTAAACTCATACCCTCTTTTTCTAGGTTTTGGTAAGGGTCTAATTTGCTCTCCATTTATTACTTTTATATCTCCTAGTTTATTACCACCCTTACTATCAAATTTTACCTCTATCTTTCTATCTTTCCATTTTGCATATACTGTCATATCTTCTTTTAGCTCTTTACTGCCATAAAATTCTTTAGTAAGCTTTTTATCCAAATACCAACCGTCAAATATATACTCATCTCTTTCTGGATCTTCTGGGTAACTTATCCTATCTCCTATTTTTTGTTCTATCTTAGTAGTTCCATATCCCCCATTAGCATCAAATTTAATATAATAGCTACCACTCTTTTCTCCTACTTCTTCATAGTCTACATACTTTTCCTTACTCTCTACTTCTTTACTCTTATCTTCTTTAGGATTTTCATTTTCTAAATCCTTATCTTTATCACTTTCTATGTCTTTTGTGTCTATGTCTTTTATATCCACTAAAGTCTTATATATATTATGTATAGTTACATCTTCACTGACTATACTTGTAGCTTCTCCATTATCTTTTTGCCCATCTATAGTTTTTTCTGCATAGGCTCTTATAGATGTAAAACTAAATATAATTCCAACTGATAAAATTATTAACTTTTTTCTTCTAAAATTTTTTGTCATATCTTCCTCCATAAATTAAATTTTTCAAAATTGTACTTATTAAAGATTATAGTCAGTTTTCTATTTCTGGTCTTTCAAAAACTTAACAATTTTTTTATTATTTATATATCTTATATAAGTTTTTTTATATTATTTATATAAATAATATAATTTCTAAATAAATAGATTTCTCCTTATTTTTTTACATTAAAAAAACTCCCACCTTCAACAGTGAGAGTTAAAAAAATATGTAAAATATAATAAATATATAATAAATATTCTGCCATAATATACCTCATTCCCAGAAGGTTTTTCAGTTATATTTAGGCAGTTATCCTGACTTATGGCTTAAATACTTTTCCCTTCCCAGTTTCCCAGTGGTAATGAAAAGTCCTAACCAAATACAGTGGCCGGTCCGCTTGTGATTCTAACACAATTCTCTATTATTTCAAATAAAATTTGAAACCTAAATATTTATTAAATTTTTCATAATATCCTTAGATAATATATCATCTTTTTCCATTCTTTGTCAATTAACTAAGTTTTATAAATTATCTGTCATATGAAAATAGAGCACCAATTTAATGGCACTCTAATATTTTAATCTTCTAATATTAACTTATATGTTCTGTAAAGCATAGTTACTGTTTCAGCCCTAGTTGCATTTGCCTTAGGATTAAACTTACCATCTGATCCCTTTAAGGCTTCGTTTTTAACCACTATTACTGCTCCTTCTTTTGCCCAGCTTGATACTTGGCTATTATCTGTGAACTTACTAAGTTCATCTGTAGCTACTTGTTTATAGTCATAATCTTTTAAAATTTCTCCTAGTATCTTGCTCATCTCTTCCCTAGTTATTTTTCCATTTGGATCAAATTTTTCACTAGTTCTTCCATTTATATATCCTTTTTCACTAAGAGCTTTTACTGAAGCATAATACCAAGCATTTGAATCTACATCTTTAAAATTTAAATCTTTTGAGCCTGGTTCTAGATTTAATAGTCTAGCTACAAGGGCTGAAAATTCCGCCCTAGTTATATTTGCCTTAGGGTCAAATTTCATCTCATTTCTTCCTGCCACTACTTCATTTCCCCCTAAGATTTCTACAGCTTCTTTTGCCCAGCTATAATTTCCAAGGTCTTCAAAGTTTACTTTTTTTCTATCTTTTAATTCTATTTCTCCCAAGCTATTTCCATAGGCTACGGTTTCTTTTCCCTTGTTTAGTCCACCTATTGTTTCACCATTAATCTTTATAAGCTTGTCCTTACTAGATGATTTTACTCTAATTTTTATTGGTGGAGTAAGTTTTATATCTCTTTTTTCTCCATCTTTTATAGCAATATAATCTTTAGATAACTCTAAGTTTGCTCCAGCTTCTAAGTCCCTTAAACTAAGTTCTACACTTAGATTTTCATTTTCTATGACTAGCTTATTTACCTGATTATTTTTTAATTCTGCTAAAAGTTCCTTATTTAAACTTATAGCTTCTTCTTTAGCAAAATTTATTTTTACCAGTGATTTTGAGTTTTTATTAGGATTTTTAATCTCCTTATTTGTGTTTGCCGCTAATTTGATTAAATCTTTTGCTAAGTCTTCTCTTTCTTTTTCTGACTTAATATTTTCTAATGAAAGATTCACTAAGCCTAAGTTCCTACTAAATAACTCCATGGTTCTTTCTTTATTTTCTATATCTTTACTAATTAATTTAACTAGCTTTAATGTTATCTCTCCTACTTTTGAAGACACATCATTTGACTTGAATTTATTTTGGATAAGATATAAACTATCATATATTTTTTCTCCATAATTCAATCTTTTATCTGACGAAATTTTATCTACTTCTTTAGATAACTCCTTTAAATGATTTAAAACATCTTTTTCCTTTATATCTTTTTCTTCTAAATCTTTTAATATTTTATCCACCTTATTATCAAATTTGTCATCTATTTTAAGCCAGTTTTTACTTGCTCCAATATCATTTCCAAAATCATAAGTGTATTTCCATTCTATTCTCTTATAATCTCTGGCTCTTAAATCATCAGCACTTTTATTTGGAAATTTACCATTTATAGTAAACATCCAACCACTACCACTGCCCTTATCAAACTCCGCTTGTCCATCTATACTTATCATATAACCATTTTTTTCTTTATACTTAATCCCTCTAGAGTCTAATATTCTTTTGGTTAAATCCATTATAGATTCTCCCATTTCCACAGCTATATTACTTTGATTTAAAATAGTTCCACTATATCCTTCTATTCTCAAACTAACATTTTTATTGTCTGGAATTTCAACTTCTCCTGGATCTGTCTTATCATTTCTAATCTCAAAGTTTTCTTTTAAAACAAAATCTCCATCTGAAGAAAGGCTAATATCATATTTTCTATCCTTCTCTAATTCAACCTTTACCTTAGCTCTTCCATTTTCATCCAAGCTTATTTCATCCATAAAGTGAGTTTTCCTACTGTCTTTTATGACCAATATAGCTTTTCTTTCTCTTTCCCCCTGAATCATAATCTCTATATTACTACTATCTTTTAAATTAACTATATTAAAAGTTAATTTGTTATTTGCATATGCACTCAAAGATGATAGTAAGATTACACACATTAATAAAAAACTTAGTATTCTTTTCTTCATATTATCCTCCTATTTATTAACCAGCGAGTCCTCTCATATTATCTTCATCCCAAATGAAAGTTTTTATGAAGAAATTACCATTTTCACTAGTCTTAATTCCTGTCATTAATTCTATTTCTTTTCCTGCTTCTATTTCTTTCTCAACTATAGAATAGTTTACTAGCCTTCCTGTAGATTTTTCATAGACTCCAACTACAAAATTTACTTTTGTTTTTTGGCTAACTTGTTTATTTCTTATATTTGCCTTTATTAGATACTCTCTATTTTTTTCTATTAGTTCATCTTCTTTTGGCCCTTGAACTGTATAGTCTATTAATCTCTCTACTACATCTATGTCTATACTAGTTTTTAATCCAGTTTTTTCCTCTTCTACAAATATTTTATAAGTCCCCTTTTCAGCAAAATAAATCTTTCCATTTTCAGCCACCTTAATTTTATCGCTGACAGAACTAATCTTTAATTTAGGATTTATAATAATTTTCCCATCCTTATTTCTTGCAACAATATCCAAATATATAAAGTCTTTTTCATATACCTTTCTCTCTATCGGTTTTATTTCTAAATCTTTAATCTCACTATCATTTATTCTAAGTTCCTTAAATACTGATTTGCCTTTTACCAAATCACTCAAGGCCATAAAAGCTTGTTCATTGGCAGTTTTGCTGTCAAATAATTTCTCTGTTGTATAAAAATTTAGAAACTCATCTACTATAGTTTGATTATTCTTAGTCCACTTACTAGTGCTTAAATCTTCTCCATTGGCTACTAGCCCCTGTATAGCTGTTGCCAGTGACCATTGGTTTTTTCCCACCCAGTTATTATTTACATATTCTATAGATTTATTTATGGCAGTTTTCACCTTATTATTGTCTCTATGATTTGATAAGGCAGCCAAGACCATTCCATCAACATCTATATTTTCACTATCAAAGCTTCCAGTTCCTTGTTGATTCGCAAGTATCATGTCTAATGCACTTTCCCTGTTATAGTTTGCCTTTGCCATATCTAAAGCTATTAAAGCATATGCCTGCACTGATACATAATCATCTCTATTACCCATGATAAATTTACCATTTGATTTTTGAGAGTCTTGAAGTATACTTACATAATCTTTTCCATTATAGGCGTAAGGATTACCTCCTGCAGCTACTATACCAATTATATTCCCAGCCACATCTGCTATAGTTTCATTTTCAACTGGTCTAAATTTAGAATTAATAATAGCTAAATCTTCATTTATATCTAAACTTGCATGGTTATATCCAGCTGCTTCTCTGAAAGTAAAGTTTTCTTTTTTATCATAATGTTTTTTCATACTTTCAAGTATTTCATTTACATCTTTCTTTTTAGCTTCTGTTATTTTTATGTTTTTTTCAGTTTTTATCTTATTATCTTCTTTTAATATAGCTGTTATTATTAAATTCCCAGATTTTTTTAAGCTCAATTTATTACCTTCTATGCCTGACAAATCTTCATTGGAAATTTTCCAAATAATATCTTTTTCAACTTCTTGTCCATCTTCTAAAACTTTCCCTATGAGTAATACTTCTTCTCCAACCTTATAGTTACTAGCTTCATTTAAGATTTCAATTTCATATTTACTTTCAGCTAAAGTCTTATCTATATCCTTCCACAAAGGCATCCTATTTTTTTTGTAGTCATAAGTGCAATAAAATAAAATATTATCTCCATCTTTTAAGACAAAGTCTGCTATAGTCTTATCTGGCTCCACATCATTTACACTATATTTCCAGCCTCCACCAGCTATATTATTTATCGGATCTGGTTCAGGTCCCTTTATATTATTTATACTATTAATCCACTGGCTACTTCCTTCATATTTAACGCCAGAGTTTTTCAATAAATCATAGGGTGTAACTTCTCCAGATTCACTTGGTTTTATTTTTATGTCTTTTGTTTCAGAATCATAATGCCACTTACCAAATTTATCAAAATAAACTATGGAATATTTCATGCTTAATTCTTTATTTATATCTTCTGGATTTTCAATACCCTCTGAGCCAATTACAGTAATTTCAGCTGAAACTGGTTGTTTATATAATTTTTGTAACTCTTTATTTTCTGGATATGCCAGTGCATATTTTTTATAAATCTTACTTGATAAAACACTGTCTATTCTAACTTTTGTATTATACTTTGGCTGTTTAACATAAAGACTTTCATGTTCTACAACTCTTTTATTACTACTTCTAAAGTATTTCCACTCTTCTTGATAATCCTTACTATCTATCTCATCTGGGTAGATTCCTTTGTCTTTTTGATTTCTAACATCATAAACAAATTCTAACTCTCCATTGTTTAAACTTAACTCTGTAAACTTTTTAAGATTTTCTGTTATCTTGTCCTTTGATTCATTGTCTGCCCTTATTCCATTAAAGTAATTAGCCTTAGCTAAATCCATCAAGCTTATCTCATCATCTAGTTCCTCTTGTGTCAAAGGCATGACCTTAATATCAAAATCTTTTTCAACTATAACACCATTTTTCCTATGTTCCATACTTACTGTTATAGTGGATTCATAAGGGGCTTGTCCTGGAAGAGGTCTTAGTATATCTGCCCTGTATCCAATAATTTTTATGTTTTTATTATTAGATTTTGCTCCAAATTTATAATCAAAATATTTATCAACTCCTGTTTCCTTTGGAGTTGGTAAAGCTATATCATTTGTAACTTCATTTAGCTTAGCAGGTTTTCTAGTAACAGAATCCTTTAATTTTTCTACTGTATATTTTTCATCCAACTGTTTTTGCATATCAGCCTTTGTTGCTGGCAAATCAAAACCATTTATTGTTATATTCATTACCTTATCATGTATAGTTTCATTTGGATTATCACCATGATTAAATTTTACATGGGCTATTAATTGTAACTTTTGGTCTTGTGCCTCTCTTTTTATTTTTCCTAAAAATGGTGCTTCTACCATTTTCCCATCTACCATGATAAATCCTTGATCCTTAATATCAAGGGCTAATCTATTACTAGATTCCCACTGTATACTTGTATATTTAGTAGGTTTTGTAGGTAATAATAAATCTTTTTCAATATTAGATAGATTTTTATTTTCACCCTTTAATAAATCTTCATTTATCATTGGAAACACTACCTCTTCCAACATTTTTCTAACCCTCGGCTTATCCCATCCAATACTTATATTCTTTGAGTAGTCTCTTTTTTCATTACCTTTTGATAACTCAAACTTAACCCCTACTTGAATTACTCTATTTAGGTTATTTGAAGTTTCAGGATCTTCATAGTGATAGCTTATATCTCCGTCTTTATTTATATACTCTTTATCACCAATCCTAGTTTCCACTTCAACTAATTTCACAGATATTTTACTAAATCCATTTTCAATGAGCTTACTCTTTAGGTGAGTTACAATATTTTTATCCTTGTCTGAATCTAGGGAAAATCTGTACCATTCTATAGATTTAAGAGCTGCATCCATATACTCCTTATCTGATTTATAGTTTGATTCATTATCCTTATCATCTGAATCTTTACCTGTTTCTTTATCATCAGGTTCCTCATCATCTATCACTTCTTCTACTATATCTTTTAATTTAATATTTTTTACTGCAATGGCTCCTACATTTATCATAGGAGTAGCCACTATAAGTCCTGCTAAGAGAACTGATAGGCTTTTAGTGTATTTTTTCATAAATAATCTCTTCCACTTTTAATTTGATTTAAGTTTTATCAATAAGTTCTTGCCATGTATTTCATCTTTAGAGCTAAAATTCTTGCCAATTACTAAATCATAGCTTCTATCTTTTTGCATTTCAGATATGTCATATATTTCTATAGCATATCCATCCTTTATAATCTTATAATCTGTTATTAGGCTTTTAAAATTATTATTATCTAAAATATACATGTTATTTTTTATGGAGTTTTCGTCTACTTTTTCATCAAATTCTATTTCTAAATACTTATCCTTATTACTATCTATAAACTCTTCCCTCCAAGTCTCTCCATCTAATATTGAACTTCTATCAAATTTTTCAATTGGTTTAATTAGCAGTAAATAATTATCTCTCTTAGGATATACTTGAACTGTGCTTGAATATACATTTTCCTTAGTATATCTATAAAGCTCATTCAAACTTAGTTCTCCATTTTCATTTAAATCCCCTATAATTCTATCTTTGCCAGTTAATCCTTTTGTCAAAAACCTTGTAAATACACCACTCATAGCCTCTCTTGGGTTACTTTTATCTTCCCTATCTTCTTTGGCTAATTCATGTTTTCCTGCTGCTGTTATTATCTTATACTTGCCATCATCTTTATACTTGCTAAATTCTTCAACAAATCCACCTGAATTACAAGCATCTATCATTATTATAAACTTGCCCTTTAATCCATCTAAATTTTCCTTTAGTTGTTTAGCCGTAAGTCCTGCCATATCAACTCCTACTATGGCTGATTGACCTTCCAATAAAGTTCCGTGCCCTGAATAGTATATATAAGATATATCATTTTCATCATTGTCTTTAAACCTAGTTTTTATTCCTGAATAAATTTGTTGACCTGTTAAATCAATATCCGTTTTAACATCAATTTTTTTATTATTAACTTCAAGCTCTTCTAGCAAGGCTCTCACCTTAAAGGCATCATTTACAGCCCCTGTAAGTGCACTAGCTCCTTCAACTTTGTATCTATCATTTCCTATAACCAAGGCCCTATGTGTAATCTTATTAGAATTTAATTCCTCAGCATATGAAATATTAAAGCTCCCCATTAGTCCCACTGCTACAAATAATGCTGCTACTTTTTTTATATTTTTCATTTTTATCACCCCTTAATCCAATAACTTTTCAGCTTTTATCTCTTTAGAATTCATCTTATCAACTACAAATACTCGTCCATAAAATTCTCCATTTTTAGGTATCAAAAATTTTACTCTCGTTTTTATCTGTCCATTTTTAACTACATTTACAGTTTCTTTGGAGTAGCTAAATAGCTCCTTACTTTCCTTATGATATATACCTATTAAAATGTCTAGATTTTCCTCGTTACTATTTGAATTTTCAATACTTGTATCTATTATATATTCAGTATCATTTTCTATTTTTCTATTTGTAGCAAGCTCTAATTTAATATCAGTTTTTAATTCTTCGCCAATATTTACTTTATATTCTCTTTCATAAAATTTTCCCTTATCATCTTGTATCAATTTTATCCTTACAGTTAATTTAGCTTCTTTTTTATCCCCATTACTATTTATTGATAACTTGTTAGGTTTTCCACTAGTTCCAAACATAGTTCTTGTGCCAGTTTCTATGGATACTAGTTCTTCATCTTCCGATATAAGTTCAACTATTGCATAATTTTTTGAATTAATATCTCTACCAATTTCATAAGGTACTTCTAGTTGGCCAATTAATTTTCCAGTTAAAATTTTATCTATTTGTGGGAATATTTCAGTATCTAATATACTACTAACCTTCAGTTCATCCCATCCAAAGGATGCTCTTCTAGTCATTTCTTTTTCAGCAACTCCTAGTTTTAGTTTAAAATCCACACCAATAGATACAACTGGTCTAGATTTTTGCTCTGATGGATTTCTATAGAAATAATTTATATCTCCATTATTTTCTATTCCATATCCTTCTCCATTTCCATCTATTCTAACTAATTCTATCTGAACACCACTATAGCCACTTTCCCTTATTTTTTTATCTAAAACACCTAGGATATTTTTATCTTCATTAAAATCTAATCTTGTTAAAACTCCAATATCTAAATTTTCAGCCACTTGCTCTAATAGTTTTAGATTTTCTTCATCTTTATTTTTTTCATCACCATCAAGGCCTAGATTTTCAAATTTAAGTGTTGGATTATTCTCTGAGTAAACATATACTTCTCCATCTTCTATATCAACACCATCGATATCTTGATTTAACTTATCTATAAGTGTTTTTTCCTTAAACTCTTCTACTAGTAATTCACCTGTTTCAAAGTCTGTAAGCTTTCCTAAATAGTAGTTATTAAAAAGCCTAATATCACCATCATTTGGGTTCATTGGTTTTCCAGTATATTCATTTAACTCTAAAGGTTTTGAAATATTATATATATTTTTACCATCAAGTTTTCCCATATTAAAAGAGTTATTTATATAAAGAAAACCACCAGTTCCTTTTTGTCCAACTACTCCTCCTGCATCACCATTTGTATTTGCACTTATATCTCCTAAATTATAGGAATTATATATTGATAATTTTCCATTATTATCAGCCCTACCAACTATTCCTCCTGCTTTAGCTGCTATATTTCTTCCATCTATTCTTCCCCTATTAACTACTCCTATTAAATTACTCTTAGCATCCCTAGAATTTAATCCAACTATTCCCCCTAGATTAGTTTGCCCTAAAATATCTCCATAATTAATAGATGATCTTATATCTCCAGCATTTTCTCCAGCTATTCCGCCAGCATTATTTCTAGCACCACTCTTGCCATCTACATCAACTCTTGCCTTGTTTACACAGTTTTCCACTAAGCCAAGATTTCTACCAACTATTCCACCTGCAGCAAATTTAGAGGTTTTTACATTTCCTGAAACAGTTAGGTTCTTTATAGTTCCATTATTAACCTTAAATAAACCTGCTCCCCAGACTGTTGTATCAACATTGAGGTTTTTTATTTCATATCCCCTACCATCAAAAATCCCATCATTTTTTAAGATTGGTGTAAAGTCTTCATTTTCCAAATCTATATCATTCTTTAACTCACCACTTATACTCCCCTCAAGACCAGATGATATCAAATTAGAGAATTCTATTAAATCTTCCTTGCTCTTTATTTGATAAATTCCATCTTCCATTTCCAGCCCTTTACTAGTCTCAATTATCTCTTCTTCTGCTTCTTCATTTATTTTGAAAATCTCAGCATTTAACTGCTGATTTTCTATCTTATCTTTTCCAATGCTTTCTAGTTCTAAGTTTTCTTGATTTTCAGAACTAATTACTTCTATTTCTTTAATTATTTCCTCTAATTTCTTTTCTTCTACCTTAGCATCTTCGGCAATAATTTTTTCCAGATCTAAATTTAAATCATCACTCATGTCCATATCTGTTTTTAGTCCTTGTTCAGTTTCAACTATTTTTTCAGATACAATACCTTCACTTGCTAACACAATTTTATCAACAGTTAGTATGTTACTAGATACTATTGATACAGCTAATGCTGATACAATCATATTATTCACTTTTGATTTCATATAAAGCCTCCCATTATTTTTTTGCAATAAAAAAACTCTCACCTTCTACAGTGAGAGTCTAAAATATGTAAAATACAATAAAATATATTATAAATATTCCGTCATGATGCACCCTAGTCCTAGAAGGTCGATTCGTTAAGATTTAGGCAGTTATCCTGACTTATGGCTTAAATACTTTTCCCTTCCCGGTTTCCCAGTGGTAATGAAAAGTCGTAACCAAATACAGTGGCTGGTCCGCTTGTGATTCTAACACAATTCTCTATTATTCCAAAATGGAACCTAAACATTTATTAATTTTTTCACAATATCCTTTTGTATTATAACATCCACTTTTATTTTTTGTCAATTATATACTCTTTTTTATTCTTTACATAGAAATAGAGCACCCACTTAATGGCACTCTACTTTTTTAATCTTCTAATATTAACTTATATGTTCTATAAAGCATGGTTACTGTTTCAGCCCTAGTTGCATTTGCCTTAGGATTAAATTTACCATCTGATCCCTTTAAGGCTTCGTTTTTAACCACTATTGCTGCTCCTTCTTTTGCCCAGCTTGATACTTGACTGTTATCTGTAAACTTATTAAGTTCATCTATAGCTACTTGTTTATAGTCATAGTCTTTTAAAATTTCTCCTAGTATCTTGCTCATCTCTTCCCTAGTTATTTTTCCATTTGGATCAAATTTTTCACTAGTTCTTCCATTTATATAGCCTTTTTCACTAAGAGCTTTTACTGAAGGAGAGTACCAAACCTTTGAATCTACATCTTTAAAATTTAAATCTTTCGAGCCTGGTTCTAGATTTAATAGTCTAGCTACAAGGGCTGAAAACTCCGCCCTAGTTATATTTGCCTTAGGGTCAAATTTGCTTTCATTTCTTCCTGCTACTACTTCATTTCCCCCTAAAATTTCTACGGCTTCTTTTGCCCAACTATAATTTCCAAGGTCTTCAAAGTTTACTTTTTTTCTATCCTTTAACTCTATTTTTCCAAGTCTATTTCCATAGGCTACCGTTTCTTTTCCCTTGTTTAGTCCACCTATTATTTCACCATTAAGTTTCATCAAACTATTCTCATTTGAAGATTTCACTTTTATTTTTATTGGTGGTGTCAGATTCATAATCTTATCCCCATCTTTTATTGAAATTTCATCTTTAGACAGGATAATATTTACATCTCCTATTAAGTTTTCTAGCCTTACTTCCAAGGATACATTTTTATTTGATAAAATCAGTTTTTCTATTTCTTGATTTTTAATTGCTCCTAATAATTCCTTATTAAGCTTGATTTTTTCTTTACCATCAAAGTCTATTTTTATTAAAGCTTTACTTATTTTATTTGAATTATTAGTTTTCATATTTAAATCTTTAAGTGATTTAACCATATCTTTTGCTAATTCTGTTCTCTCTTTTTCTGACCTTATATTTTTAAGTGAAGAATTTACTAGGCCTAAATTTTTAGAGAATAGGTTTATCTTATCTTGGTTTTTATCACTATCTTTATTTACTTCTTCAGTAGTTTTCACAATTATCTTTCCTATTTTTAAGGCTATATCATCTGAAGTAAATTTAGGTTCAAGTTTGTACAGAGTGTTATATATCCTTTCTCCATAACTTATTCTTTTGGAACTAGGTATATTTCCTATTTCCTTAAATAAATCACTTAATTGTTTTGATAAATCCTTTTCTTTAATATCTTTTTCATCTAATAATTTTAAAATCTCATCTATCTTATTATCAGATTTATCATCTATTTTTTTCCAGCTACTTCCAGCACCTATGTCCTTACCTAAATCATAAGTATATTTCCAGTCAATTCGCTTATAGTCTTTGGCTCTTAAATAATCTGCTCCCTTGTTAGGATATTGCCCGTCTACAGAATACATCCAGCCACTACCACTACCCTTATCAAATTCTGCCTGTCCATCTATACTTACAACATATCCATTTTTCACCTGATACTTAATACCATTGGCATCTAATAATCTAAGTGTTACATCCAAAACAGATTCTCCTGCCTTTACTTCTATATTTCTCTTGCTTAATATTGTGCCCTTATATCCATCTATATTTAGGCTAACTGTTTTCTCTTTTGGCTCTGGATCTGGATCTACTGGTTTTTCTTCATCATCTTTTATTTTCTCCACTTCTATTTTTGAACTATCTATTCTTCCATCTGTGGTTTTTATTTTAACATCATCTAAACTTATTTCATTTGGAAGATTTACTCTAAACTTTACATAACCACTATCATCTGGTATTTGTTCGTCTATGGCTACAATTCTATTTCCACTTTCCACCATTAGAGTTACAGGATCTTTTTTCTCAACCTTAACCTTAATAATATTTCTACCACTTATGGCACTTGCAGCACCAACTAAGTTAGAAAATATCATAATGAAAGATAGGGCTAGTACTAATATTTTATTTTTATTTAACTTTCTCATAATTTCATTTCCTCCTATTTAGTATAATTAGAGTATAAACCTTAACTTTACAGAAAAGGTTTATACTAATATTTCTTATGCTGCCTTATTTACTTTAATAGGATTTCTATTTTCTAAACTATCCCATAAGAAAGTCTTTATTTGATATTTACCAGTCTTAGGAACCAATAATCCTGATTCTAACTCTGTTACTTCTCCTGCTTTTAATACTTTTCTAACTTTTGAATAACTAACTATTTCATCTGTATCTGTATTTACTAAAGCAATTATCAAAGTTACTTCTTTTTTCTGATTAGTTAAGTTTTTCACCTTAGCGATGGCTTTAGCTTCTTGATTTAAGTTTAATACTGGTTTTGTAACTTCAACATCAAACTCTTTTTTACCTATCTCTATAAGTTTCTCAGCTTTCATATCGCTATCTTTTAACTTAACAATAACATTTACTTCACCTGATTTTTTAGCAAATAGTTTTCCATTTGAATCAATACTTGCAATATCTCCATTTAAGACTTCCCAAATAAACTCTGCTCCTGTAACAAGATTTCCTTTAGAGTCTTTGGCTATAGCCTCTAATTGTACTTCTTCACCTTCTACTAATTTTCCAATATTTAAATCTTTAATTTGGA
Source organism: uncultured Tissierellia bacterium (assembly GCA_946402705.1). Taxonomy (GTDB): domain Bacteria; phylum Bacillota; class Clostridia; order Tissierellales; family Tissierellaceae; genus CAMIXG01. The sequence goes on along the minus strand of CAMIXG010000005.1, from coordinate 94,170 downwards.
TTTCTGTTATTGCATTGTTGTTTACTTTTATTTCTTTAAACATAGATTTTCCTTTTTCAGCATCTGTTAAGGCTATGAATACTTGTTCATTTACCATTAAGGCATTCTCTGGTTTAACCATAGTAGCTAAAGTTTCCTTATGACTAAAGATTAATCTATCAACTAATTTTTTTCCATCTTTATCCCACTTTCCAGCATCAAGATCTTCTTCAACTGCTATTAAACCTTGAACAAGTGCGGATAATGTATATGGATTATCAGCCTCTAGCTTATTTTTGTTTTCTAAAAACTCTATAGATTTTACCATTTTCTCCTGTACTTTTTCATTATTTAAATGGTTTGCAAAAGCTGTTAATGTCATTGCTACTGTATCTATATCTTTCCAACTTGAAAAACTTCCATCTTGGTTTTGATAAGCTAATAACATTTCAATTGTATTTTCTTTATATTCAGCCTTTGCCATATCAAGTGCCATAACTGCAAAAGCTTGAGTTGTAGCATAGTCATCATCATTACTGAAAATAAACTTACCATTATCCTTTTGAGTTTTTTGTAGCATATCTACATAATTAACACCCTTATAATTATATGGGTTTTCGCCTGCTGCAATTATAGAGATTATGTTAGTAGCCATATTATTTGCACTTTCTGCTTCTCTAAGTTCTATTTTATTAGAAATTATTTTTAAATCTTTTTCTAAATTCTCACTAGTATATCTATAACCCATTGCTTCTCTAAAAGTAAATTTATCTTTGTTTGTATATGCAGCTCTCATACTAGCTACATATTCTTTTAGATTTTCTTTTTCACTATTTGCTTCTTCTACTTGTATTTTTAAACTTGTTTTAATATTTTTATCTGATTTTAAACTAGCTGTTAAAGTAAATTCTCCAGCCTTTTTAGTTAAAAGTTTATTATCTTTGATTTCAGCTACTTGTGCATCAGATATTAAATATAATACTTCACTATTATCTATTATATTTCCATTTTCATCCCTTGCTACAATTTCAAATTCTTTATTTAATTCTAATTTTGATGAAATATTTAAACTTATAAGTTTTTCTTTTTCTTGTGATTTTATTTCATTCATAGTTGGAAGTGTATCCCTGCCAAACTCGAATATTCTACCCCAAACTATATTGTCTCCATCTTTTAATAAAGCTTGGTCTGCCATAAGTTGTAAGCCATCTTTTTCTGGAGCTTGTCCATTTAAGTTATACATCCAACCTGACCACTTAAAACCTTCCTCTTCAGTTTCACCAATTCCAGCTATTTTAGTAACCATATTACCTTTTAACTCATAATCTAATCCATTTACTTTTAAGGCATCTAAAACTGTTGCCTTATTAGCGAATTTATTTTGATCTAATTCGATTTCCATAGGATTAGATACTATTTCATATTTTCCATCAAGATTAAACTTCACAACTGACATATTTACTTTCAGTGTGCTAGTTTCTTCTTTGTTAGATAGTTTGTGGAACATTGACTCTTCATTTTTTACATCCATTAAAGCACCAAATACTATGTGTGTTCCTGCTGCTAAATTAAAGTTATCATTGGCTTTTTTAGCATAACCTGATTTTTTAAGTTCAGGTTTTTCAACTTTATTTCTCAAAATTGCATCAACTATAGTATTTTCATTTTTTATAAATCTTTCATCTGTCAAAGGATTTATACCATTTGCCACTAAACCTTGAACAACTCTTGACATTCCTACAGTAGCGCCATCACCTATACCCTTTACAAGGTAACCACCATTATCTTTTTGAAGAGATGATAGGTTATTTACTATGGAATCTATAGTAGTTTGTCCAAGCTCTTTATGTTTAGATAGAGCAAGAATCATATATCCTTCTGTTTCTATTTCTTTATAAGTTTTATTATCTTCCTTGTTTTCATACATAGCTATCAATTTCTCTACAGCTGCTTGCTTATTATAGTTTGCACCTGCCATATCAAGAGCTATTATACTTCTTATTTGAACTTCTATGCTATTTAAGTCATCTCCAATACCTCTAAAGTCGGTTATAAAGGCTCCTTTTTCATCACCTTCTAGTTGCTGAGATTTTATAAGTTCTTCTACTAAGTTTCTAGTTTGATAATTAGTAGGATCTAAATCTGCACCTATTAGGGTGATTATAGATTGAGATAATTGATAAGAAGTTTTATTATCCTTGTCTATATAAATATTTTTTTGTATCTTATTCATATCCATGCCTGCAAGTTTTGCTGCACCAGTTCCAGTTAAGGAAAGCTTAGCATTTCCTGTATTTCCATTACTGTCTTCTTCCATATAGGCTTCAAATACAGATTTTAGGAAGTTTATTTCCTTATCTAAATCTATTTTAGAACTGTTTGCTTCTGTTCCCAATACAGTAACTTCAACTTCAACAGCTTGTTTATAAAGCTTTTTAAAATCTTCATTATTAGGATATTTTTCTGCATATTTTCCATATATAACTGATGTTAAGATACTATCTATTTTAACTTTTGTATCTTTTTCTGGTCTAGTTACTAGTAAATTTTCATGAGTTATTATCTCTGGATTACTAGCTCTAAACAATCTCCATTGTTCTGTATCATACCAGCCTTCTAAAGCATCTGGTGTTATTCCCATATTCACATCATCTTTTATATGAGTATTCCAAGTAAGTCCATCTTTACCAAGATTTACTTCTCTAAACCATTTCAAATCTTTAGTTATTTCATCTTTTGATATATTTTCACCCTTTATCAAATCAAAATAACTAGATTTTACTTTCTCCATCAATTCTATTTCTTTATCTATCTCTTCTTGAGTTAATGGAAGTACTGTTATCTCTTTTAAATTTTTACTAACTACTGTTCCAGTTTTCTTATCTTCCATATTTATAGTAAGAGTTGCCTTTCCAGCTGACTCTCCTGGAAGTGGTCTATAAACAACTACTTTTCCAGCATTCTTAGTTTCAAATGGTTTTATTAAACCATTATCACTACTTGTCATAAAGTATTTATAGTTATCATAGTCTTCTATTTCAGTTTCTTTTGGAGTTGGTATTTTTATATCATCAGATATATTATCTAAATCTATTTCACTACCATCTACTGCTGATTTAAACTTATCTTCTGTGTAATGTTTTTCCAGTTTTTCTTTCATCTCTTCTTCCAAAGTTTTACCAGCATAGTCCTTAGGAACAACAGTTATATTATATTCCTTAGTATCTACTTCTATGCTACCTTGTACTGTAGAAAGTACCACTTTTAGTTTTGTACTTATTGGCTCTTTTACATCTTTAACTACTAATTTATTTGGAGTTAATACCATTTTTCCATTTATATACTCGTAGCCGCCTTTTTTAAATTTTAATCCTGCATTTTCTTCTAATTTATATTGGATTTCTAAATAATCATAACCCTTAGAACCAATCTTATCCTTAACTTCTGAATCAACTTTAAACTGACTTAGAGAAATATTTTCTCCTTTTATCATAGAATCTAAATCTTCCATGATTTCTTCATCTATAACTTTTCTAAGCTTTGCCTTGTCCCAAAGAATACTTGGATTTGCATCTATTATCTTAGTAGCATTACCAAGTTTTAGCTCTATTTTACATTGTCTTTGTTGATTATATAATCCCTTTACTTCACTTGGGTGTTTATAGAAATATTTAATATCTCCTGTTACTTCATCAATAGATGCAAACTCATCATTTTTATCTACTGACACTAATTTTAATTCTATATTAGAATATCCCTTATCTTTTATTATTTTATCTAAAACTTCTAACACATTTTTATCTACATCAGAATCCATTGGTTGTTTTAGATTTCTTGGTATAGATTTTGCAATCTCTTCAAGGATTTCACTACTATTATCTCCAGTTAATTCCTCCCATTTAGGCATTATTTCTTCTAATGTTTTATCTTTTAATAATTCTTCTGGAACATAGAACCATAGTATATTATCATCTTCTTTTACCTCTGTATAAGCTGCAGCAAGTCTTGGTATTTCACCATTTATGCTATACATCCATCCACTATTTCCAGAGTTTCTTATACCTTCTATTTCTTCAACAAATCCATAGTTCATTTTTATATTATTTGTTGTTGCTTGAAGCGCTCCAAGTGCTGTCAATCCTGCTGTTTGCTTCTTATTATTCACTTTTAATTTTGAAGGAATATTTTTTACTTCAAATTTGCCTTCTTTATCTAGGACAATAATTGATGTATTTATTTCTACTTCTTGTTCTACTATCTCTTTTGTTTCTGATATTTTAGCAGTTTTAACTAGATAGTCTCCATTATTTTTTCTTATTTCAATTAGAGCTTCTAGTGCTGCTTGTGTAGCAACTTTACAATCTAAATCTCTCTCATTTGGATTGTTTAGAGTAGACATATCTTCTCCAACAAAATCTTTAAATGAATTATTATTTCTATATAGATAGAATATAGATTCTATAGGATTATATTCTCCCTTAGTCCATTTTGAACTAGTTAAGTCTTCACCTGCTATAGCAAGAGCTTTAACTATATCAGCATTATAATTTGTTATATAAGCTTTTTCAAAGAAGCCACCATTATCCTCTTGTATCGACTCAAAGTATGACAATATTTTGGTTTTGATATCATCTCCGCCATTTACTTTAGCCACAACTTCTAAGGCTAAGGCTGTATTTCTAGGTGCTATTCCATTTTCTATACTTCTTTCTATTAAGCCGCCATTTTCTTGTTGGGCTTTTCTTATCATATTAAGCACAAATTCATTATTGTAATTAGCCTTATTAGAAGGATATATTTCATTGTAGTTATTCACTGCTACTACTCCTAGTAAATAAGGATACGCAGCAAAATCAAAATCTCTACCATCTGATTTTCCAGTATTTATTACTGTTGTTATTTCTTCTATTAGGTCTCTACCCTTATAATCTCTTGGGTTTCTTCCTGTTGCAAGCATTACCTCTACTTGTCTTGCCTTATTTCCAACATACTTTAAGTTCTCATCATAGCTAGGTTTATAATCTTTTTCAACTTCCCATCTACTTGATGATAATCCAACTTTTTCAAATGTTGCATATTCAAAGGCATTTAACTTACCGCCATTGTTCTTAAAGTGTTCCCTATTATAGTAGATTGATATGGCATCTATAAAATCATTTATATTTCCTTGGCCTGCTTTTGCCTCAACTTTTTCAATCACTAGTTCTATTTCATCAAAAGCACTCTTATCTTCTTTTAAGATAGCCTTTATAGTAACTGTTCCATGAGAATTAACTACTAACTTATTATCCCTAGCTATGGATACAATTTTTGCATTTTCTGATACTAGATCATAAGGTAAATCTTTTTCCTGTCCATTTAAATAAGTTTTTGCAGCTATTTTTATTTCATCAAATTCTTTAAATTCAAATTTTGATTTATCTATTTCAATTTTATAGTCATTTTTTTCTGATGGACCTTCATTAACTTTCTTTCCAGCAGTCCTAAAAGTGTTTTCCTTATTATCAACTGTTAAGAATAACTTTAGGGCTATTAATTCTTCTCCATCTTTTTTATAACCCATAAGTGGTGTAGTTGCATATCCACCATCTTTTTTATATTCTGAAAGTTTTTCAATACTTGAAGCATCTACTTTTTCCCCTAGATTGATTAAGGCCTCTAAAAGTGATGAATAGTATCTAATATTAGCTGGTGGATTAGACAATCTTTTATTTACATTATCTAATAACTCTTTTTTATTTACTTCAGCCCCACTATCAACTATTGCTGCTATGGCATCTCCCATATTATTATCTTTTATATCTCCACTTAATATATACTTAACTAGATTATCACTAGCAAGTTGCTTATCATAATCTTCACCTATCATATTAAGGGCTATCATAGAATATATATGTGGTTCTATTGCATTTATATTATTTAATTTTTGATTGAAATCATATTTTTTAACTTCTTCTAGGTATTCCATGTTATTTCCTAAAAGATAATTTCTTATAGTATTTAATGGTTTAGCCTTATAAGTAAAAGCAAAATGAGTTTCAATTCTTTCTGGCATTTCTTTTAGGTCTTTACCTGCAACCATTAAAGATGTTGCTCCTGAAAATTCAAATTTACTATTGTTAACTAATGACCATGTCAATGCCTCATCTATTAGTTTACTTAGATCTAATTCATTATTTTCTTCTTCTGTGAATTCTTCCCATTTTGGACCATTATATCCATTCATGGAGTTTCCCATAAAGAACAGTATCTTATCTCCATCATGGACATCCTGAGAAGAAGCTCCAAGACCTGCTTTTTCATCATTTATATTATACATAACAGATTTTGCCTTAGAAGCCTTTAAATCTCCTATTTGTGTTATATATTCTCCATAACTTCCTTCTTCTGTTTTTATTCTCACATTATGTTTTTCTTCTAATTCTTTTAATACATCTAAGATAACAGGATTTTTATCTTTTAAAGTTAACTTATAGACATCTCCAACCTTTATAAAGTTTTTATAATCGTGGTCTATTAAAAGCACTTCTATTTCTTTTTCTTCTACTTCTTGCCCTTTTTCATATTTAAACTCTATAGTTTCTGTGCTATTAACTAATTTTAGAGTTTTTGATCTAGGTGTTAAAAAACCTTCTATAACTTTTGGTTTTATACCAACTTCGGCTTCTTTACTAAAAAAGTCAAACTCTTTATTTTTTCTATTATAATCAGTTATATAACTTCCATCTGATTTTTGTCCAACAATTTTTTCCCTGCTAAGCTCCCCATCAACTGAAGTATTTATAACTTCAACTTCAACTGGATTTAAAACAGTTCCAACACCTGATGTCAATCTATGTTCATTTTTTTCATCTTCTAAGTATATTTTTGTATAAACATCTATATCCTTGCTAAAAAATGCATCTTTTCCTAATTTTTCAACATTTTTAGGTATTATGCATTCTTCTATCCTTGTGTTTCCAAAGGCAGATATACCTATCTCTTTTAGAGTATCTGGAAGACTGATTTCTTTTAAATTAGTTGTGTGAAATGCACTTCCTCCTATTATTTCCACCCTACCTAAGTCAACTGTATTTATAGGATTTAAGGCAAAAGCTCCCCCACCTATTTCTCTTATATTATTAGGTATTACTATGTCTTCTAAAAAATTATCCTTAAAAGCATCATCTCCTATTTTCTCAATATTTGATGGTATGTTTAAAGTATCTATTTTATTATTTTCAAAAGCAGCAGCCCTTATTTCTTCTATATCTTCTGGAAAGTTTACTTCCCTTATAAGATTATTTTTAAAAGCTCCTCCTCTTATTAACTTTAAAGTTTTTGGTAATTCTAATTTTTCTATTTTATTACCAAAAAATACTCTTTGCTCAATTGATTCAATGCCTTCTGGTAAAACTAATTCTTCTATACCTTTTTGTATAAAATCTTGGTCTAGTTTATCTTCTTCACCAATATGTTTTACACTCACTCCATCAATTTCACTTGGTATTTCCAGCTTTGAAGGAATCTCACCACTATATCCAATAATTCTATTATCAGATTTATCAAATATAAAACCCTCCTCACCTTGACTTAAAACTATATTCTCTTTTGCAAACGATATATTTTGCAAAGATAATAAGTTTCCTGTAATAATTGCAAATACTAAAACTAGGCTTAGTACCCTCTTTAACCTATCTCTCATTTTGTCATCTCCCTCTATTTTTTACAAAAAAAAGCACCTACCTTCTCAGGTAGGTGCTTATGTATTATAAAAGAGCATTATTAATACATAATGATACTCAAAAATATTTAATCACATAATATTGACCTCTATCCTGGAAGGTAATTTAAAATATATCTTGGCAGTTCTCCTGACTTATGGCTTAAATACTTTTCCCTTCCCAGTTTCCCAGTGGTAATGAAAAGTCCTAACCAAATACAGTGGCCGGTCCGTTTGTGATTCTAACACAATTCTCTTTTAATTCTTAGTTTTAAAAGAAACCAAAATACTTATTAAGTTTTATTACAAGGAAATTATATCATCTTTTAGAATTTTGTCAATTAATTAACAGATTTATAATCATTTTTATAAAAAAAGACCCTGATTTAACATCAAGGTCTTTTTTACTATCTTAAATTATAGAAAGTTCCTGCTCCATTATATTTAGCATTATCTCCTAAATAATCCTCAAGTCTTAACAATTGATTATATTTTGCAACCCTATCTGTTCTAGAAGGAGCTCCAGTTTTTATTTGTCCTGTATTAAGAGCCACTGCTAAATCAGCTATTGTTGTATCTTCCGTTTCTCCTGATCTGTGAGAAATAACTGCTGTCATTCCAGCCATTTTTGCCATTTCTACAGTATTTAAAGTTTCTGTTAATGTTCCAATTTGATTTAACTTAATTAAAATTGAATTAGATATTTTTTCTTCTATACCTCTAGATAGTCTTTCAGTATTTGTTACAAACAAGTCATCTCCAACTAATTGTACTCTATCCCCTAATCTATCTGTTAATTTTTTCCATCCATCCCAATCTTCTTCATCTAAACCATCTTCGATTGAAATTATTGGATACTTATTAACAAGTTCTTCATAAAAATCTATCATTTCATCAACAGTTAATTCTTTTCCTTCTCCAGCTAAAACATATTTTTTACTTTCTTCGTTATATAATTCGGAAGCTGCTACGTCTAGTGCTAGTAAAACATCTTCTCCTGGTTTATATCCAGCTTTTTTAATAGCTTCAACTATAGTTTCTAAGGCTTCTTCATTACTAGATAGGTTTGGTGCAAATCCACCTTCATCACCTACCGCAGTGTTTAAACCTTTAGATTTTAATACTTCTTTTAAACTATGGAATACCTCTACACCCATTCTAAATGCTTCTTTAAAAGTTTCAGCTCCAACTGGCATAACCATAAACTCTTGTATATCTACATTATTATCTGCATGTTCTCCACCATTTAAAATGTTCATCATTGGAACAGGTAGAGTTCTGCCATTTATTCCACCTATATATTCATATAGTTCTACACCTAGTTCATCTGCTGCTGCTCTTGCTACAGCTAAAGATACTCCAAGTATAGCATTTGCACCTAATTTACCCTTATTATCTGTTCCATCAAGTTGTAACATTGCTTCATCTATATCACCTTGGCTAAATACATCTTCACCTATAAGAGATTCTGCTATAGTACCATTCACATTTTCTACAGCTTTTTCAACACCTTTTCCTAAAAATCTAGTTTTATCTCCATCTCTAAGTTCAACTGCTTCAAATTTTCCAGTTGATGCTCCTGATGGAACTAAGGCTCTACCAAAAGCTCCTGCCTCTGTCCATACTTCTACTTCCACTGTAGGATTTCCTCTAGAATCTAATACTTCTCTTGCATAAATATCAACTATCATACTCATTATACAAAACCTCCATTGTTTATTATTTTATTAAGCTTTCACCTGTCATAACTTCTGGCTTTTCTATATTTAAAATTTCAAGTATTGTTGGAGATAAGTCAGCAAGTTTTCCAGTCTCTTTTAGCTCTTTATCTCCACCAAAATAAATCAGTGGTACCTTGTTTGTTGTATGTGATGTTACTACTGAACCATCATCATAGTTTATTAGCATCTCTGCATTTCCATGATCTGCTGTAATAAGTGCCCTGCCATCTTTTTCTTTAAGTTTATCTAAGATTTCTCCTAAAACTGTATCAACTGTTTCCACAGCCTTTATAGTTGGTTTCATCTTACCAGTATGCCCAACCATATCACAGTTAGCAAAGTTTAATATGATTAAATCATACTTATCTTCTTCAAGTCTAGCTATGATATTATCTTTCAATTCAACTGCACTCATTTCTGGCTGTAAATCATATGTTGCAACTTTTGGTGAGTTTATAAGCAGCCTATCTTCTCTATTAAAAGGCTCTTCTCTTCCACCATTAAAGAAAAATGTAACATGGGCATATTTTTCTGTTTCTGCCGCTCTAAGCTGAGCCATACCTTGATTTGCTATTATTTCTCCCAAGGTTTCTCTTGGTTGATTTGGTTTAAATACAACATGAACATTTTCTATTGTCTTATCATATTGTGTCATAGTAACATAATATGTTTTAACAACTTTCTTTCTTGTAAAACCTTTAAAATCAGTATCTACAAATGCCCTAGTTATCTCCCTAGCCCTATCTGGTCTAAAGTTAAAGAATACAATTGAATCATTGTCATCAACTAAACCAACAGGCTTATCATTTTCAACTACAACCTTAGGTGTTACAAATTCATCAGTTACATCATCTTGATAAGATTTTTCAACTGCTAAAATAGGATCTAAAACCTTCTCTCCTATTCCTTCTGTAAAGGCATCATAAGCAAGTTCTATCCTATCCCATCTATTATCTCTATCCATGGCATAATATCTACCAACTATTGATGCTATTTTTCCAACACCAAGTTCTTTCATTTTATCTTGTAACTCTTTGATATCATTTTTACCTGCAGTTGGTGATACATCCCTGCCATCTAATATAACATGAACATATACATCCTTAAAATTTTCCTTCTTCATTAATTCAAGAAGTCCATATAGATGTGTATTATGACTATGAACACCACCTGAAGATAAAAGTCCCATCAAGTGAATTTTCGAATTATTTTTCTTGGCATTTTCTACAGCATCTAATAATTCTTGTTTTTCATAAAGTTCTCCACTTTCTATGGATCTACTTATATTACTTAACTCTTGATATACTATTCTTCCGGCTCCTATATTTAAGTGTCCAACTTCAGAATTCCCCATTTGTCCTTTTGGTAATCCTACAAATTCTCCACTAGCTTCAATTTCTGTATATGGATGTTCTATCCTAATTTTATCTAAAGTAGGAGTATTTGCATTTTTAACTGCATTTCCCGGGTAATCTTTTCCCACTCCCAAACCATCTAATATAATTAGCATAAGTGGTTTCTTATTCATACTTTACCTCCTAAAAATTAACTAGTTGTGTAAAGTCATTGGCTTTTAAACTAGCTCCACCTACTAAGGCACCATCAACATTTTCTTTTTCCATAAGTTCTTTTATAGTTTCTGGTTTAACACTGCCTCCATATTGAAGTCTTATTATTTCACTACTTTCTTTTCCATAAAGTTCAGTGATTTTTTCTCTTATACTGGAAAGCATACTATTAGCATCTTCTGAAGATGCAGTTTTTCCAGTTCCTATTGCCCAAATTGGTTCATAGGCTATCACAAGATCTTCTATATACCTTATGTCAATTTCTTTCAATGACTTCTCAACCTGAGTAGTTACTATCTCAACTTCCTTATTATTTTCTCTTTCTTCTAATGTTTCTCCAACACAAATTATAGGTTTTATCCCATGTCTCAAGGCAGATTTTACTTTGGCATTTACCATTTCATCTGTCTCTCCAAAAATTTGTCTTCTTTCAGAATGACCAAGTATAACATAGTCCACTTCTAATTCTTTTAACATAATTGGAGATACTTCTCCTGTAAAGGCACCTGACTCTTCATGATACATATTTTGAGCAGCTAGTTTTATACCTGTATCTCTTAAAACTTTTCTAGCCTCTGACAAAAAAGTAAAGGGAACACATACAACTGCCTCAACATCTTCATCTAGACTTCTAGCCTTAAGATCATTTATTAATTCAAGTCCTTCTCTAATAGTATTATTCATCTTCCAATTTCCTGCTATAATAGGCTTTCTCATAGAATCCTCCTTATTTTTCAGTAACTGCAGCTATACCTGGTAATATTTTTCCTTCCATCAATTCAAGTGATGCTCCTCCACCTGTGGAAATATGTGTTATTGCATCTGCAAAACCTGCTTTTTCCACTGCTGAAGCTGAATCTCCACCACCTACAATTGTAATAGCTTTTGAATCTGCAAGAGCCTTAGCTATGGAATTTGTACCTTTTGCAAAGTTTTCCATTTCAAATACTCCTACTGGTCCATTCCAGATAACTGTTTCTGCTATCTTAATTTTTTCAGAAAACAGGTCTATAGTTTTTGGTCCTATATCAAGACCCATCATATCTGATGGCATCTTATCTGCATCTACTGTTTGTATTTCTGTATCATTTTTAAATTCTTTTGCCACAACAATATCTTGCGGAAGTAGGAAATCTACATTTTTATCTTTAGCTTTTTCAATTAGAGTCTTTGCTAAGTCCACCTTATCTTCTTCCAATAAAGATGTTCCTATTTCATAGCCCTTAGCCTTAAAGAAAGTATAAGCCATACCTCCACCAATTATAATTGTATCTACTATGTTTAATAGATTTTCAATTACACCAATTTTATCAGATACCTTAGCTCCTCCTAAAATTGCAACAAAAGGTCTTTTTGGATTTTCTAATGCTTTTCCTATTATTTCAACTTCTTTTTCTACTAAAAATCCTAATCCTGAAGGAATAAAGCTAGATACACCTACATTTGAAGCATGAGCTCTATGGGAAGTTCCAAAAGCATCATTTATATATATATCCGCTAAAGATGATAAATCTTTGGCAAAGTTTTCTTCATTTTTTTCTTCTTCTTTTCTATATCTTGTATTTTGTAAAAGAGCTACTTCTCCAGCCTTCATATCCTTAACTTCTGATTTTACATCTTCTGATACAACCATATCATCATCTAAGAATTTAACTGGTTTATTTAATAATTCTGATAATCTTTTAGCCACTGGTGCCAAAGAAAATTCCGGCTTTGCCTCTCCCTTTGGTCTACCCAAATGGGACATTAAGACTACCCTAGCTCCCTCATCCAATAAATAGTTAATAGTTTGTAGTGATGATTTTATTCTTATGTCATCTGTTATATTTTGATTTTCATCCATTGGCACATTAAAGTCACATCTTACAATAACTGTTTTGCCATCATAATTATAATCTTTTACCGTTTTTTTCATATTTACACCCCTACATAATTTTTAGTCGAGCCCTAAGACTCGACTAATATTTTATTTTATTTAATTAATTATTTTCCTGATATATAGTTTGCTAAATCTACTACTCTTTCAGAATAGCCCCATTCATTATCATACCAAGATACAACCTTGATCATATCTCCAACCTTCATAGTTAAGAATGGATCAAATATAGAAGATCTATTATCTCCAATATAATCAGAAGAAACTAACTCTTCTTCTGCATATCCTAAAATTCCTTTTAATTCATTTTGAGAAGCTGCCTTAATAGCTGCATTTACTTCTTCAACTGTTGCATCTTTTTCTAACTTAACAACTAAGTCTACTAGAGATACTGTTGGAACTGGAACTCTCATCGCAAATCCATTTAATTTACCCTTTAATTCTGGTAATACTAAAGCTACTGCCTTAGCTGCTCCAGTAGTTGTTGGTACTATATTTTCTGCTGCTGCTCTTGCCCTTCTTAAATCAGAATGTCTCTTATCTAATAATCTTTGGTCTCCAGTATAAGCATGAACTGTAGTCATAAGACCTTCTTCTATACCAAATTTATCTGATAAAACTTTAGCAACTGGTGCTAAACAGTTTGTTGTACAAGAAGCATTAGATATTATATGATGATTATCCTTATCATATTTATCTTCATTTACTCCCATAACTATAGTTATATCTTCATCTTTAGCTGGTGCAGTTATTATAACTTTTTTAGCTCCTGCTTTTATATGTTTAGATAAACCTTCTCTATCTTTAAATGCTCCAGTAGAATCTATTACTAAGTCTACTCCCATTTCACCCCAAGGTATATTTTCTGGGTCTCTTTCTTGTGTAACTTTTATTTTGTGTCCATTAAAAACAAATCCATCTTCTACTACTTCAACATCTCCATTGAATTTTCCATATAGTGTATCATGTTTAAATATATGAGCAAGTGTGTTTAAATCTCCTGATGCATTTAGTGCAACTATTTCAATATTTTCATAGTTTCTGCCTTCTTCTGTTAAAATTCTCATAACATTTTTACCAATTCTACCTAATCCGTTTAAACCTACTTTAATTTTCATACTAGACACTCTCCTTTTAATTTTATATCATTATCTTTTTCTCATTGAAGAAGATAGTATATTTAATTCAGTCCTATACTTAGCAACTGTTCTTCTTGATACTCTTGTACCATTCTCTTTTAGTATATCAGATATTCGTTGATCACTTAATGGTTTTTTACCATCTTCATTTTCCACTAAATCTTTTATCGCAGATTTAATACTTATAGAAGATACATCACCATTTATACCCAAAAGTCCCGTTGTAAAGAAATACTTAAGTTCAAAAATTCCCTGAGGTGTTTGAACATACTTTCCAGTTGTAGCTCTGGACACAGTTGATTCGTGCATATCTATGTCTTCTGCCACATCCTTCATTGTCATTGGTTTTAAAAATTTTTCCCCCTCGAGTAAAAACTCTGCCTGAAACTTTACTATGGATTCCAGCACCTTTTTTATGGTGTTTCGCCTTTGTTCTATGGCCTGTATTATCCAAAGTGCCCTATTTAATCTATCATTTAAAAAGTTTTTCGTATCCTTATCACTATCAGTTTTTATCATACTCTTATAAAAACTACTTATATTTAATCTAGGTCCTGTTACCTCATTTAATATAACCTTAAACTCTCCATCTATAAGCTTTATCTCTGCATCTGGTGTTATATATTTTATAGATGCATTATCATCTGATAAATATCTTCCTGGTTTAGGTTCTAGGCTTTTTATATAGTCCAAATACTCTAAAACTAATTCACTTGTTATGCCTAATGATTTTCCTATTTTATCAACCCTATTATAGGCTATGTCTTCAAGATGATATTTTATTATTTTTTCAATATTATCATCTTGAACTTCAACTTGATTTAGTAGGGATTCTTCTAGATTTCTGGCTGCTATACCCTTTGGATCAAATTTTTGTATTTCATCTAACACTTTTTCCACTATGACTTTACTCTTTTTTAAATCAGTGGAAATTTGAGCAACACTCTTAGTTAAATAACCATCATCATCTAAATTTTCTAATATATATATACCTATCTCTTTTTCTACTTTATCTATTTTTAACAAATTTAGTTGAGTTAATAAATATTCATTTAAATTTTGCTCATATTTTATAAATGATTCAAAATTTATTTGTTCAATATTTTTATCTATTTCATTTTTATATTCATAGCTATTACCCTTTTCAAAATACTCAGACCAATCTATTTCAACATCAGAATGTTGTTCTAAACTCTCTTCCTTATCCAAGACTTCTGTTGATTCTAACATAGGATTTTCTTCAAGTTCCTTATTTATATATTGATCTAGTTCTATTGTGTTAAGTTGTAATAGTTCTATGGCTTGTCTTAACTCTGGTGTCATTATTAGCTTCTGCGATTGCTCAAGTTTTAAATCAAATCCTAACTTCATTTAATCGCTCCTTTAATGTCACTTAATTTTATCTACATTTAGAACTAATAATTTTAATTTTTTTCAAATGGTTCTCCATTTGCAGCTGGTCCACTTCCACCTTCTCCTACAAATATTACTAGAGTTAGTAAAGTGATTATATAAGGTAACATATTTAGCACTGTAGATGGAACTTCTATACTTGTTCCTCCTAGGTAAACAGCTAAACCTTGTGCTGCACCAAATAATAAACAAGCAAGCATTGCCCCTTGTGGTTTCCACTTACCAAATATCATAGCTGCAAGTGCTATATATCCTTGTCCTGATATTAAACTTTGTCTAAAGTTTGCAACTACTGCTATACTCATAGCTGCTCCTCCAAAACCTGCAAATATCCCAGACAATATTACTGCAATATATTTAACCTTATATACATTTATCCCCAAACTATCTGCTGCTTCTGGATGTTCTCCAATGGCTCTTATTCTAAGACCTAATTTAGTTTTATAAAGAACAAACCAAACTACTGCTGTTAATATAAAAGCTAGAAAAACTGTATCATATTGATTGAATATTACATCTAAAACACTATTTTTTGCAAATACTCCATTTAAACTTCTAGGTATTTTATTTTCTATTGGTATAGGTTTTGTCATAGTAGCTCCATCAAAAAATAGTCTACTTAAAAACAAGGCAAGACCTGGTCCAATAAAGTTTATGGCAATACCTGATATTATATGATCAGCATAGAAAGATATACAGGCTATACCATGCATAAGTGCAACAAGTCCTCCTGCTATTCCCCCTGCTAAAAAAGCCAGCCAAGGATTTCCAGTATAGTATCCTACAGTAGCTGCTGCAAAAGCACCAACTGTCATCATACCTTCAAGTCCTATATTCACAACTCCTGAGTTTTCAGATATAACTCCACCAAGTGCTGTATAAATAAGAGGTGCAGAGTACATTAAGGTTATACCTAATATAATTGCTATATTATACATTTTGCTCACCTCTATCTTTCTTACTCATTATTTTCTTAATTCCACTAAAAATTTTATCATATAATTTTGGCATGGCTACAAATAATACAATCACACCAATAACTATATTTATAATCTCTGATGGCGCTCCAAGTGATGATGAATTTAATTTTGCCCCACCATATTTTAGCCCACCAAATAAAAGTCCTGCTGGTATAGTGGCAAGTGGATTATTTCCTGCAATTAAAGCTACTGCCATTCCATCAAACCCATATCCTTCTGAAGCACCCAGTATACTTATTTGATGATTTACACCAAGAACTTGAGTAGCTCCTGCTATACCTGCTATAGCCCCTGCTATAAACATTGATTTTGTAATGTTTTTCTTTATATCTATACCTGCATATTCTGCAGCATCCTTATTGTATCCTACTGCCTTTAACTGATAACCAAGTGTTGTATGTTTAAGTATATACCACACTACTATAGCCAGTACTATGGCTATTATAATACCTGCATTTACTGGTGGTGTTAGTACATCCTTAAGCAATTTGTTATTTGCCAAAGCAGCCCTACCTGCTTCAGATACTTTCCAATTTTGAAATAAATTTATTTTAGCAGATTCAAGTATTTTATGTGATGAATCTGAATTCGCTCTTTTAAATCCAAATGAACTAACTGTAAGCATTGTGTTACTTAGGTATAGTGCTATCCAGTTTAGCATTATAGAAGAAATAACTTCATTAACTCCTCTTTTTGCCTTTAAAAGTCCAACTATTCCTCCCCATATACCAGCCGCTAAAGCTGCTACTAATATACATACTACTGCATGTATAACTGGTGGTAAAAATGTTATATAAACTCCTGCTAGAGTTGCAGCTAAAGAACCAACTAAAAATTGTCCTTCTGCTCCTATATTAAATAATCCAGTTCTAAAGGCAAAAGCCACAGATATGCCAGTTATTATTATTGGTGTAGCACGAATTATTGTATATACTACGTATTTTGGTTTTTCAAATATCCCAAGCCATATAACCTTATAGGCTTCTATAGGACTATAACCAGATACCTTAAGAGCTATTGCTCCAAATAAAAGTCCAAGTATAATTGATAATACAGTCATAACAAATCTATTTTTCTTCTTCTCCATTGCTAACACCTCCTCCTGCCATTAATAATCCAAGTTTATTCTCATCTGCATCTTTCGCATCCATTACTGCAACTATTTCACCTTCATAGATTACTGCTATTCTATCTGATAAATTCATAACTTCATCTAGCTCAAAAGATATTAAAAGTACAGCCTTGCCCTTGTCTCTTTGTTCCACTAGATATTTATGAACAAACTCTATAGCTCCAACATCAAGCCCTCTTGTAGGCTGGGCTGCTATTAATAGTTCTGGGTCATTGTCAATTTCCCTAGCTATTATAACTTTTTGTTGATTCCCTCCTGATAATCCACCTGCTAAATATTCAGGATCATCCGGCCTAACATCAAATTTTTCTATAAGTTTCTTTGCATGTTCTTTTATGGCCTTGTGTTTCAATTTTCCGCCCTTAGAAAACTCTGGCTTATAATAGTTTTCAAGTATCATATTTTCTGCAATAGTATAGTCTAGTACCAGTCCTCTTCTTTGTCTATCTTCAGGTATTGTACTTATGCCTGAATTTATAACTTCAAATGGAGTTTTATTTGCAATCTCCATACCATGCACTTTTATAGACCCATTTTCTGACTTTCTAAGTCCTGTTATCCCCTCTATCAACTCAGATTGACCATTTCCATCTATTCCTGCTATACCTAATATCTCTCCTGATTTAACTTCTAAATTTAGGTTATTAACAATATCTAGTTTTCTATTATCTTTTACTCTAAGGTTTTGAATTTCTAAAACTGTACTACCTGCTTTTTGCTCTTTTTTATCAACCTTAAAAGTAACCTCTCTACCAACCATCATTTCAGCTAAATCATTTTCAGTAACATCGGCTACCTTAACTGTATCTATCTTTTTCCCTCTTCTTATAATAGTACAATAATCTGCTGCTGCCTTTATTTCTTTTAGTTTATGTGTAATGATTATTATGGTTTTTCCTTGTTCAGATAAGGCTCTTATAATTTCTATAAGCTCTTCAATTTCTTGAGGGGTTAATACTGCTGTTGGTTCATCTAGTATTAAAATATCTGCCCCTCTATATAAGGCCTTCAAAATTTCTACTCTTTGCTGCATTCCCACAGAGATATCTTGTACCTTAGAATCAGGTTCTACATATAATCCATACTTTTTTGAGATTTCTTCTACTTCTTTTTTAGCCTTTTTTATATCCAGAACTGGCCCCTTCATAGTTTCTAAACCAAGTATTATATTTTCAACAACAGTAAATGTATCAACCAACATAAAATGTTGGTGAACCATCCCAATCCCATGTTTAATTGCTACATTTGGGTTGCTTATATTAACCAATTGTCCATCTATATAAATTTCTCCAGATGTTGGCATATGTAGCCCATATAATACATTCATTAAAGTAGATTTTCCAGCTCCATTTTCTCCAAGTAAAGCATGGATTTCGCCCTTAGCTACACTTAGATTTATATTATCATTTGCTGTAAAATCGCCAAACTTTTTAGTAATATTTTTCATCTCAATAAGTTTATGTTCTTCTTTGGACAAGCTATTTCCTCCTTTATAATTAAAGCCCAGACAAAAGTCTGAGCTTATTTATATTTATTTGTTTAAAGCTTTAACAAACTCTTCATATTTTTGACTATCTGTTGGTGGTACTATTTCACCTGCTATTATTTTTTCTTTAATTTTATCTGTAGCTTTTAAAACTTCTCCATCTACATTTTTGCTTGATGAATCTGCAAGTCCTACGAAGTTACCTTCTTGTAAACCTATAAGAACTGTTTTTCCACCTTCAAATTTTCCATCTTTAAAGCTTTCAACTTGTTTGAAAATTGATTCGTCTACTCTTTTGATTACTGAAGTTAAAACATTATCTGGTGCTAGGTAGTTTTGATCTCTATCAACACCTATAGCCCATTTGTCTTGTTCTTTAGCTGCTTCTATAACACCATCGCCTACTCCACCTGCTGCATGGAATACTATATCTGCACCTTTTTGGAACATACTATTAGCTATTGATTTACCCTTAGCTGCATCTCCAAAAGAGTCAGCATATTGTCTTATAACTTCAATTTGTTTTCCTTGTTCTTTAGCTGCATAGTCTACTCCTGCAGTATATCCATATTCAAATTTGTGTATTACTGCTCCTTCGATTCCACCTACAAAACCAACTTTATTAGTTTTTGTTGTATATCCCGCAACATATCCTGCTAAAAATGAGGATTGTTCGTCATGGAATATTACTCCTACCATATTTTCTGGAGTTCCTTCTGGAAAGTCGTCATTTCCATCATATGAATAGTCTATAACACCATATGATTTATCTGGATTGTTTAAAGCTGCTTCATAAGCTGCTCCTGCTAATTTGTATCCAACTCCCCACATCATGTCAAAGTCTGCATCTAATAGAGTTTCGAAATTAGGTGCGTAATCAGATTCTTGTTCAGATTCTTGATATTTAGCTTCTACTCCTAATTCTTTACTAGCTCTTTGTAGTCCTTCCCAAGCTGATTGGTTAAATGATTGGTCATTTACTCCACCTTCATCTGTTACCATTCCTACTTTGATATCTTCTACTTTTTCATTTCCTTCTGCTGGTGGTGTTGGTTCACCTTTTTTTCCACCACAAGCCACAAGTGTTAGCATTAATGCCATCATTAATGCTAAAATCGACATTCTTTTTTTCAATTAAAACTCCTCCTTAAATTTCAATAAATATTATTGATTTTGCTAGGATTGCCCTAACTAAATTATACTGGAAATCCAAAGAAATTTCCAGTATAATTTAGCTTTATTATTATTGAATATTAAAAATTATCTTCTATATATTTTTCAGCTTCAATAGCTGCTATCGCCCCATCAGAAGTAGCTGTAACTACCTGTCTTAAAAGCTTAACCCTATTATCTCCTGCTGCAAATACTCCTTCTACATTAGTTTTCATATTTTCATCTGTTAATATATAACCCTTTTCCATATTTATTTTTCCTTCAAATAATTCAGTAGCTGGAATAAAGCCTACATAAGGGAAAACTCCCATTAGCATTTCTTCTTCTGTTGCCTTGTATTCTGTAATTTTACCAGTTTTTAAGTTCTCAATAACAACTCCTGATAACATCTTGTCCCCTTCTAATTCTTTTACTACTGAGTCCCATAGTATTTCAACTTTTTCATTTTTAAATACTTTTTCCTGAATGGATTTTGCAGCTCTTAGTTCATCTCTTCTATGAACTAGGTATACTTTTTTAGAAAATTTTGCAAGTTGCATAGCTTCTTCCACTGCTGCATCTCCACCACCTACAACAAAAGTTATCAAATCTTGAAAAAATGGTCCATCACAAGTTACACAATATGATACTCCCTTACCACTAAATTCTAACTCTCTATCCACACCTAAAAGTTTTGGATTTGCACCTGTTGCAATTATTACTGACTTAGCTTCATAAGTTTCATTTTTCCCAACTATTTTTTTCACCTTGTCCGAAAAATCAACCTCTGTAATTTCATCAAAGACTACCTTAGCACCAAATTCTTTTGCTTGTTCTAGCATTCTCTCTCCAAGCCTCATACCATCTATATCTTTTTCAGAACCTGGATAATTTGCCACTTCATTTGTATCTTTTATTTTTCCACCAGTTGCTTCTCTCTCTATTATAAGGGTATTTAGTGTTCCTCTTGATGCATATAGCCCTGCTGATAAGCCTGCTGGTCCACCACCAATTATAACTACATCATAAATATTCATACTATTTCCTCCTATTTTTCAAATCTAATCTACATTTTATATATACTCAATTTGTAGATTTAAAAACAGGCTAAGATAGTAACTATCCTAGCCTGCTTTTTATTCTAATACTAATTTTGCTATGTTGGTAGCATGGTCTGAAACTCTTTCTAAATTACTAAGTGCATCTAGATAAACAATGCCTGTTTCTGTAGTACATAGTCCATTATTTAATCTTTCTATATGTGCATTTTTATTTGTAATTTCAAGCTCATTAACCTGTACTTCAAGTTTCATTGTTTCTTCTGCTAAAGACTTAGAACCTTTTTCAAATGCTTCAACTGCCTTTGTATAAGCTAAATTAGCAGTATCAAACATTTTAGTTATTCCAATTGTTGCATCTTCTGAGAAGAAAAGTCCATTTTCCTGTTTAGATTGAGATAGCTCTGCCAAGTTTTCAACATGATCTCCTATTCTCTCTAAATCATTTGTCATATATATCAGTTTATTGATTAGCTCTCTTTGAGCTGGAGTTAATTCTCTTTTTGTAAGTTTTAAGACATAGTTAGTTATTTCCTTTTCAAGTTCATCTATAACCTGTTCTTTCTCAAAGATACTCTTTGTCTTATCAAACTCATCATTTATAAATACATCTTTTACAGTTACCAAGTTTTCTTCAACTATTTCTGCCATTCTAATTGTCTCTTTAACTGCAAAACCAAGGGCTATTGAAGGTGTTTCCAAAATTCTATCATCTAAGAATTTTGCCTCTCCCGAATCTTCTTCTATATCTCCTGGTATAATTTTTTCAACAGCTTTTACTAAAAATCCAGCAAACGGGAATTGTATAGCAACATTTATTAAGTTAAATAAAGTATGTGCGTTGGCTATTTGCCTAGTAACATTTCCTGGTGAAATTTTCATCACTAAGGTTTGTATTGGAGTTCTAAGTATCGTTATAAATATAATTGTTCCTATTAAGTTAAATAGAAAATGTATAAGTGCTGCTCTCTTAGCTGTTTTGTTAGCTCCTATAGAGGATATTAATGCTGTTGTTGTTGTACCAATGTTCTCTCCAAATAATATTGGAAAAGCTATATTTATTGTTATAAGTCCTTGACTTGCTAGGGCTTGTAAAAGTCCTATGGATGCACTACTACTTTGAAGTACTGTAGTAAGTATCATACCAACTATTGCTGCTAGGTATACATTGTTTAATTTTAATATCATATTTGTAAACATTGGCGATTTAGCAAGTGGTGCTAGACCATTACTCATCATGTCCATACCAATAAATAAGATACCAAACCCTATTAAAATATCTCCAATATCCTTACCCTTTTTATCTGATATTAGAAGAGATATTAACATACCAATCACTATAGTAATTGGTGCATAATCTGTTAAATTAAAGGCTATCAACTGTGCTGTAACAGTTGTACCAATATTTGCCCCCATTATAACTCCTACTGCTTGTGGCAAGGTCATTATGCCTGCATTTACAAATCCTACAACCATTACTGTTGTAGCCGAACTACTTTGTATAATCATTGTAACTACAGCACCTACTAAAACTCCCATTAAACGGTTGTTAGTTAGTACTTCAATTATTTTTTTTAACCTTTCTCCAGCTGCTTGTTGTAATCCAGAACCCATAAGATTCATACCATACAAAAATAGACCCAAGCCTCCAAATACGGGTATTGCTATTCCCATATACACCCTCCTGTTTTATTATTTTTCAAATGGAAATCCAATTTGCCTATAAGCTTCAAATATTATTATATTTGCTGCATTGGATAAATTTAAAGACCTTGCAACATCACTTCTCATAGGTATTTTTATCATAGTCTCATCATTTCCTTCGAGAATTTCTTTGCTTAATCCCTTTGTTTCTTTTCCAAATACAATAAAATCGCCTTCTTTATATTCTGGCTCTGTATATAGTTTTTCAGCCTTAGTTGTAGCATAATAAAAATTAGATTCTGGATATTTATCCAATAACTCAAAAAAGCTATCATAATACCTTATATCAACTAAATGCCAATAATCTAATCCTGCCCTTTTTAAATGTTTGTCATCTACAGAAAACCCTAGTGGCCTCACTAGATGTAATACCGTATCAGTTAAAGCACAAGTTCTTGCTATACTTCCTGTATTGTGCGGTATCTCTGGTTCAACCATAACTATATTTAATGCCATTACTTCCAACTCCTATAATATAAATTTCTCAATGGCCTTTGCCCAACCGTCATTATCATTTGTATCAGTTATATAATCTGCTTTTTCCTTTACTATGTCTATAGCATTTCCCATAGCTATACTACACCCTGCATATAGTAACATATCTAAATCATTTCCATTGTCTCCAATGGCTAAAATTTCATCAGATTTTATTTCAAGTTCACTGCACAAATATTCTAACGCATTCTTCTTTGAAACTTGTTTACTCATAATTTCAACATTATCTTTTAAAGAGCTTGTTACCTCTATTTCATTAATTTCACTTAATCTTGCCCTTAAGTTCTTTAATTTATTATTGTCATTAGTTATGGTAATAATTTTATTGAACTTTTTGCCCTTAAATAATATATCTTTATAATTATTAAATTTAAATGTTTCAATTACTAAATTGCCATTTTCGTCGCCATAATATTTTGTAAATATCTCTTTATTTATAGTCTTTGAGTAGACCCCATTTATAGTATATAAATGATAATATATATCCTCTTGCTCTAATATATCTAAAACTTTAATTATTACATCATCTAAAAGTGTTCTTTCATATACTATATTCCTATCTATATCATGGACTACAGCTCCATTACTACTTATAATGGGACTTTTAAGCCCTAATTTTTGCGCATGATAATTAGCAGACATATATGGTCTCCCTGTAGATAATACTACTATTATACCTTTTTCTTCTGCTCGTTTTAAAACTTCAAAGTTTTTTTCTGGTATTAATCCATTACTATCTAGTAATGTTCCATCCATATCTGTAGCTATTAATCTATATCCCATATTGTCTCCTTCCAAGTAAATAGTCTACTACATTTTTAACCCCTAAGTCAATGTAATTTTCCTACTTTTCACTTATAATCTCATATACGATCTCAAGTGCATCCACTATTCTTGGTCCTGGTCTTGAGACTATATTAGCATCTAATATATATACTCTATCATTTTTTACAGCTTCTATATTTGCATAGCCTTCCCTAGTTTTTATAGTCTCTACAGTTTTTCCAACTCCTCCATCTGTTGTTAGGTAGATAGATGGATTTTCTTCAATTAATTTTTCAACACTTATTTCTGGATATGGTTTATCCATATCCCCAGCTATATTGATTCCACCTGATAAGGTGATTAATTCATCCATAAAAGAGCCTTTACCTGCTGTTGTAAGAGGATCATGCCAAATCTCATAAAATACTTTTTCCTTGTTTTTTATTTCCTTAGCTCTAGTAACTATATCTGCTTCTTTTTTCTTCATATCTCCTACTAACTTTTCAGCTGCATCTTCCCTACCTGTAAGTATTCCAATTCTTTCAATTTGAGAATAAACTTCTTCTATTGTGCCAGAGTCAAAAACTGCAACTTCTATATTTGCATTTTTTAGGATTTCATTTGCCTCTTTTTTTTCACCACCTGCACTTACTACCAAGTCTGGTGAAAGTCCTATTATTTTTTCTAAGTTTGCATCTGCAAACCCACCTATTTTTTCTTTTTCAAGTGCCTTTGCTGGATAATCACAGTAGTCTGATACCCCTACTATTTTCTCATCTAAGCCTAGGGCAAACAAAACCTCTGTAGTGCTAGGGCTAAGTGAAACTATTTTTTTTACTTCTTTATCTAGGGCTACTTTATTTCCAAAATCATCTACAATTTTTATTTCCTTGTTTTGACTAACCCCACCCTTATTATTTCCACAGGATGTTAAGAAAACTAAGCCTAACATTAAAACTACTAAAATCTTACTCTTTTTCAGCATACAATCCCCCTATTTTTTATTATAAAAATTACAAAATTCCTTTACATCACACTCTTCACAAAGTGGTCTTTGTGATTTACAAACTCTTCTGCCTTGAAAAATTAATAGATGATGTGCTTTAGTCCATCTTCCCTTATCTATATTTTTCATAAGCTGAACTTCTGTTTGTTCAACATTTTTAGCATTTGCCAGTCCTATTCTATTTGAGACCCTAAAGACATGTGTATCTACAGCTATTGCTGGTACTCCAAAGGCTACACTAGCTACAACATTTGCAGTTTTTCTTCCAACTCCTGGTAGTGTTTCTAGTTCTTCTATGGTTTCTGGTACCTTAGAATTAAATTCTCTAACCAAAAGCTCACATGCTCCCAAAATGTTTTTACTCTTCATATTATAAAAACCACATGACTTTATTTTAAGTCCTAGCTCCTCTTGAGATAACTCCAAATAATCTTCTGGAGTCTTTAGTTCATCAAATAAATCCTTTGTAACCTTGTTTACTCTAACATCTGTACATTGTGCTGATAATATTGTCGCTATTAAAAGTTCAAATGGATTTTTATGATCAAGCTCTGCTTTTGCATCTGGAAACCTTTCTTCTAATAGGTCTAGTACTTCACTTATCTTTTTCTTACTTAGCATTTTCGCCACTTTTTTCCTCCTATGCTATATCTACTATGGTATTTACAATTTCAACTCTATGATCATTTTCTACAAAACTTCTTATGCTTTCTATACTCTTTTCTACAATAAGTTTACTGTTACTAACTACACTAATTCCCAAAACTAATTTATTCCAAAGCTCCAAATCTCCTATTTCTGCAATTGAAATATTATGTTTGTTTTTAAGTCTCTCTATTAAACTTTTTACTACCTGTCTTTTTTCTTTTAATGAATTTACCTCATAAATATATATTTCCATCTCAACTATTCCAACTATCATATCTCACCTTCTATTTTTTCAATTGCCTTCTTGGCTCTTTTAGATATTAAATCACTTTCATTTTTAGTTTCCTTATCTATTAAATCAAGAAACTTATCATCTTTTAAATTTTCAAGGACTATTATACAATTTCTTTTTAAGGTATTTTTTCCCCTCCAGCTTCCTGCCATACTTCCATATTTTTCTTTAAATTCTTTATTACTAAATTTTAAAAACTCTACTATATCTATATAGCCCCTTGTCTTTACTGGTATAAAACTTTTTTCCTTAGATTTTTTGGCATACCTATTTTTAGGGCATATATCTTGGCAAGTATCACAGCCATAAACTCTGGAGCCTATTTTTTCTATTAGGTTTTCATCTATCTCTTTTGACTGTGTTAGATAGGATACACATTTTTTGGCATTTACCCTATATGGTTCATATAAGGCCTTAGTAGGACAAGCCTCTAAACATAAGGTGCATGACCCACACTGGTTATCCACTTGCTCATCTTCTCTTATATTTAAATTTGTAAGCATGTATCCAATAAATATAAATGAACCATACTCTTCATTTATTATTGAACAATTCTTTCCATAGTACCCAAGTCCTGCCTGATAGGCTAATTCTCTATCTATTAGTGGTCCTGTGTCAGCATATATTTTATAATCAAATTCTACAAATTTTAAAAGTTCATCCTTTAATTTTTCAAGTCTCTCTTTCACAACTATATGATAATCTTCTCCATATGATGATCTAGATAGCTTCCCCCTTGGATAAATATCCAAATCATACTCACCTGTGTTATAGGGTAATCCAATCACTATTATAGAGTTAGCATTTTCTAAAACTGCATTTTTATCCAGCCTTCTTTTTAAATCATCTTCTTCAAACTCAGTATCATACCCTAAAGTTTTTCTAGTCTCTAACCAGTCTAACCTTGTTTTATCTACACTTTCATAATTTGTAATGCCACAAATTTCCACACCTATTTCCCTGCATATATTTTTTACTACTTTATTTAAATCCATATTCTACCTACTTAAAATTTGATTTTAACAGCTTAATTTCTTCCATGTATCCCTCTTTATCATTTGGTGTTTCCAAACTATAGGGTAAATTTTTTAAGGCTGGATGATTTATAATCCTGATAAAGGCATCTAATCCCAAACTGCCTTCTCCTATTTTAGCATGCCTATCCTTATTAGAAGCAAACTCTGTCATACTATCATTTAAATGTATGGCCTTAAGTTTTTCCAAGCCTATAATCTTATCGAATTTTTTTAAAACCCCATCTAGATCATTTACAATATCGTATCCTGCTGAGTATGCATGACAGGTATCCAAGCATATTCCTAAATTTTCATTGTATTTAACTCCAGCTATTATGCTTCTTAACTCTTCAAAGCTTCTACCTATCTCTGTTCCCTTTCCAGACATGGTCTCTAAAAGTATAGTAGCCTTTGTATCTTTATCTATAACCTGATTTAAACCATCAACTATATATTCTATACCTTTACTAGTACCTTGTCCCACATGGGACCCTGGGTGAAATACTAAATTTGCTATCTCTATTTGATTTAGCTTTCTTATATCATCTGCTAAAAGGTTTTTTGCAAATTCTCTAACCTCTTCTTTGTCTGAACACCGATTCATCGTATAGGCACTATGGGCTAATAATCCTGCAAAACTATTTTCCTTAGTAAAGGTTTTTAACTTTTCCAGTTCTTTTTCCTTTAATTCTCTTGCCCTTCCACCTCTAGGATTTCTAGTGAAAAATTGAAAGGTATTTCCACCCATTTCCATAATTTCAATTGCTGCCTTATCCATACCATTTGAAATAGACATATGACAACCTATATTCAACATAAAACCACCTTCCGTCTATATATCTATAATAACATATTATTTTTAAGATTTAATGATACTATTTAATATTATATGATATAATTACTCTAGAATTTAACAAAGGAGAGTCTTATGATTAACTTAAAAAATAAACTTGAAAAGCGTTTTGACTATAAATTATTTTTTACAACCTTAGCCCTATGTCTATTTGGTTTATTAATGCTTTATAGCGCTACCCTTAGTCTTGACAATGGAATAAAAATTGTAAAAACACAACTTATATCTACCATACTGGGTTTTGGTATTATATTTGTTTTAATGTTTTTTGACTATCAAATTTTAGGAGATTTCTATCTTCCTATTTATATAGCTTCTAACATCTTATTAGTCTTAGTTCTATTTTTTGGTATTGGAGCTGAGAGTTGGGGAGCTAGATCCTGGTTAAAACTTGGTCCAGTTACCTTTCAGCCATCAGAGTTTGTAAAGATAGGTCTAATAATTTCACTGGCTAAATTTATAGATATGAATAAGGAAAGTTTAAATGAACCCTTTACCTTACTTAAAATATTAGGTTTTGCATTTTTACCAGTTCTACTTATCTTATTACAACCAGATGCTGGTACTGCAATGGTATTTGTCTTTTTCATAGCTGCTATGTTATTTGCAGCAGGTTTAGACTGGAAGTACATTGGATATGCTGCCCTAGCAGGAGTTTTATCCCTTCCAGTTTTATGGCTTAGGCTAGATAAGTATCAAAAAGATAGGATTTTTAACTTTTTAGATCCAGCTAGAGATGCTTCTAACACTGGTTATCAAGCTATGCAGGGTAGAATAGCTATAGGTTCTGGAAAGTTTTGGGGTAGGGGGTTATTTAAAGGAGTCCAAACCCAATATGATTATATACCACAAAAACAAGATGACTTTATTTTCTCAGTTATTGGAGAAGAGCTTGGATTTGTTGGTGGATTTTTTCTAATCGTTTTATATTTTCTGTTTTTAAAACGATTGATAGAAATAGCTAGGGAGAGTACAGATTTATTTGGTTCCCTAATGGTAATTGGATTTGCAGCCATACTAGTTTTCCATATATTTGAAAACATAGGTATGACCATAGGTGTAATGCCTATAACTGGTATACCTTTACCATTTATAAGTCATGGTGGTACCTTCCAACTTGTAAATCTAGTATCTGTAGGTATCGCACTTAGTGTAGCAGTTCATAGAGAAAATTTAAGATTTTAAATATCAGACAAAGTTTTTATTAAAAAAACTTTGTCTTTTTTTGTGATGAAATCTAATTTCAATCGTATTAACTAATGAGGAGAGAAACTTAGCTAGGTTTTGGAGGTAATAATGTATAATAACGTTTTAAACTTTTCCCTTTCCTTTATAAAGAAAAAGGAAGAGAAAAAAAAGGAAAAACTTTTAAATCAAATTTTTGAAAAATATTATGATAGGATCTATAGATTTTTTCTATATAGAACTAATAATGTATATCTATCAGAAGAACTATCATCTATGGTATTTGAAAAAATAATTATAAATATTGATTCTTACGATAAATCCTCCTCAATAGAACCATGGATATTTACCATTTCGCGTAATTGCCTTTATGATTATTTTAAATCTAGAAAAAATAAAACTTTCTTAGATATAGATGATTTTGATAATATACTTGTGTCTAAATCTGATGTTGAAAATCACATGCTTTCTTGTGAAGACAACCAAGCCTTACTTAAGGCACTGAATAAACTAAATCCTATTGAACAAAATATAGTATCCTATAAATTTGGTGCTGAACTTAAAAATAAAGAAATTGCTCAGATTCTAAAGCTATCAGAAACCAATGTAGGAACTATATTATATAGATCTATAAAAAAGTTAAAAACTATAATGGAGAGTGATAAATATGAAAGATAATAAAAAGTTTTTTAATCTCTTAGATAAATATATGGAAGATGATAATAACACTTATTTAACTGAAGAATTAGATGATGAAGAATTAGAACTTTTCCATTTTAGTAAAAATATAGTCGACTCTAACAAAAATATTAAAATTGGAAACAAAGAAGCTTCTTATAATAAATTATTTAATACTAAAAATAAGGAGAATATAGATATGAAACTTAATAAAAAAATTGCTGGTATTGGTCTAGCTACACTAATTGGTATTACAAGTATACAAACAGGCTTCGCCCAAAATGTATATACTAAAATCAAACAAGTTTTCTCACTAAACTATGTAACTGTTGAAGAAGAAGATTTCGATAATAGGGTTCCTGATGACTTGGCTGGTACTTTATTTGATAAAGATGGACATGAACTTAAGTTTATCTACCCAAATAGCGACATCTATGATAAAGATGGTAACTTGTTAAAAACTATAAACTTAAATGGACAAACTATAAATTTGGAAAAGTCAGATGATACTTCTGAAGATGACTTTTACTATACAGATGATTTAAATTTTGCTAAATCCAAATTGATATTTGATTTGAAAATTCCATCTTATCTACCTGATGGCTATAATTTGAAAAGAGTAGTTCTTTTTAAGGATAAAAACGGTGATATTAGTTCTGAGTATTGTAGTCTTGAATACACTAATGGTAAGGATGAATTTTCCATCTCTGAGAGATTAGCATCTGATAAAAATTCTTTTGAATCTGGTGGGTTTAATGTAGAAGAGATTAATCTTAATGGTAATAAAGCGATTTTAAGCAATAATAGAAATATAGATATGGAAATAGATGATACTATTTTAAGTATTTTAGGTCAAAAGGCACTCAATAAAACAGAAGTAATCAAAGTTGCAGAAAGTATAAAATAATATAAAGGGTTAGATTATGAAATATAATCTAACCCTTTATATTATAAGTGTTTTATAAGTTCTATAAAATTATTCATTTGTTCTCTTCTTGTAAGCTCATCTGGTATTGGAATAGTTATGATTTCTTTAGATGTAGTTATATTGACTTGAGTTGAATATAAGGACTCAATTGTGTTAAACATTCTTATCTCATACTCTTTTTCTATCTTCTTAAAATCATCAATTCTCCACTTCTCAACCTTTATTTTATGATGCTGGGCAGTTACTCTTATCAAATGTATATCTGTTAAAAAATATGTTATTTCCCTATATTTTTCATTTTCATTTTCCTTACCTCTATCATATCTATAGTGAGATATCACAGGCTCTTTTTCAAGAATATGAAACAAAGGTTTTCCATTATAAAATTCTTTTACGTCCATTTTGCCACTCTCCATATCTGTTAAAATCATTCTTAAATTTTTGCTAATTTTATTATACCCTTTTATCCTTATATGTAGACTAGAAAAAACAAGAGCTAGGCTCTTGTTTAAATATTATTTTCTAGAAAATAATCTATTAACTTTGTTCCTATACTTCTTGAAACCCTATAGTCCTCTAGTACCTCCATCTTGGTAAACCATTTTGCCTCTAAGATTTCACTACCATCAGCCCTTAGTTCTCCACTTAAGTATTCTGCAACAAATCCTGTCATCATAGAATTTGGAAAAGCCCAAGGCTGAGATCCAAAATATTTTATATTTTTTATCTTAATTCCAGTTTCCTCTAAGACTTCCCTTCTAACAGCATCTTCAAAGGTTTCTCCCAAGTCTAAAAATCCAGATATAACTCCAAATTCTCCACTGTTATTATATTTGTCTTTAACTAAGAGTAGTTTATCAACCCTTATGACAGCTACTATAACTGCTGGTGAATTTGTGGGCCAAATCGCCTGATTACAATTTGTACATTTTATAACCCTATCATTTCTATTTAGAGGGAATGCAACTTCTGAACCACATCTACTACAAACCTGATTTTTATCTCTAAAATCCTTTAACATAGATGCTCTAGATGCAAGCTGAAATCTATTTTCATCTTTTACATTTTCTACATATTCCCTTAGATGAACAAATTTTAATTCATCATTTTCCACATTTTCAGCTACCTTGCCAGTATAACAATTTCTATTTTTATAACTAGCTATACAATCCATAGTAGTTATATCTATACCATATTTTTCTACATCTTTTCTAGTTGGCAAAATATATCCATCCTTGTTACTAAGTAGGATATATTGATTATTAAATAGGTAAAATTCATCCCTTTCACTTTTCTCACAAAGTTCCACCTTAGCTGGTTCAAATTTTACATAATCCATAATAAAATCCTTTCTATTTTACCTTTTCTAAAAAACACTTTCTACATAATGGTTCATACTCATTTAAGGTACCTATAACTATTCTTTCCTCTTGTTTTACCTTTCTATTACTTATCCAGGCATCTGTACCACAGTTTACACAAACTGCATGGTGCTTGTGTAAATAGTCAGATATAGGCATCAATTCTTTAACTATTTCAAAGGGTTTACCTGAAAAATCCATGTCTAGCCCTGCAACAACTATAGTTTTTCCTTCATTTAAAAGGGTGTTTAAGTTTTCTAAAATAATACTTAGCTTCCCCTTTAAAAACTGAACTTCATCAATAGCTATAACTTGAGGATTTTCCCTCCTACAATAGCTTATGATATCATCTACTGTTTCGATTGCTACTGCCTCTATATTAGTATTATTATGAGTTACGATATTTGTCTTAGAGTACCTATCATCTACAACTGGTTTAAAAGCCATAACCCTATATCCGGCTATTTTAAATCTACTGACATCTTTTTCTAAACTTGATGTTTTTCCTGAAAACATAGAGCCTGTATGAACTATTAATTTCCCCTTATATTGATGCATCTAAGTCCTCCTAATCTACTGTAGCTATTTCAACTGTTTCTATAACTACATCATAAGCTGGTCTATCCATCATTCCAACTTTTACATTTGCTATTTCTTCAACTATATCTAAGCCTTCATATACTTGTCCAAACACTGTATGTTTATAATCCAACCAAGGTGTTCCACCATTCTCTTTATAGGCAGCCTTAACTTCATCTGTAAAATGAGCATCTACACCTTCCATTTGATTTTGACCTTCTATTCTTTCTAAAAAGTTATCTGGAAATTGACCTGCTTGAACTATGAAAAACTGGCTACCATTTGTATTTGGTCCAGAATTTGCCATAGATAAAGAGCCCTTGAAGTTTCTATATTCTGGATGGAACTCATCTTCAAATGCCTTTCCCCAAATACTTTCTCCTCCCATTCCACTACCTTGTGGGTCTCCACCTTGTATCATAAAGTCTTTTATAATTCTATGAAATATAATTCCATCATAATAACCATTTTTACTATGTGTTTTAAAATTTTCCACTGCCTTAGGAGCTATTTCTTCAAATAGTCTAACCTTCATATCACCCATATTTGTTTTAATTATTGCTATCTCTTCTCCTGCTACTGGTTTTTGTAATTGATTCATCTATAACACTCCTTTAATAAAATTCTTCCTGTCTAACCTTATCCATAGTACATTCAACAAAGGCTACATCTTTGACACCCTTTATATGCATTATTGATTCTCTCACTTCTGTTTCATTAGTACGATTTAAATTTTTCACCTTATATTTTACTACTCTTTCTCCATCTTGTATATCAAAGTTTCCAAAAAAGTACATACCTTTTACCCTAACACCTGACTCTCTAAGTACCTTAGCTAGAGATTCAAACATACCATACTCATTGTCATATCTTATCTCAACTAATCTATAGCCCTTGCCCCAATAAGATTTTTCATATAGGGCTAAACTAACTAGAGTGAATAAAACTATTAAGGTAGTTACAATTGATGGTAGATAATATCCATCTCCTACTGCAAGGCCTATACCTCCTGCTATCCATACACTAGCTGCTGTTGTAAGTCCGCCAACCTCATTTTTTTTCTGCATAATTGTACCAGCACCTAAAAAACCTATACCACTTACTACCTGAGCTGCCATTCTATACTCATCTCCAGATGTATTTCCAACTGAAACTACCATGATTAAGCAAGAACCTAGAGTTACTAAAATATGAGTTCTAAGCCCTGCAGGCCTTCTGCTCATTTCTCTCTCTGCTCCTATTAGACCGCCCAGAATAGATGCTAGAAACAATCTATATATTATAACTTTATTACTTAACATAATTCACCCCCAAGCTACTTATATTATACCATTAATTCTTAATCTTTTAATTGGTTTAAAGAATACATGCAAAGTGGTGCTCCTATAAGTCCTTTTAATATAACTGATCCACTAACTGCTACCCAGATACCATAAACTCCTAATGATGTTTTTGATAAAATAAGAGCCATTGGTATCCTAGCTATATTTAAGATTGTACCAGTAGTAGCTGGTATTATTGGCCTTCCTATACCATTAAATGCACCCATAGATGCAATTTCCATACACAAGAATATCTGTGATACTCCAAATATTTTTAGGTATTGCCCTCCTAGAGTTATGGCTTCTGTATCCCCTGGAATAAACATTCCAAATATAGCCTCTCCGAAAAATATAAATAGTAGCATTGAAAATAATCCTATTGTAGAAACTACTACAAGACCTTTCTTAAAGCCTTCTCTAACCCTGTCATAATTTCTAGCACCATAGTTTTGTCCTACAAAGGCAGCAAGGGCTGATGAAAATCCTTCTGCTGTCATCCAAGATATGGATTCCACTTGAGCTCCTGAAGTTTGAACTGCTATAGCTGCTGAGCCCCAAGTCGCTAAAATCTTTATTATAATCATGCTTATCCCTGAGTGCATAGAATTTTGTAAAAATCCTGGTACTCCAAGTTTAGCAACCTTTTTTATATAAGTCATATCTGGTTTTTCAAATATTTTTACCCCTCTAAAAAGCTCTTTATTTCTAAATATCATAACTATAAATAAACTAAGCACTGTAAATTGGGCAAATGAAGTAGCTATTGCTGCCCCCTTTATTCCCATTGCAGGAAAAGGTCCAAGTCCAAATATTAAAATTGGGTCAAGAACTAAGTTAGTAACAAGCCCCACTCCATTTATCAAAAATGGTGTTACACTGTTTCCTGTTGCATTAAATATAGCTGATATAACAGGATTGAAAAACTGAAATAAAAGCCCAAATGCTATTATTTGAAGGTAGATAACTGCTTGAGTTACAACCGCCTCATCTGCTATATTAAAAAATGATATTAATTTATGCCTAAAAGTAAATAAAAATGTGGAATAAATTATTGCCAAAGTTAAATTCAGCTTCAAGGCATTTGATATGTAGAGTCTAAGCCCCTCCCTATCTTCTCTTCCAACTGATTGAGATACACCTATCCCAACTCCTACTTGAGAGATTAAAATTATTCCAGATGCAAACCATACAAAATATCCTGCTGTTCCAGCTGCCGCTAAAGACTCACGACTAAGTCTTCCCAGCCACATTATGTCTACTAAACTGTAGAGCATATTTAACAGCCCTGTTCCCATTATTGGTAGTGCTAGTTTTACTAATGTTGGTACTATTTCTCCCTGTGTTAAGTCTCTTATTTTCTTAGCCATTAAATTCCTCCTGTCATTATAAAAGTATTCCTCTAGGGAATACTTTTTTTCTGTTTTTCTTCTAATTTATTTAAAGTTTTTAAAAATAGGGGTACAGTTGTTATCCCCTTACAAATTCCAGTACTAGTCATACTCCACCAAATTCCATCTAATCCCATGGCTGTATTTGATAAAATAAGAGCTATTGGTATCCTAGTCAAATTAAATCCAACAGATATAACTGCTGGTATGGCTGATTTACCAATCCCATTGAAGGCACCCATTGTCACTATTTCATAACACATAAAAATTTGAATGTAGGCAAGTATCCTCAAATAGTTTGCCCCCATGGCTATTGCCTCTGTATCTCCTGGTATGAAAATACTAAATATTGGCTCTCCTAAAAAAGCAAATATCAAAGTAGCTAAGAGTCCTATAACAGTAACTATCTTAAGCCCTGCCTTATAACCCTCTCTCACTCTCTCAATATTTCCCACACCATAGTTTTGCCCCGCAAAAGATGATAGGGCTGTTGAAAAACCAAGGGCAGTCATCCAAGATAAGGATTCTATTTGAATTCCTATAGATGAAACTGCTAGAGCATTTTCTCCCCAAATAGCTAAAATTTTATGCATTCCCATAGCTATTAAGGTTCTAAGTGTGGCCTCTAAAAATCTTGGAAGGCCTATTATAAAAGTTGTTTTTATAATTATCCTATCAAATTTTTCTTTAAAGTTTAATTTTCCAATTCCTATATCAGATTTTTTAAATTCATATATAAATAATATAAAAACTACTATCTGAGCCAGTGAAGTGGCTATAGCAGCCCCTTTTATACCAAGTTCAGGAAAAGGTCCTAATCCAAATATTAAAATTGGATCTAAGATTATATTTGTAACAAGTCCAAGGGCATTGACCCTAAAAGGGCTAATACTATTTCCCATAGCATTAAATATGGAAGAAAAAACCGGATTAAAAAACTGAAACAAAAGCCCTATAGAAATTATCTTCAAATAGTCAACAGCCTGTTTTACAACTAGAGGATTTCCTATTTTATAAAAATCTATTAATTGATTTCTAAATATAAAAAGTCCTAAGCAATAGCTTACTGCAAAAATCAGATTTAGCTTTAATCCATTTGAAATGTATTCTCCCACTGATGAGTAGTCTCTTCTTCCATAAGACTGAGCTACACCAACACTAGTTCCAGTTTGGACTATGGATATTATTCCAACTGCAAGTGATGAGAAAAAGGCAACTGTTCCAGCAGCT
Organism: uncultured Tissierellia bacterium; assembly: GCA_946402705.1. GTDB lineage: Bacteria > Bacillota > Clostridia > Tissierellales > Tissierellaceae > CAMIXG01. Next base: position 57,514 of record CAMIXG010000005.1, on the reverse strand, counting down.
GCCACTGCAAGTTTACTATACTGACCAAGCCACATCATATCTGTCAAATTATACAACATATTTATAAGCGAAGTAGCCATTATTGGAATGGCTAATCTTATCAAAGATGGAATTATATCTCCTTCTGTTAAATTCTTCCCTCTCATAAGCAGCTCCTTTAATATTTAAGGTAATTTCACTAGATTTTTTTTGTTTTTACCTCTAACTTATTTAAAGTTCTCATAAACAAAGGAACTGTTAGTATCCCCTTGCAAATACTTGTTCCACTCATACTCCACCAAATACCGTCAAGTCCCATAGCTGTTTTTGATAATACTAGGGATATAGGTATCCTTGTTACATTAAATCCAACTGATATAACTGATGGTGTAACTGATTTTCCAACTCCATTAAAGGCACCCATCGTTGCTATTTCTAAGCACATAAATATTTGTGAGTAGGCAAGTATTTTCAAATAATTTGCCCCCATAGCTATGGCCTCTGGATCTCCTGGTATAAAGATACTAAATATAGCACTCCCAAATACTGCAAATATTATGGTGGCTATAACTCCTATGACAGTTACAAGTTTAAGTCCTGCCTTATAACCTTCCCTGACTCTGTCTATATTTCCAACACCATAATTCTGACCTGAAAATGATGATAGGGCAGTTGAAAACCCTGTTGCCGTCATCCAAGATAAGGACTCTACTTGAACACCTATAGACAATACTGCTATGGCATTTTCTCCCCAAGTAGCCAATATCTTAAGCATACTCATGGCTATTAAGGTTCTAAGTGTAGCCTCTAAAAATCTTGGAAGTCCTATGGCTACTGTATTTTTTATTATTATTCTATCAAATTTTTCCTTAAAATTTAGTTTTCCAATTCTTATATCTGATTTTTTAAACTCATATACAAATAATGCAAGTACTACTATTTGAGCCAAAGAAGTGGCTATAGCAGCTCCCTTTATTCCCATTTCTGGAAAAGGTCCTATACCAAATATTAAGATTGGATCTAGGATTATATTTGTTATAAGTCCTATGGAGTTTACCCTAAACGGTGTAACACTATTTCCCATAGCATTAAATATAGATGAAAAAACTGGATTAAAAAACTGAAATATAAGTCCTATTGCTATTATTCCTAAATAATCTACTGCATACTTAGTAACTGTTGGGTTCTCTATTTTATAAAATCCTATTAACTGATTTCTAAATACAAAGAGTCCTAAACAATAGATTAGTGCAAAAATCAAATTTAGCTTTAATCCATTTGAAATATATTCCCCAACTGACTCATAGTCCTTTCTACCATAAGCTTGAGCTACACCTATACTAGTCCCAGTTTGAACTATGAGTATTATCCCAACTGCCAAGGATGTAAAATAGGCAACCGTCCCAGCAGCAGCTACTGCAAGTTTACTATACTGCCCAAGCCACATCATATCAGTTAGGTTATATAGCATATTTATAAGTGAAGTGGCCATTATTGGGATGGCTAACTTTACCAATGAAGGTATTATTTCTCCTTCTGTCAAATCTCTTCCTCTCATGAGCATCCCCCTATTTTTATTTTAATCTATAAGATAAATTAACATAATTTTACTTTAAAGTCTATCAAATAAATAGTTATAATTTTATTTATCTAGGCAAATTAAAAGAGACAACTTGCGTCATCTCTTAATATCCCTCGCCTTGTTCTGTTAATACGACTGGACCATCTTTTGTTATTGCTAATGTATGTTCATACTGACAAGATAAACTTCCATCTATAGTTCTAGCTGTCCATCCATCTTCATCTATAGTTAACTTATAGTCTCCAACATTTACCATAGGCTCTATTGTAAGAGTCATGCCTTCTTCTAGTCTAAGCCCTCTTCCTGGTGTTCCATAGTGTAGTACTTGTGGATCTTCATGCATATCTCTACCTATACCATGTCCCACAAAGTCCCTAACTACTGAATATCCTTGTCCCTCAACATAGGACTGTATTGCATGTCCTATATCTCCAAGTCTATTTCCAACTTGAGCTTGTTCTATTCCTAAATATAGGGATTTTTTAGTAACTTCCATAAGTTTTTTAACTTCATCTGATACTTCTCCTACAGCGTAGCTCCAAGCTGAATCTGCCATCCAACCGTCTAAGCTTACTACCATATCTATAGTTACTAAATCACCATTTTTTAAAGGTTCATTTCTTGGAAATCCATGACATATTTCATCATTTACTGATGCACATATTGCATATTCATAGCCATGGTACCCTATCTGCTCTGCTACTCCTCCTCTTTCTTTTAAGTAAGAATTAACAAAGTCTTCTATTTCCATAGTGGTTATTCCCGGTTTTATCATCTCCTTAATACCCTTGTGAATGTTCACAAGCATATCGGCTGATATCTGCATTTTTTCTATTTCTTCTTTAGTTTTTACTACTATCATTTTTACACTCCTTAAAGAATCTTTTTAAGTCATCATCTTTCATTGCATATTCTCTTTGAACTGGATATAGTTCAATGGATTTGTTCATATCTATTATAGCCTCTTTATCTCTATTTAAAAGGGCATAGGCGCAGGCTCTGTTATAGTAAAGATTTGTATCTTCTTTATTATAAGCTATTCCCCTTGTAAGTAGCTCTATAGTTTCCTTATATTGATTTCTGTCTAAATATATGGCAGAAATATTTAAAAAACTATAGCCAAAGCTAGGCTTAAGTTCTATAGCCTTTTCGTAGCAAACTATGGCTTCATCAAATTTTTCTAATCTTCCTAGTATAACTCCCATATTGTACTGGCCCTTATAGTTATCTGGGTTTATCTCAACTGATTTTTCCACCATTTCATAAGCCTTGTCATATTGACCAACTTCCTCATAGGCACTTGCTAAGTCATTATAGGCAGTATAATCCTGATCATCTGATTCAACCGCTTTTATATAGTTTTCTATAGCTAAATCTATTTCATCCATCTTATCATATAATGTAGCTAGATAATAATATGCCTTATTATAATTTTCATTATAACTTATTGCTAATTTATAATTTTTTTCCGCTTCTTTATAATTGTATAAATCTTCATATGCTATAGCCTTTCCATAGTAGGCAACATACTCTGTTTCATCTAATTTTATTATACTATCATAGTTTTCTATCGCATCACTATACAAACCTATCTCATCTAATAAAACTGCTATCTTATAATAAGTAGCCTTTAGATCTTCCACATTCTTAGTATAATGAAGTGATTTCTCATAGCATTTAGCAGCTTCCATATTGTCCCCATCAGCACTAAAATTTTCAGCCATGATTATATAATTGTTCATTCTTGTCTTTGAATCCATCTATTATCACTCCACATATATAATAACATATACTGGCTAACTTTCTCTAATATAAGTTTATAAAATTTGAATTTTTATTTTTTATATTATTTGCTTTATCATATAGCTAGAGTTTCTCTATTGGATAACCCAGATTTAGTGGCATTACAAATTTTTTTCCATATCTATTTACATTTTAAAGAGGACAAATCTTTTGATTTATCCTCTTTAAGTATTTTCTTATAAATTTTTAGTATTTAAGGCTCTTATAGAATTTAGTATGGCTATTATAGATACTCCTACATCAGCAAACACTGCCTGTATCATATTTGCTTGTCCAAAAGCTCCTAGTGATAAAACTATAAGTTTGATTCCTAAAGCTAAGACTATATTTTCCATTACTATTCTTCTTGTCTTTCTTCCTATTTTTATACCCTTTGATAATTTTCCAATATCATCTGTCATAATAACTACATCTGAAGCTTCTATTGCTGCATCTGATCCAAGACCACCCATAGCTATACCAACATCAGCTCTGGCTAATACTGGTGCATCATTTACTCCATCTCCAACAAAGGCTACCTTGTTTTTACCTGTTGCTCCTGTTATTATTTTTTCAAATATTTCCACCTTATCTTGTGGTAATAATCCTCCATAGGCCTTATCAAGTCCTAGTATATTTGAAACCTTATCAACTGTCTTTTGATTATCTCCTGATAACATTACTAGTTGTTCTATTCCAACCTCTTTAAGTTTTTTCAAATCTTCACTAGCACTTTCTTTTATTCTATCAGATACAATTATTGTTCCTATATGCTTGTTATCTTTTCCAATATATATAATTGTACCAATTGTATCAATATCATTTACCTTTATCTTATTATTATCTAATAATTTTTTATTACCAAGTAAATATATCTTATCTTCTATTTTTACTCTTATACCTTGTCCTGCTATCTCTTCATAATCAGATATCTTACCTTCATCTATCTCTCTATCAAATTTTTGTATTACTGACTTACCGATTGGATGGTTAGAATATCTTTCACCATAAGCAGCTATTTTTAATACTTCCTCTTGAGATAGTTCTGTGTATGATTTTATCTCTGTTACTTCAAATACTCCTTCCGTAAGAGTACCCGTCTTGTCAAATACTATTGTATTTAAATCAGCTAAACCTTCTAGATAGTTACTACCCTTTATCAAAATCCCCTCTTTAGATGCTCCACCTAGACCTCCAAAGAAGCCCAATGGTACGGATATAACTAAAGCACATGGACAAGATATTACTAAAAATACTGTTGCCCTATAAAACCAGTTTGCAAAGCTTCCCATACCAATTATTGGTGGAACTATGGCTAAAAGTGCTGCAACTATTACAACTACTGGTGTATAATATCTTGAAAATTTTGTTATAAAGTTTTCAGTTTCAGCTTTTTTACTTGAAGCATTTTCAACTAAGTCGAGTATTTTTGATATTGTTGATTCCCCAAAAACCCTATTAACCTTTACCTTTAATAGTCCTTGTATATTTACTACACCTGATACAATCTCATCTCCAACTGATATTCCTCTTGGTACAGACTCACCAGTTATACTGGATGTATCCAAAGAAGATTTACCTTCTATTACAACACCATCTAATGGAACTCTTTCACCTGGTTTTACAAGGATTATATCTCCTATTGCTACTTCATTTGGATCAACTTCCATTTCCTCATCATTTACTAGCAAATTTGCATAGTCTGGTCTAATATCCATAAGTGATGTTATTGAATCTCTAGAATGATTTACTGCTATACCTTGCATTGTTTCACCTATTTGGTATAAAAGCATTACCATTATGGCTTCTGGATACTCTCCTATTGCAAAAGCTCCAACAGTAGCTATTGTCATCAAGAAGTTTTCATCAAATGGTATTCCTGCCCTTGTATTTATAAAGGCTTGTTTTATTATCTTAAATCCGATTAGTAAATAAGCTACTAAATATATACCAAAGCTTACAGGCTGAGAAAAACTTATAAACCTAGGTAAAAATAATAGTATAGTGGAAACTAATATTTTTGTAAGTTGATTTTTATCAACACTCTGCCACATGCTCTTTTTGGCAGTTTTTTCTCTGTTTTTAGATTTTCGAATATCATTTATCTTTATATCAGGTTCCAATGTCAAAATAATGTCTTTTATGCCATCTTTTAGTTCTCCAAGGCTTGTACCTCTTCTATACTCAACTTCTAAAACCTTGTTCATCAAATTGATTTTTGCACCTTCTACACCCTTTAGAGCCTTGACAAAGTTCTCTATCTTACCTGCACAATCACTACAATTTAAGTTTTCCAATTCTAATTTTAAAATATTTGTGGCTTTATTATCTCTTAAATCTATTATTTCAACATCTGGTTCAAGTTTGTTTACTAACTGTACTATATTTTCATAAACCTCATCACTTAAATTAGGATTCTCAAGACCTACTGTGAATTTTTTAGTAACAAAATTAAACTTTGCATCAGTTACACCCTTAAACTCACTTGTCATTTTTTCTATCTTACCTGCACAATCAGTACAAGTAAGTCCATTTAATTCTAAGTCTATTTTATTTAAAGATGTCTTAGCATCATCTAAAGCAATAACTTCCACATCTGGTTCAAGTTTATTTACTATTGCTATAATCTCTGATTTTACTCCATCATATCTAGTTTCATCTTTCAAAACTAACTTAAGTTTCTTTGTTATAAAATTCAAATCACTAGACTCTACACCTTCTAGTTTAGCTGACATGGATTTTATTTTTTCTGCACAATTTGTGCAATTTAAACCATTAAGTTCAAGGTTGATTTCTTTACTACTATTTACAAACTCTTCATTTTTGCTGGCAACCACCGCTGTTTTTCCCCTCTTAACAGTCATTTTAGCACTATCAACTTCTTTTACCTCAACATCTGGTTCAAGCTTGTTTACTATTGATACAACTTCATCTTTTACAGAGTCATAATAAGTACTATTTTCTAATTCTATATTTAGTTTATTAGTAACAAAATTAAAACTATTGGATTTTACTCCATCTATTTTACTGGATAAATCTTTTATTTTTTCTGCACAATTGCTGCAGTTTAGTCCTTCTAACTTCAATATCATAATTATTTCCTCCCCTCTTCATATGAGCGTTTGTTCATATGTTTAATTATAGTATAGTTTCTATGTATACTATTGTCAAGGTTTGTTTATAGATTTTATTTCATATTTTTAGAAATAATCCAATATATTTTATATAGTCTTTCGTTCACGCTTATATATTGATTTTTAAAATAAAAAAAGATACTACCATATTTGATAGTATCTTTCCTATTAAGATATTTTATAATTCAATTTCTGCTACTTCTATATATCCATTTTTCTCTTCAAATCCTAATAATGACCACTCTGTATTTAAGTTAATCATTTTAGCTAGTTCTTCAAAATAGTACATTACTATACCAGCATCTGCTACACCATAAGTTTCTACTACTTCTTTATCTAAATAAAGAACAACTTTCTTATTGCTTACCACAAATCTCCATGGTTGAAGGTTTTTAGTAGAAGGAGCAAATCTTATATAGTAGAATAAGTCTAGTAAACCTTTTCCTTCTAATTCATCTAAATCTATTTCTTTACCAAATTCTTCTGCATATACTATTTCTTTTATTTCTTTTCTCTCACTAAATACTTCTCTTAAAAAAGGATTTTTTAATTTTTTCTCACCAATTGCAAGTAAAAAATCTACATCTGATCCCAATAATTTTTCTTTAACATCTGCTGGTACTCCAGCTAATGAAACCCAGCAAGAACCTAAGTTTAGTCCATTTAATTTACTTATTAATTTTTCCATTGAATAAGCAGCATATAACTGGTCTTTAACATCTTCTTTTGCAGATAAAGCTATGTAACTTGGGCTTTCAATCATTACTCCTGCATATCCACCAACATTTTTTAATTCTTCATATAAATTGCTACCATTTTTTATTAGTTTGAAATCTACATTATATCTTCCATCATTTTCAGATCTAAGATCTAAGATAGCATTTTCAACTAAGTCTAAAATTCCCTCTTTTATACTTTTGTTTTTAAATTCTCTAGTCGATTCTCTGTTTAATAAAAAACTAGACATTGACATATACATACCTCCCTAAGTTTTACTACCTATATTATACCATATAGTTAATGTATTTTTACCAAATTATGATATTATAGTAAATATATATTAATGAAGAGGTGTTAATCATTGCTAACTAATCAACAAAACTTAGCAGTTAACCATTATCTAGGACCAGCTTTAATTTTAGCTGTACCAGGTGCTGGTAAAACTACAGTTTTAATCCACAGAACTGCCAATTTAATAAATAAATATAAGGTTGATCCAAGAAAAATACTTTCCATAACTTTTAGTAAGGCATCTGCTGAAGACATGAGAAAAAGATTCACTAGTGTTTTTGATAATATAAATGGTGTAAAATTTTCTACTATCCACAGTTTTTGTTTTTCTTTAATTTTAAATTATGCTAGGGAAAATAGGATTACCTATACCTTAATTGAAGATAGCCGAAATCAGATAAATAAATATTTCCTATTAAAAGATATATTTTTAAAGTTAAATAATGCCTTTATTACTGAAGATGCTATGGAAAACCTACTCAATCATGTAGGTTATGTAAAAAATATGATGATTTCACCAGACAAGATAAATCCCAAGGATATACCAAACTTTAGTGAAATTTACTATGAATATGAACGAATAAAAATAGAAAATAATTACATGGATTTTGATGATATGCTTTCTCTTAGCTATAAAATATTATTGGATAATCCTACTACTCTAAGTAGATATCAAAAGCTATATGACTTTATACAAGTAGATGAGGCCCAAGATACTTCTCTTATACAAATGGAAATTATAAGACTGCTTTCACAAAATAATAATAATATCTTTGTAGTGGCAGATGATGACCAGTCAATCTATGGTTTTCGTGGAGCTTATCCAGATGCTCTCCTTAAATTCTCAGATATGTATAAGGATGCAAAAATCTTCCTAATGGAAGAAAATTTTAGGTCTACAGAAAATATTGTATCAGCTTCTAATTCTTTAATATCAAATAATATTAAAAGATTTAAGAAAGATATTTTTACTTCTAATAATTTTCAAAGTCCTGTTAGGCTTATTAAATTAGATAAACTTGAAGATCAATACAAGTATATAATTGATGATATAAAAAATAATCCTGAAAAGGAATATGCAGTTTTATATAGAAATAATATTTCCGCAATAGGTTTAATCAATGAGCTGGATAAAAATAACCTTGGTTTTACTGTAAAAGACAAAAACCTTAAGTTTTTTAATCACTGGATTTTAGAAGACATAAGAAACTTTATTTTCTTTGCAGCTGATACAAATAACATCTCCATCTATGAAAAAATATACTATAAGAAAAAGGGTTATATTTCAAAAAAACACATAGAATATGCCAAGAAATTAGATTCTAACTCTTCAGTTTTTACTAGAATAAAATCCTTTCCTGACATAAAATTATTCTATATAAAAACCTTAAATGAGTTGGAGGCTGATTTTGATTTAATAAACAAGCTTTCCCCTCAGGAGGCAATTAGATATATAAAGTATGATTTAAAATATCTTGATTATCTAAAAGAATTTAGTGATAAATTTGGCTATAGTTTTTCTAATCTATCTTTGATTATAAAATTTTTAGAGCTTATATCTAGTGAGTGTAAGACCCACCATGATTTTTTCAAAAAATTAGACTATCTCAAGTATAAATGTTTAAATTCTAATGATACCAATGTAAAGCTTAGCACTATTCACTCTGCCAAAGGTCTAGAATTTGAAAATGTCTATATGATTGATTTAGTTGAGGGAGATTTTCCATCCTCAACTAGTATAGATGAAGCTGATAATAAAGATGATTTTAAACTTATAGAAGAAGAACGAAGACTATTTTATGTTGCTATGACTAGGGCAAAACATAATCTAACAATGTTTTCAATCGATATGGTAGACTCATCATCAGTTCATTCTTCCAGATTTATTTCTGATATAACTAAAAAATAAAAATGACAAAATCTCAAATGAGATTTTGTCATTTTTTTATTTTATAAATTCTATTAACTGTACTTCGTAACCATCTGGATCTTTTACAAACATAAACTTAATATAAGGTGCTGGAGAAACTACATCTCTTAAAAGCTCAATATTATTTTCTTCTAAAACTTTTTTAGTTTCTTCAAGAGACTCTACTTCGAGTCCAATACAAAATCCTAAATTTGCACTTGTATCTATATCTTCTTCTGTTTGTAATATTTCAAGCTTTGGTTCATCATCTTCTCCCAACATAGCCATTTTTATTTCCTCAGTTAAACTACTGATTCTAAGACCAAATATTCCATTATAAAAATCTAAAGATTTCTCTAAATCCTTTACATATATTGTTACCCAAGAAAATTTCATATTTACCTCCACTTTAACTCTATCTATTTTTTTGTAATATAAAAATGCACCTTTATGCCCACATAATATAGGACATTTTAGAATGCACTTTAGCTATCTACCTATTATAATATATCTACTTTTGAATCTAATGTATAGATTACATCTTTTCTTTCAATGATTATCTTTGCCTTTTCACTAAGATAGTCATCAGCCTTTATTTCCAATAGTAAGGGCTTATTAGGATTTATTGCCACTGGATTTCCAACCATTTTAAGCATTGAAAAATCTCCTGTTGTATCTCCATAAGCATAACTATTTCCTAGGTCTACCTGATACTTATCTATAAGCTCATCAAGAGCCTCTTGTTTACTTACAGAATCCCACATCCTAACTAACTCTCCTGTAAATTGATTGTTTTCATCTACTATATACTGTGTACCTCTAAAATCTGTGGCATTGTATTTTTGAGCCATCTTTTCAACTAGAAAATCTGGACTTCCTGATATGAATATAACCTTGTGTCCTTGGTTTAAATGCCATTGTATCTGGTCTCTGGAATACTTATATACCATATCTCCCTCAACATTTATTACCTGGCTAGCTATAAAATCTATTTGCATTTTATTTACGCCCTTTAATTCTTCTAAGTACACTTTTGCAAGTAATTCAAGATATTCTTCATACTCTCCAAACCTTGAATACCATACTTTATATACATCTTTTATTTGTCCATACCATAATGCAGGGTCTATTACCTCATATTTAATCAATTTCTTAAAATGTTCTATCATCAAAGAATTTCTAAATATAGTTCCATCTATATCAAAAAATGCTACTACATTTTTCATACAATCCCCCCTATTTTAGTTACAGTTTTTTATTTAAAAAAGTTATTCCAATTACATCAGGACCAGTATGAACTGCAATTGTAGGTCCTATGTTTTCTATGATTATTTCCTTTGGCTGAAATTTTTCCATTAAAAGCTCTCTTATTTCTTCTGCCATTTCTCTATTATCACCATAAACTATACCAACTACCTGATTTGATATATCTCCACAATTATATTCCAAAATTAGTTCTTCTGTCTTTTTTAGTAGTTTTTTTCTACCCCTAGCTTTTTCTGTAAACTTAAGCTTTCCTTCTGTATCCATAGTTATTATAGGTTTTATATTTAAAAGTCCACCTGTTACAACTTGAGCTGTTGTTATTCGTCCACCCTTGTACAAGTACTGCATATCATCTATTAAGATTATATGATTTATATTTTTAGAGTAGTACTCTACTGCTGAGATTATTTCTTCTGCAGTTTTTCCATCTCTTTGCATTTCACCAGCATACTTAACCATAAGTCCCATGCCAGTACAAGCTGCCTTTGAATCTATTATATATATTTCTCTATCTTTATATCTATCTTTTAAATCATCCACAATCATCTTTGCCATTTGATATTGCCCTGAAAGCCCTGATGAAAAACATATATAAAGTAAATCATTTCCCTTATCCAACTCTTTTTCAAATCTTTCATAGACTAACTCTGGAGTTGATTGTGATGTAGTAAATTCAATTCCACTTCTCATTTTATTATATAATTCCGAGGGCATTATTGTTTCCTTATCCCTATACTCATCTTCACTAGTTATTAGATTTAATGGAATTGTTAATATTTCTAGTTCATCTATTATATCTCTTGGTAAGTCACAAGCACTATCTGTTACTATTTTCAAACTCATTTGTTCACACTCCTATAAGATTGGAGATAATAATCTAGATACTGATTCTTTTATCCTAACTATTTTAGATCTATTTTTATAATCTTCCAATGTAATTTCCTTACAATATTCTATATCATTTATAAATTTCTCTGTTAATTCCCTATTGATTTCCTTATCATATATAAAGGCATTTACCTCAAAATTTAGCTCAAAACTTCTTATATCCATATTGGCTGTTCCAACTGAAGATATAAAGTCATCCATAATAACTACTTTTGAATGTAAAAAACCTCTACCATAAGTATAACATTTTACTCCTGATTTTATAAGTGCTCCTATATAACTAAGTGAAGCCCAATATACAAAAGGATGGTCTGGTCTATCTGGTATCATAATTCTAACATCTATACCTGAAAGAGATGCTGTCCTAAGTGCTTCTTGTAGGGCATCATCTGGTATAAAGTAAGGTGATTCTATATATACTTTGTCCTTCGCATTGGATATCATCCTAAGATAACTATCTCTTATACTAGGCCACTTTGAATCGGGTCCTGAAGTAACTATCTGTATTCCAGATGTACCTTTTTTTTCAGATTCTAGTATGCTAGTTCTATAAATTTGTTGGTCAAAATCTTTTCCCTTGTTAGAGAATCTCCAATCAAGTAAAAATCTCCACTGTAACCATCTAACTGCTGAGCCTTCAATTTTTGTATGAGTATCTCTCCAGTCTCCAAATTTCTTGCTTAAACCTACATATTCGTCACCTATGTTAAATCCGCCAACAAAACCTACTCTACCATCTATTACACAAATTTTTCTATGGTTTCTATAATTAATTCTTATGGCTAGTTTTTTACCAAAAGGAGGGAAAAATTCTGCAGTTTTAACTCCTGCTTTATGCATTTTCTCCACTGCTTCCTTTGATAATCCTCTACCACCCATACCATCATATAGTACCTTAACGTCCTTACCTTCTCTAGCCTTTTCACATAGGGCATCTATAACTGACATCCCTAAACTATCAGACTTGATTATATAATATTGTAATAAGACATACTCTTGAGCCTTATTTATTTCTTCTATTAAGGCCTTAAATTTGTCTACACCTTTGAAATATAATTTTATATCATTATCTTCAGTCAACACAGCTTGAGAACTATTTAAGTTCATATTAATAAAATCCAAATGCTTGTAGTACTCTTCATCATTAAATTTATATTTTCCACTTCTTATTGACTTTAATTGTGTATGTGCGATGTGATCTTTTTGTAAGTCATCAATAAGTTTTCCATGAAATTTTTTCTCTTTTGAAAAATCCTGCCCAAAAACAAGATATAGAATAAATCCTAAACCCGGTATAAAAGTTAATACCATTAGCCATAGCCAAGTTGTCTTAGCATTTCTCCTCTCAAAAAATACAATAATACATCCAAATATTATATTCATCCAAATTATATTTTTGGAAAACCATGCCACTCCATTTATAACTGTATTCAAAAAGATCACCTCACCTTTCTATTACTTATTTATAACGTTTTCCTGTTAATATTTTCTTTCTTAATCTAAAGTTTTTAGGTGTTACTTCTATTAGCTCATCGCTTTCTATAAACTCTAAAGATTCTTCTAGTGATAATTTCTTTACAGGAGAAAGACTTAGTGAATCATCTGTACCAGAAGCCCTAACATTTGTTTGTTTCTTTTTCCTACAGATGTTTATATCTACGTCCATTCCCTTTGGATTAGCTCCAACAATCATACCTGTATATACTTTTTCACCTGGCTCTATAAATAAAACTCCTCTATCTTGCACACCATGTAAACCATATGCAGTAGATTCGCCTGTTTCAAATGATATTAATGAACCAGTTTTTCTTCTTGGTATCTCTCCTTTAAAAGGCTCATATCCTGCGAATACAGAGTTTAGTATACCATTACCCTTAGTATCAGTTAAAAACTCTTGTCTGTACCCTATAAGACCTCTTGCTGGTATTTGGAATACAAGTCTTGAGTATCCACCTTTAGATTCACCCATAGATACAAGTTCACCTTTTCTTCTACCTAACTTTTCTATTACTGTACCAGAGAATTCACTAGATACATCTATAGATACATCTTCCATAGGTTCCATCTTCTTACCATCTATAGTTTTTATTAAAACTTCTGGTTTAGAAACTTGGAACTCAAATCCTTCTCTTCTCATATTTTCTATTAATACAGATAAGTGAAGCTCTCCACGTCCAGATACCTTAAATGCATCTGTTGCATCTGTTTCTTCTACTCTAAGTCCAACATCTGTTTGTAATTCGTGGAATAATCTAGCTTTTATTTGTCTAGATGTTACAAATTCTCCCTCTTGTCCAGCTAATGGACTGTTATTTACTGAGAAAGTCATTGATAGTGTTGGTTCTGATATTTTTACAAATGGAAGAGCGACAGGGTCTGAAACATTTCCACATATAGTATCTCCTATATTAATGTTTTCAACACCTGATATAGCAACTATACTTCCTGCTTTAGATTCTTGAACTTCTATTCTTTCTAGACCTTCAAATTCAAATAATTTAGTTACTCTAAATTTTTGTTTTTTATTTTCATCTTCCTTGTTTACAAGTATAGCCTCTTGCCCTACTTTTATAACACCTTTTTCTACTTTACCTACACCAATTCTACCTACATACTCATTGTAATCTATTGTAGATATTAATATTTGTAAATCTGAATCTACATCTCCTTCTGGAGCTGGTATATTACCTATTATAGTTTCAAATAAATCATTCATATTATCTTTTAAGTTATCTTTATCAAGTCCAGCTTTTCCATCTCTAGCTGCTGCAAATACAAATGGACATTCTAATATAGATTCATCTGCACCAAGTTCTATAAATAATTCTAAAACTTCATCTATTACTTCATCTGGTCTAGCTCCTGGTCTATCCATTTTATTTAGACAAACTATTACAGGTAAATTTAAATCAAACGCTTTTCTAAGTACAAACTTTGTTTGTGGCATTGGTCCTTCAAAAGCATCTACTACTAAAACTACACCGTTAACCATCTTTAAAACACGTTCAACTTCTCCACCAAAATCCGCATGTCCTGGTGTATCTATTACATTTATTTTAACTCCATCATAGTTAATTGCAGTATTTTTAGAAAGTATTGTAATTCCTCTTTCTTTTTCTATATCATTAGAATCCATAACTCTATCTTTAACTGCTTGATTTTCCCTAAATACCCCTGAACCTCTTAACATACTATCTACTAAAGTAGTTTTACCATGATCAACATGGGCTACTATAGCAACATTTCTAACATCTTCTCTTAATTTAACCATTTTTTACCTTCTCTCTTAATTTAATTCCACTAAACATTTTAACACAATGTATTAAAAAGTGAAAATTATTGCTCTGCCATATCTATATTAAAAAACTAATATAAATTATATCACATCTCCACAAATATAGAAAAAACATAACCACTCATCAAGAGTGGTTATATCAGATAATATCATTAAGGTATTATATCATCATATTTTTATTTTTTCTATGTTTTCATTTAATTCTTTTGATAAACCAGATAATTCTATACTATTGCCCTTAACTTGTTCAACTACTCTGGCCTGTTCTGAAAGACTAGCTGTAAGCTCTTCAGTAGCACTTGAGTTTTCTTGAGCTGTTGCTGTAAGCTCTTCAAGTACATACATTATCTCATCCTTCATTTTTTCAACTGCATCACTAGAACTTTCTATTCTATTTACAAGTTTTGTAACTATAACTACTTCTTTTGCTATTTTTTCAAAACTTTTTGCAGAATTTTCAACTGCTAATAATTGTTCATTTATTACCTTATTATTTTCTTCACTTATATTTAGAGACTTTTCAACTTGAATTTGAAGATTCTTTAAATCTTCATCAATCTTATTTGTAAATCCTGATGATTCCTCTGCAAGTTTTCTAATCTCTTCAGCTACAACTGCAAAACCCTTTCCATTTTCTCCTGCTCTTGCAGCTTCTATACTAGCATTTAAAGCTAGTAGATTTGTTTGCTTAGCTAGACCATGGATAACTGAACTTGCTTCTTCTATATCTTCTGTAAATTCTTTTGTCAGCATGGCAGCCTTACTTACCTCTTGAGAATAATGCTTAGTAGTTTCCATTTTATTTTCTAATTCTTCCATTTCCGCTGTAGCTTCATCCTTAGTTGCTTCTATCTCTTTGATTCTCTTTATAACCAAGGTAACATCTTCTTGCTGTCTATTTAATCTCTCACCAAGCTCTATGGCTGAACCTGCTCCCTCTTCTGTCTTCATAGCCTGATTAACTGCCCCATGTGCTATGGATTCCGTTGCTAAAAGTAGTTCTTCCAAAGTAGCCTGTGTCATTTCTAATTCTGCCCTACTTTTATCTGACATACTTCTAACATCAGAAGATATATTTTTAGTTTCATCCAACTGTTTTTTTAGTTCATTAACAAGTAGCCCAAGCTTTTTACCTAAACTTCCTATCTCATCTTCTGAATCTATATCAACTTGATTTATAGATAAAGTACCATCACTATTTTCAACTACTGATGATGATAGTATATCCACTGGCCTAGTTATTTTCTTACTTAAGTAAAACGAAAAAACAAAAGCTATAAGTCCTGGGATTATAAATATTATTGATGTTACTAGTTTCATCTTCCCAATATTTCTATTTAATAAATCTGTTTTTACTCCCACTTCTTCATCTAAGTGATCCACATAATTTCCAGTACTCACAACCCATCCCCATGGTTCAAAACCCTTTGAATAGGCCTTTTTCTCTGTAAGTTTTCCACTTCCAACATCTTCTGGTTTTTCCCACAGATAACTTGTATAGGCACCTGATTTTTCTTTATAACCACTATCTATTAGGATTTTTAAGAAATTATTTCCATCTGCATCCTTCATTCCTTCCCTTGTATTACCTTCTTGTTCTGGTAACATAGGGTGAGCTAGTAAAATATAGTCTTTTGAATCTATCCAAAGATAACCGCCTTCTCCATATCTCATGGCCTTGATACTGTCTTTTGCCATCTCTTTAGCTTCTATCTCTGTTAATTCACCACTTTCATACCTTTTATGGTAATCTTCTACTATACTAACTCCAGTTTCGACTTCATTTTTTATCATATCATCATAGCTTGAATATAGAGCGTTTGAATACTCCTCCATAAAACTATCCTTAACCTTACTAGTGATAATTTGTGTTACAAGTAGCCCTGCTGTCGTCAGTATTATTATTACAGCTAAAAAGCTCATACTAATTTTTGCCTTTAATGTCTTCATCTTGCCTCCAAATTTTGCTTTAATATCTATATTAACATAATTATTATGGATAAAAGTTATTAAATTTTACAACCATTTTTATACTCTATACTAATTGCTTCCTTATTTCTATCTTATTTTTATATATATTCATCTCATCAGTTAATTTACTAACTATAACTAGACCCCTACCACAACACTTTAAGTCATCTGCATTATAGCTATCACAATCAAATTCTATTCCCTCTCCTTGATCCTCAACAAAAGCCTCAAACATATTATTTTCTAATAATATATTTAAGTTTATAAGTTTATCTACCTCCATGTTGTTTCCATGAATGGCACTATTTATTACAAGTTCGTTTAATATCAATCTAATTTCAAACATTGTGTCCTGATTTTCAATTAAATTACCAATGTCTTCAATGATATTTTCTAGAAATGATTTTATCATTTTCAAATCACTGACTACTTCCCCTGAATACTTATACAATTTAATCCCCACTTCCATTTTATGTTATTAAATTAAATATTTCTATGTTATAATAGACTTATCATTTTAAGATTAGACTATAATCTATTTTGTAATATACCCAGAATATATGTATAATAACCTAAAAAAACATATATTTTTTAAGTAAAGCTAGAGATTTTTCATATGATTTTCTTAGAAATAGTTGGGTATAATACTGTTACTAATCAATGAGAGGAGGAACTACCATGGATAAATATGTATGCGATCTATGCGGATGGGTTTATGATCCAGCTGAAGGTATGCCTGAAGCAGGTATAGCACCAGGTACAGCATTTGAAGATTTACCAGCTGATTTCGAATGTCCAGTATGTGGAGCAACAAAAGATGATTTCTCTAAAGTTGAGTAATTATAATTTACATCAAAAAAATAAACCGACTTTCGTCGGTTTTTTTATTGTTCTAAAATCTTCTCCATCTTTTTCCACATCTCTGGATCCATTTTAATTTTTTCAGATGAGTATGGGATTATCTTATTTATATCATCTACACCTAAGGTCTCTTTAATGACCTTTAAATGTTTTGGAATTTGATTTTTCTTTATCTTATCTGCCTTAGTAGCTATTATAAAATTACCATATCCAAAATGTTTTATCCAATTATACATTGTAACATCATCTTTTGATGGTGCATGTCTTATATCTACTACTAAAACTACTTCTTTTAAATTTTCCCTTTGAGTCAAATATTCTTCTATTATGTGACCCCATTTTTCTTTTTCAACTTTAGACACTTGAGCATAACCATAACCTGGCAAATCCACTAACCTAAATTCATCATTTACAATATAAAAATTTATAGTTCTAGTTTTTCCTGGTTTTGATGATGTTCTTGCTAAATTTTTTCTATTTAACATAGAATTTATAAATGAAGACTTCCCTACATTTGACCTTCCAGCAAAGGCTATCTCTGCTACATCTTCTGAAGGGTATTGGCTCTTCATAACTGCTATTCTATCTAAATCCGAACTTATTATTTTCATTTAATCACTCTTTCACAAATGCTACTGCTATTACATCTTCCATAGTTTCTGCAAAAACAAATTCTATTTCTTTTCTGATTTTGCTTGGTATATCTTCTAAATCTCTTTCATTATCCTTTGGAAGAATAATAGTTTTAACACCTAGTCTATATGCTGCTAATACTTTTTCCTTTATACCACCTACTGGTAAGACCCTGCCTCTTAAAGTTATCTCTCCAGTCATAGCTACATCATTTCTAACTGGCTTGTTAGTTAAGGCTGATATAAGAGATGTTGCCATTGTTACACCTGCCGATGGTCCATCTTTTGGTATGGCTCCTTCTGGCACATGAATATGCATATCCTTTTTTTCATAAAAATCATTTTCTATGCCTAGTTTATCCATGTTGCTCCTTATATAAGAAACTCCTGCTGCTGCAGATTCTTTCATAACATTACCAAGTTGCCCTGTAAGCTGAAGCTTACCATTTCCCTTCATAACATTTACCTCTACAGATAAGGTTGTTCCTCCTACCGCTGTCCAGGCTAATCCATTTACAAGTCCCACTTGACTTTCTTCATTTAATTTATCCTGTCTAAACTTTTTCATTCCTAAATATTTTTCTAGGTTTGAAACAGTTATCCTAACAATTTCTAATTTTTCTTCTACTATTTTTTTAGCCACTTTTCTACATAGATTAGCTATTTCTCTTTCTAAACTTCTCACACCAGCTTCTCTTGTATAACCTGCTATAAGGTCAGATAAAGCTTCATCTGATATTTTTAGATTTTTTTCCTTTAAGCCATGTTTCTTTATTTGTTTTGGAATTAAATAATCCTTAGCTATCTCTTTTTTCTCTTCTGTTGTATAACTGCTAATTGGTATTAATTCCATCCTATCCAATAAAGGTCTTGGAATAGTTGATGTGGTATTTGCTGTAGTTATAAATAAAACCTTTGATAAGTCAAATGGAATTTCTAGAAAGTGGTCTGCAAAAGTAGAATTTTGTTCTGGGTCTAATACTTCTAGCAAAGCACTTGCTGGATCTCCTCTAAAGTCATTTCCAATTTTATCTATTTCATCTAATAAGAATACTGGATTTTTTGACTTTGATTTATTTATAGAAGATATTATCTTCCCTGGCATAGCTCCAACATAAGTTCTTCTATGTCCCCTTATTTCTGCTTCATCCCTCATACCACCTAGAGACATTCTTACAAAATCCCTATTAAGGGCTCTAGCTACAGATTTTGCTATTGATGTCTTACCAACTCCAGGAGGTCCAACTAAACAGATTATTGGTCCATTTATAGTTTTAGTAAGTTTTCTAATAGCTATAAATTCTAGTATTCTTTCTTTAACATCCTCTAAACCATAATGATCTTCATTTAGGACTTTTTCAGAAAAAGCTAGGTCTAATTTTTCCTTTTTTTCTGTATTCCAAGGAAGCCCAACTATCCAATCCAAATATGTTCTTATAACTCCTGTTTCTGCTGATTGAGATGAAAGTTTTAATAATCTCTCTGCTTCTTTTATAACCTTTTCTTCTGAATCCTTGTCTAATTTTAAGGCCTTTATTTTTTCTATATATTCATCAACTTCTGAAAGAACATCTTCTTCTTCACCAAGTTCTGTATGAATTGCTTTTATTTGTTCTTTTAAATAATATTCCTTTTGAATTTTATTCATTCTACTTCTAACTCTATTGTTAATTGTTTCTTCTATTTCAAGTATTTCAATTTCTTCTTCTAAAATAGCAGATATTAATTCCATCCTATCTAGTACATCTAATTCTTCTAAGATTTGTTGTGATTGTTCAGTTTTTAAATCCATAAGAGATGCTACTAAATCAGATAATTTATTAGGTTCTTCTATTTCTTTTATAGTAACTAATTCTTCTGGAAGTATTTTTTCATTTAATCTTACATACTCACCAAAACTTTCCTCAACCAATCTCATAGATGCTTCCATCTCTGGAGTTATCTCCATTTTCTCTGGTAAATAAACATATTCTTTTATATTGGCTCTTAATACTTCTTCATCCTCTATTATATCTACTATTTCTGCCCTTCTTATACCCTCTACTAAAACCCTAAGTGTACCTCCAGGCATCTTTATCATCTGCTTGATAATTGCCACTATACCAGTATGATAATATTCATCTTTATTTGGATTTTCCACCTTTGGATCTATCTGACTACATAAGAATATTTCTGAATTTGATATAGAAGCATATTCAAGAGCTTTTACTGATTTTTCCCTTCCCACATCAAAGTGCACTACCATATTTGGAAATATAGTAAGTCCTCTTAGTGGAATGAATGCTATTTCTCTTTCATTTGTATTGTAATATTTATTCATGATATCACCCACCACTATATTTTTTGTAAATAAAAAGCCCACATAAGTGAGCTTTTTATTAAGATGCTGATTCGCTATCTTTAAGTTCTTCTTCTGTTTTTAGAACTAATTTAGGCTCTTTATGTTCCTCAACAGTTTCCTTAGTTATAATACATTGCTTTACATCATTTCTAGAAGGTATCTCATACATAATATCTAACATTGTTTCTTCTATTATGCTTCTTAAACCCCTAGCTCCTGTTTTTCTCTCTATGGCTTTTTGTGCTATGGCCTTTAATGCATCATCTTCAAATATCAATTCTACATTATCCATTGCTAAAAGCTCTTTATATTGTTTTACCAATGCATTTTTAGGTTTACTTAATATTTCAACAAGTGCATCTTCATCTAATTTTTCTAATGTTACTTGTATTGGAAGTCTAC
Organism: uncultured Tissierellia bacterium; assembly: GCA_946402705.1. Classification (GTDB taxonomy): domain Bacteria; phylum Bacillota; class Clostridia; order Tissierellales; family Tissierellaceae; genus CAMIXG01. The sequence goes on along the minus strand of CAMIXG010000005.1, from coordinate 36,461 downwards.
CTACAAATTCTGGAATTAAACCATATTTTAATAAATCTTCTGGTTGTAAGTCTTTTAATAAGTCCATCTTTTTGTAGTCTGCTTCTGACTTAACATCTGCACCAAATCCCATAGATTTTTTACCTATTCTATTTTGGATTATAGATTCAATACCATCAAAAGCTCCACCAACTATAAACAGTATATTAGTAGTATCTATTTGTAAAAATTCTTGATGTGGATGCTTTCTTCCACCTTGTGGTGGAACATTTGCAACTGTTCCTTCAAGTATTTTTAAAAGTGCTTGCTGAACACCCTCACCACTAACATCTCTCGTTATAGAAGGGTTTTCTCCTTTTTTTGCAACCTTATCTACTTCATCTATATATATTATACCTTTTTCTGCTCTTTCAATATCATAATCAGCAGCTTGTATAAGCTTTAATATAATATTTTCAACATCTTCACCAACATATCCTGCCTCTGTAAGAGATGTTGCATCAGCTATAGTAAATGGTATATTTAATATTTTAGCTAAGGTTTGTGCTAATAAAGTTTTACCAGATCCTGTAGGTCCTAGCATAACTATATTACTTTTTTGTAGTTCTACATTGCTATCGTTTTCCGACTGATTGTTTATTCTCTTATAATGGTTATAAACAGCCACTGCTAAAGCTCTTTTTGCTCTATCTTGTTGAATTACGTATTCATCTAAAGTTTCCTTTATTTCATCTGGTTTTGGTAAATCTTCTACATCATAGTCTAGTTCATCTACAAATTCTTCGTCTATTATTTCTTTACATAATTCTATACATTCGTTACATATATATACATTGGGGCCTGCAATAAGTCTCTTAACTTGATCTTGTGGTTTCCCGCAAAAAGAACATCGTAACTGTCTCTCTTCATATTTGCCCAATGTTACACCTCACTTAATTTATTTTTTGGACTGGATTACATCATCTATGATTCCATAAATTTTAGCTTCTTCTGCCGACATAAAATAATCTCTATCAGTATCTTGGACTATTTTTTCTAAAGGTTGACCTGTTCTTTCTGATAATATTACATTTATTTTTTCTTTCATTTTAATAATTCTTTCTGCCTGTCTTCTTATATCTTCGGCTTGCCCTTGTGCTCCACCTAAAGGTTGATGAATCATTACATCAGCATTTGGAAGTGCAAATCTTTTACCCTTTGCTCCCGCTGCCAATAAAAATGCTCCCATACTAGCTGCGAGTCCTACACATATAGTGGATACATCTGCTTTTATATACTGCATTGTATCATATATAGCATATCCAGCTGTTATAGATCCACCAGGACTATTTATATATAATTGAATATCCTTATCAGGATCTTCTCCTTCTAGAAATAAAAGTTGTGCTACTATTAAATTAGCAGTTACATCATTTACCTCTGATCCTAAAAATATTATTCTTTCTTTTAATAATCTAGAATATATATCATAAGATCTTTCACCTCTACTAGTTTGTTCAACGACCATAGGTACTAACATAGTCAATCCCTCCTATTTAATTGTTACCTTTCCTTTTAAGAAGTCTATAACTTTTTGATTAGTTAGAGCTTGATCTAGGAAAGATAAGTCTCCCTTTTTCATATCTTCTACAAATTTTTCTTCATCTTCTTGTTTGTAGATTTTAGCTATCTCTTTAAGTTCTTCGATTTTATCTTCTTCAGTTACTTCTATATTTTCAGCTTTTGCTATTGCTTCAAGAACTAAATCACCTTTAACTCTTTCACTAGCAGCTTCTTTCATTTGTTCTCTTAACATTTCTTCTGTTGTTCCTGTAAATTCATAGTATTGATCTATAGAAAGTCCTTGCATTTGCATTTTTTGAGCAAATTCTCTAACTTCTGTATCAATTTGAGATTCTATCATTCCGTTTGGAATTTCTACTTCTGATACTTTTACTATAGCTTCTACCATCTTATTTTCTTCTTCTGCATCAGCATTTTTGTTTGCATTTTCTACAAGTTCTTCTCTAATGCTATTTTTGTATTCTTCCAATGTGTCAAATTCACTAACATCTTTAGCAAATTCGTCATCTAATACTGGTAGTTCTTTAGCTTTTATTTCATTTACCTTTACTTCAAATATTGCATCTTTACCAGCTAATGATTCTTCATGGTATTCTTCTGGGAAAGTTACTTTTACTTCTACTTCTTCCTCAACTTTTTTACCCACTAATTGATCTTCGAAACCTGGTATAAAAGATCCAGAACCAATTTCTAATTCATATCCTTCAGCAGTTCCACCTTCAAATTTTTCTCCATCTACTGATCCTGAGAAGTCTATTGTTAGAACATGTCCTTTTTCAACTTCTTTATCATTAGCATTTATAAGTCTTGCATTCATATTTTGTACTGATTGAAGTTTAGCATCTATCATATCTTCGCTTACTTCTCTATCAGCTTTTTCTATTTCAAGTGCTGTATAATCGCCAAGTTTAACTTCTGGTTTTACATCTACTGAAATTTTAACTAAAATATCTTTACCTAATTCTATTTCTCCTGGTATATCTACAGTTGGTTGATCAACTGGTTCAATTTCTAATTCTTCTATAGCTGCTACATAAGCATCTGGTAATGCTATATTTACAGCATCTTCAAAAAATACATCTTTTCCATAATTCATTTCAATTATTTGTCTAGGTGCTTTTCCTTTTCTGAATCCTGGAATTGCAAAATATTTTCTATTTTTTATATATGCTTCATTTAAAGCTTTTTTAAACTCATCTGATGATATTTCAAAACTCATTTCCACTCTATTATTTTCTTTTTTTTCTATAACTGCCATTTATACTTCCCCCTAAATTTGTTTTCTTTTTTACTTGTTTCCATATCCTATAAGTATAGCACATAAGTAAGTATTTACACAACTTTACGCATTAATTTCTAATGAATTAAACTTATCTTTCTCCATCTAATTTCGTAATTTGTTCTCATTTATTTTCACAATATTAATTATAACATTCATTAAATTCTTGTCAATTAAGCAAAGGCCACTATTTACAATAATTATGAATTAGTTTAAAAAATATCTTTTATTATGTTTTATATAGAAAAAAACAGCCTATAATTTAAAAATATAAGCTGTTTTACTATTATTTTTTCTCCAAGTAACTCCTACTAGTTTAGTAATAGTTCTTTGAACGAATCTTCTTCCATGACTTTTAAACTGCCTAGTCTTTCTAATAGGTCATTAACTTTTCTAATCCATCCATAAACTCCACTTTTACTAAATCCATATTCCTCTAAAACTTTTTGTATACCCCTATAGTTTAAATCAATTTTACCCATGGAGTATTCTTTCAATATTCTATTATATATACCACTATTTACAAGTGATACTGGTGTTAAGTATTTGCAATCTTGATAGGTTTTCTGTATGGATTTAAAGATACTATTTATAGTATGATTACTAACTATATCTTCTCCATCTATATTTCTAACTACACTTAAGTACTCTGCACTTCTAAATACATATGGTGTTGTTTCAAAATATCTTTCCCTATATCTTTTGTCATCTTTAAGTACAACTGATTCTTCCTTATCTATCAAAAATAATAATTCTATTAATTTATCAGATATCTCAACATATCTTTCAGTTTTATCATAATCCATAACCTTGACCATCTTATTGATTTCATCTATATTTTCAACTTTTAAGGTTCTAAGCTCATATAAATGTTTTCCTCTTATACCTTCATATAGTGCAAGTATTAGACCCTTTTCTCTGTTAGTTTCTATTTCATTTAATAGTTTATCCAACTTATCTTCTGAAAAATATTTTTCTAGTTTTAAGTCCACAACATATTTTTGTAAACTTTCACCATTTTTCCTCTTATACTTTCTATATAAATTATTTTTACTTTTTCCCAAATAATCAACATACTCAACAAATGTTTCTAAAGCTAAATTTAAATTCATTATATGTCTATACTCCAAATGTTTCATAGTATATTCAATTTCATCATAAGTAAAGTCCATTATATCTTTGTTTAGTTCATCTTCTATCTTACTAACTTTTTGAAGTGCATATGCTTTTTTATCAATTGTAAATTCAGTATCGTCTAAGTTTAATAAGAAGTCAATTTTATTTTCTCGATTGTAGTAGTGTTTTTTTTCAATCTCTCTTTGAATATCCATAACCTACCCCTCCTAGGTCTATATTACTATAGCTTTTGTCTGTTTATCAAATTTTCTATAAGGATATTCGCCATTTTTTTATGCTTTTTTAATGACTATTATAAAACTTTATTGACAAACGGGTAAATTCTAAAGGTTTCATCGATTGGTTTACATATGTAGTTTTCATTTTTTATTTTATGGTAAAAATACCCCTAACACCTATATTTAAAGTGTTAAGGGTATTTGACATATGCCTTCTATTATTGAGTTTTTCTCTTGATTTTCTGATTTTTCTACTAATATACAGTTTCTATTATTCCTCCACCTACTATAATATCACCATCATATAAAACTACTGCCTGTCCTTTTGTAATTGCTCTTTGTGGTTTTAAAAACTCTACAAGCATTCCATCTTTATAAGGAGTAACTATTACATCATCTTCCTTGGCAGTTGATCTTATTTTTGCCTTTACTTCTAGTTTTTCTGGTAAAGTATCTATAGATATAAGATTTATATCTGTAGCATATAATTTGGACTTAAATATATCTGGTTCATCCCCTATTACGACTTGATTTTTCTCTGGCAGAATATCAACTACATAGATTCTTCTTCCAACTGCAATACCAAGCCCTTTTCTTTGTCCTATTGTATAGTGTATTAGTCCCTTATGCCTTCCAATTATATTTCCATCAGTATCTACAAAATCTCCTGGTAAAGATTCTTCATGTAAATCTTCCCTTATAAATCTTGCATGGTCTTCATGGGGTATAAAGCAAATTTCTTCACTATCAGGTTTCTCCGATATTTTAAGATTTATATCTGCTGCTACTTTTCTAACTTGGTCCTTGGTATAGTCTTTAAGCGGCATCATAATATAATTTAAATTTTCCTTTTTTATATTATATAAAAAATATGTTTGGTCTTTCTTTTCATCTCCTGCTTTTTTCAAAAGACTTTGACCCTTTTCATCTTTTTCTATCTTTCCATAATGCCCTGTTACTACATACTCTGCTCCAAGTCTTCTCGCCTCATCAAACAAATCTCCAAATTTTATCTTTCTATTACACATAACACATGGATTTGGTGTCCTACCTGACTTGTACTCACTTGTAAAGTAATCTATTACTTCCTTTTGGAAGTTCTCTCTTAAATCCAATACATGATGCTCTATTCCTAAAGTTTCTGCAACTTTTCTTGCATCTGCTATTATATCTTCTGTCCTTTGCTTAGCCTGGTCAGAATATCCTGGAATTACTGCCATTGTTATGCCAAATACATCATGACCCTCTTCTTTTAAAATATGAGCTGCCACTGAACTGTCTACTCCACCACTCATTGCTACTGCTATTCTCATTGCTAAAACTCCTCTTTTGTTTAGTAAGCTAAGACTATTCCACCATCATCTGCATAAGTACTGCAAAGTCCTGCGGTTTGAACTACTATTATTTCCTTTAAATTATAATTTTTACTTATTTCTTCTTTCAATTCCATAGCTCTATCTAAGGCATTTACATGTGTTATAACAAGTCTTATGCCATCTGTACTCTTGCCTCTCTCTTTTATAGCTTCTACAAGTTTTGAAAATGCTTTTTTAGTTCCCCTAACTTTTTCATATAGGCTTATATTTCCATCTCCATCATCTTGCATTATTGGCTTAAAGTTTAAAACATTAGCGATTAAACCAGATGCTTTAGATATTCTTCCATTTTTTATAAGGTTATTTAAACTTTCTAAAATGAAAAATGTCTTAACTTCATTTATATATTTGTTCATATTTTCAACGATTTCTTCAAAACTTAGTCCCTTATCTATCTCTTCTTTTAGCTTTAGGGCTATTAAAGTTTCTCCAGCACTTGCTGATTTAGAATCAAATATATGTATCTTTTTATCTGGATTTTTTTCTAACATCATATCCTTAGCTACTAAAGCCGAACTATAGGCTCCACTTAAATTTTTAGATATAGTCACTACAAAAACATCTTCATCACCTTCATAGGCAGCCAAAAAATCTCCTGGTGCTGGGCAGGCTGTTTTTACTTCCTTGCTCCCATTCATTACATCTATCATATTGATTAAATCTAAGTTTTTACCATCTACAAATTCTTTTCCATCTAAATCTATTTTGAATGGAATTAATGTTATATCAAGTTCTTCCTGCATTTCTTTAGTTAAATCACAACTACTACCTGCTATTATTTTAAACAATCCAATCACCTCTATTTTTACTATCCTATTTTAGCTTCTATTAAGTCTGCCAAATCTTTTGCTATTCTATCTATATCTCCAACCTTAGATTCTATCATAACTCTAACTAAAGGCTCTGTTCCAGATGGTCTTATTAAAACCCTTCCCTTGCCATGAAATTCGTCCTCTACCTGTTTTATAGCCTCTACTATACTTGCTTCATTCTCATATTCATACTTAAGTTCAGGCTTCACTTTTGCATTAACTAAAACTTGAGGATAATTTTTCATCAAAGCATTTAAGTTTGAAAGCAGTTCATCTGATTCAGATGCAACTTTTAAAAGTTCTAGTCCTGTAGCTAGTCCATCTCCAGTTGTATTGTAATCTAGTATTATTATATGTCCTGATTGTTCTCCACCAAGACTATATCCCTTATCCAGCATCTCTTCTAGGATATATCTATCTCCTACCTTTGTTTTTACAATTTTCATATCCTTGGCTTCTAAATACTCATCAAGTCCCATATTGGTCATAACAGTTCCAACTACCATATTGTCCTTTAATTTACCTTGCCCTCTTAAGTGCTCACTTAGTATAGCTAAAATATGATCTCCATCTATTAGCTGTCCTTTTTCATCACAGGCTATAATTCTATCTCCGTCGCCATCAAATGATATACCTATATCAGCCTTTTCTTTTTCTACAAGTTCCTGAATCATATGCGGATTTGTAGAACCACAATTATCATTTATATTCATACCATTTGGTTCTGTATTAATAGCTACAACCTTTCCACCAAGTTTTTCTATAGCCTTAGGTCCTATCTTGTAAAGTGCTCCATTACCACAATCCATAGCTATTTTTTTCCCGCTTAAATCTACTCCTATTTTCTCTATAAGATAATTTAAATATATCTCTGGTCCATCTTCTAGGGTACTTATTTTTCCAATTTCATCTTTTATTGGTCTGGTTTCTATCTCTATATCATTTAATATTATATTTTCTATCTCTTCTTCTATCTCATCTGTAAGTTTTAATCCTTTTTCATTAAAGATTTTAATTCCATTATATTCTCCTGGATTATGGGATGCTGAAATTACAATACCTGCTAGAGCTTTTTCTTCTCTAGTTAAATAAGCTATGGCAGGAGTTGGTATTATTTCAAGCTTGACTGCATCTATTCCCATTGATACTATTCCTGCTATAAGGGCTGACTCTAACATATCCCCAGAATATCTAGTATCTTTTCCTATGACTATTTTTCCACTTCTATTTTTCCCTAGTACATATGATGCTGCCCTTCCTACTTTAAATGCCAATTCTGGTGTTAAATCTCTGTTTGCTACACCTCTTATTCCATCAGTTCCAAATAATTTTCCCACTACTCTTCTCTCCTATCCTTAAACTGCTCCTGTATTATATTTATTAGAATTTCTCTTTCATTTAGCTTTTCATCTTCAAGTACAAGATCTAGGACAAATGATAAAATCTCTCCTATTAAAATCCCTTTTTTATATCCTAATTCTATCACATCATTACCATTTATGGCTAATTGTTTTTGATTATATACTGTCTGACTAGCTAGTATAGTCTCTATTTTTCCCCTCATGCAAATTATATCTTCATTATCTTGGTATGTTAGGCTACAAGATTTTCTATCTGCTAATTGAAGCTCTATTAGTTTATATATATTTTCGTCTCCAAGCTTATTTATAAGTCGTTTTATCCCCTTGTCCTTAAAATACTTATTATTAATCATATGATAATAAACCAAGTTCGCTACATTTTCAACAGTAGTTTTATCAGTATTAAAATTTTTGAGTATCTTTATTGCCATATCTCGGCTATTTTCATTATGACCATAATAGTGGGCCTCTCCATCTTCTCCCCTAATTTTTGTCTCAAGTTTTCCCAAATCATGAAATAGGGCTGCCAGACGAAGTTCTAAGTCCTGCCTAGTATTTCCTACAACCCTTAAAGTATGTTCATACAAATTAAAATCATGATGTCTACTCTCCTGGTCAAAGTCCACCATAGCATCTATGTCTGGAAGTATAATTTTTAAAATCCCTGTTTTTCTAAGTAGCTCCAATCCATAAACTGGATTAGGAGATAATAAAAGTTTAAATAGTTCATCCCTAATTCTCTCCTTGCTAATTGTTACTATTTTCTCCCTATTCCTAATTATTGCCTCATAGCTTTCATCTTCTATCTTGAAATCTAGCTGAGCTGCAAATCTTATAGCCCTTAAAATTCTAAGATAATCTTCTTGAAATCTTAAATCCGGATTATTTACAGTTTTTATAAGTTTGTTTTTAAGGTATTCTCTTCCCTTAAAATAATCTATCACAAGACCTTCATCCATAGCCATGGCATTTATTGTAAAATCTCGTCTTTCTAAATCTTCCCTAAGAGACCTTGAAAACTCAATCTTTTCTGGTCTTCTACCATCCTTATAAAGTCCATCTTTTCTAAAAGTAGTTATTTCAACCCTATATCCCTTATATAAAAGTAAAATAGTTCCAAACTTCTTTCCTATATCTATAGTTTTATAGTCTGAAAAAATCTCCTCTATTTTTTCTGGTAAAGCTGAAGTGGTTAAATCGTAATCATTTATATCCTTTTTTAGTAAAAAGTTTCTAACCGCCCCTCCAACTAAATATATTTCTTCATTATTTTTTTTTACTAAAGCTACTATTTCCTGTATTTCTACTGGTATTTTCATCCTATCACCTCTATGTAAGTAAGATAGTCCAGTCATAGACTGGACTATCTTACTTGTTAGCTAATATTGTAGCTAGTACTATTGAATTAAATTTATCTACTGATGTATCTGCTCTAGATGTGATTATTATTGGTGCACTAGCCCCAAGAACAATTCCTGCTGATTTTGCCTTGCCTAAGAAGGTTAGAGTTTTATATAAGATATTTCCAGCCTCTAAGGTAGGAGCTAAAAGTATATCTGCATCTCCTGCTACCTCACTAGTTATACCTTTTATCTTACAGGACTCCATGGATATTGCATTATCCATAGCTAGTGGTCCATAAACTATACAGTCTTTTATTTCTCCGCTTTCGTTCATCTTAGTAAGTGCATCTGCATCTAAAGTAGCTATCATTTTAGGATTTACTTTTTCTACTGCTGCCAGAACTGCTACTTTTGGTTTTTCAAGCCCTATGGCATGCATTAATTCTACACCATTTTCTATTATATGTTTTTTAGTTTCTAAATCTGGTGCTATATTAAAGGCAAAATCTGTACCTATAAACATTTTATGATAGGTTGGTATTTCAAATAAAACTGCCTGAGATAAAGGCTTGCCTGTTCTAAGTCCATACTCCTTATTCAAAACTTCTTTTAATATAACATTTGTAGAAAGTATCCCCTTCATTAAGATATCAGCCTTTTTCTCTGATACCAACTTTGTAGCCTCTATGGCTGCCTGAGTATCATCTTCTATATTTATTATAGATAGATTTTCCAAATCAAAGTCTATATTTTTAGCTATAGTTTTTATTTCATCTTCTTTTCCTACAAGTATAGGCTCTACTAGGCCGAGTTCTGTAGCATTTTTAACTGCTTTTAAAACACTTTCACTACTAGCTGCAGCTACTGATATTTTTTTCTTTTCACCCTTCTTTGCCAGCTCTAATAATTCATCAAAGTTTCTAATCATAATATATCCTCCTCGTTTAATTTGAAAATTTTAAGGTTTAGACAATTTTACTTTCAATGTTTTAGGCGTAAAGTTTACAATTTCTACTCCTACTGGTACATCTATTTCAAGTGGTACATCATATATTCCTTCTTCCAATGTTTTTAAGTCTACATAAAATTTAAAGTCATTAGCTGTTACTTTTTCTGCATTATCCCCCTTAATCACAAGTTGTATATCTTGTTCCATTACAGTATCTACCTTTAGTCCAGTTTCTAAATTCCTAACTTCTACTGGTTTTTTTTCAAATTTTATAGTTTTTTCTATTTCCGTCTTTTTGTTTAAGGCTACTGTTATATTTTCCTTAGGATTAAGTTTTTCTATATTTTTAGGTAATAGTAAATCCACTTTAATAGGTTTGTTTTCAAGTAATTTATCTACATCTACTTCCGTAGTTTCTATATACCCTAAATCTAAGACTGATTCATCACCTTTTAATTGTATCTTGCTTGGACTCACTATTATATCATTTACACTCATGCCTTCTGGTAGAGCCTTATTAAGTTTTGGCTGAATCTTAACTTCCTTAGCCCTCTTAATATTTATATTTGCTGAAACTGTCTTTGGATCTTTTTCAATACCAACTAAATCATTTCCCTGATCATCCAAGACTCTAATTTGAGCTGTAGTTTTACCATTTGCCTTTTTACCCTCTAAGTCTATATAGGCTAAAACTTCTGCCACTTCTTTTGTATAAGATCTTGGTCCTTTTAAAAGAACTGTCTCTGGTTTTATTACAATATCATCTAAAACATAAGTATTTGGTAATTGACCTGTAGTCCTAACTGTTATATTTTTTTCTACTGTTACAAACTTATCAAAAGTTATCATAACCTCTTTTGGTTCATAATCTACTATTTGAATACTATTCATCTGATTATCAAGGCTTACCTTAACTGGCACCTTCATCTGACCCTCAGTGTATCCACTTAAATCTACAAGAGCCTTTATATTCTTAGATGAAAAACTATCCATATCACTTTTTTTCCCAGCTATTTTAACTGCTACTTTTGATTCTTGAGGACTCATTAATTTAAGTCCTTCCTTGTCTAAAGATTCTATATTGCTAAATTCCAAATCTATATTAGGATATTGTCTAACAATTTCTGGATTAACCTCATTCATTACATAGGACCACATCAAAATGGCAATTAATAATGCAAATATTTTTAAAGTTAAATCACTCTTCTTCTTCTCTTTGTTCATCATCTTTATTCCCCCAATTTGCCATTTTTTCTTCATTCTTTTCCTTTTTATTATACATATTAGTTAGTATTTGTTTTAATGTTTGGGTGTCGATGTATCTTGATATTTCACCATTTTCTGTTACAGATATAGCTCCCGTTTCCTCTGATACAACCACAGCTAATATATCTGAACGCTCAGATATTCCAAGTGCTGCCCTATGTCTAGTTCCAAGTTCCTTACTCAAATTTTTATTTTCAGTAAGAGGTAAAAAACAAGCTGCTGCCTTTATTATATCGTCCTTTATTATAACTGCCCCATCATGTAATGGAGTATTTGGTATAAATATATTTATAAGTAAATCACTTGATACCAAACCTTCTATTTTAGTTCCAGTTTCTATTATATCCTTAAGTCCTGTCTCTCTTTCAAATACTATTAAAGCTCCAATTTTCTGTCTTGATAATGAGGCTGCAGCATTTACTATTTCATCTACTTTTTTATTCATATTCTCTGCCCTAATATCAAGTAAAGACTTAGTAAAGAATCTTGATCTTCCCAAATGCTCAAGTCCTCTTCTAAGCTCTGGCTGAAACATAATAAGTATAGCTATAACTCCAACTGTCATAGTTTTTTCAAGTATCCAGTTTATAGTATACAATTTTAGGATTTCACTAACCTTTGCAAAAACAAAAAATGCAACTATCCCCTTCATAAGCTGCTCAGCCCTAGTTTCTTTTATAAGTGAAAAAAGTTTATAAAAAAGAACCGCCACTATTAAAATATCTATAATATCTCTTATTCCTACATTTAAAAACATGTCTTTAAAAAAATTCAAAATACCACACCTTTAATTTTTATTTATTATACCCATAGTTCTATTATATGAGTTTTTAAGTTCTAATTCTACAACATCTTTATTATATATTTTTATTTCTCCATTTAATGCTTTTTCTATTGGTATTATTTCATGGTTTGTCCGTCCATTTAAGTTGTATTTATAGGTCCAAGTTGGAATGTAATCTATATTTTTTATATCAACCCTACCAGTTTCAAAATCCTTTTCCAAGACTAGTTTTACCATAAGTCCGTCCTTAACATAATTAGACTTTGTAGATTGATAGTTTTGATTTGATATAAAATTGCCCATTGAATAAACCACATACTTATTTTTACCATCCTGATTAATCTTATCACTCTTTTGAACTACATGGGGATGGGATCCAAGGATTATATCTGCTCCAAAACTCATCATCTTTTCTGCCCAATTCACTTGATTATCACTTGGCTCAGTTTTATATTCATTTCCCCAATGAACATAGACAATAACCATGTCTACCTTTCCTTTTATGAAATCTATATCTTCTTTAACTTTTTTCTCATCTAATTTGTTTATAACACTAGCTAATTCACTTTTACTATAGTTGCCCTCAAGTCCATTATAACCATAAGAATAAGATAAAATTCCAAGCCTTACTCCCCTTATTTCTTCTATAATATACTTATCTTGATTTTCATAATTTGCTCCAATATACTTGATTTCATTTCTATTTAAATTATCAATAGTTGAAATTAGTCCCTGCTTCCCCTTATCTAGAGAATGATTATTATTGATATTTAAAAGATTAAAACCACAGTCCTTTATATCCCTAACTACTTCATCTGGACTATTAAATCTAGGGTATCCACTATAGCCTAGGTTTTTTCCAGCAGTTGTAGTTTCCAAATTTGCTATTTTTAAGTCTCCCTCAGCCAAAATATCCTTAATATACTTAAAACTGTTTTTAAAATCATAACTGCCATTTTTATAGGCTCCCTTAACTTGTGGCATGTGAAACATTATATCTCCTGCTGCTATGATACTAATCTCTTCTGATTTCTTTGTTTCAATTTTAGGGTCTTCTTTATCTTCTAAGAGCCTAACTTCTTCTCTAGTAAGCTTATTCTCTATTATACTGTTTTCTAGTTTTTCTATCTCTAAGCTTTGTTTATGTCCTAGATATGCTCCTAGTATTCCACCAGAAAATACTAGTATGAAAATCATTAAAAGTAATAACTTATATCCATTTTTCATTTTATTCCTCTTTCAAATCTTTTGTCCTGCTATAGATAAACATAAATATACCTATAGCTAAAAATATGTCTCCTATACTTATAACCTTAGGAAAAAAATAGGGTTTTCCAATAGCTATAAAGTCTGAAAATAATTTAATTTTACTATCTAAGTTTAGTAGACAGTGTGTAAGCACCTTATCTTGAAATAATAACTCAATTTCAGGATATGCACCTATTTTTTCAAGGGCTACAATATCTACTGGCATCTTCCCTCTATAAAATAAAAGTGGTATAAAATTAAGTATAGTTCCAACTAATAAAATTTTAGCACCTTTTAATTTTATATTATAAAGTAAAAGACTTATGTATATCAAATAGATTAATATATTGAGATAAGGTAAATATTCCTTATAAATAAAATTTGTCCTATAGTAGACAAGTAGCATACCTAAATTTAAAAATAATAATAGGTAGATTAAAGCTGCTTTTTTTATATCCAAGTCTATTAATTTTGATAATTTACCACCCTTAACTAGGTATACAAGTAGGGCAATACATATAACTTCTAAAAACATAAAATCACCTCAACACAGAAACACCTTAGGATAACCTAAGGTGTTTTGTTAATATATTATTCTATTATATTATATTAATTAGTATGCTACAAATTTTTCTCTTTTTGCTCCACAGATTGGACAAGCATCTTCTTCTCCAGTTAGAGTTATAAATCCACAAACTGGACATAATTCTATAACTTTAGCTTCAAGATCTTTTCCAGCATCTACAGCAGTTTTTGCTTCTGTAAATAACTCAGCATGTACTTTTTCAGCAGCTATAGCAAATTTCATAGCTCTTACAGCTTCATCTTCTTCTTGTAATTTAGCAACTTCTATATATGTTGGGTACATTTGTTCAACTTCGAATAATTCTCCATCGATTGCACCTTGTAGATTTTCAGAAGTTGTTCCTTCTCCAAATCCACCTCCAGCAGTTACACTATGGTCTCCGCCTTCGTTTTTTAAAGCTTTAAAATGTAAAGTAGCATGTACTTGTTCTGCATCAGATGTAGCTTGGAATAATCTTCCTACATTTGCAAAACCATCTTTAGTTGCTTGCGCTCCCCATATTCTATATCTCATGTGAGCCATACTTTCTCCACCAAAAGCAGATCTTAAATTACCTGCAGTCATTGCGTTCATCATTTAAAACTCCCCCTTAATTATTTTAGATTTATAATAAAATCTATATAAGCATAGATTTTAAAGCTTATTGAAAAATTACCTCTTCAAATTTTAATGTTTCTAAAAAAGTTGTTATTATTAACTTAGCTTGTTTTTCAGTATCATTGAAAAAACCATTTTCTATAGCTTCTCTTTCAGCATTAACCTTTTCTTCTTTTAGAACAGTATATAGTTCATCAAAATTAAGCCTATTAAAAGCAGAATCTTTCTCATTATAAAAGTATACATCTTCTTCATTTATAACATTATCTAATATTTTAGGTTCTCCTAGTTTTACAACAGCCGTTTTTTCATCTTTTACATCTATCTTTATATCTGTAAAACCTGCCTTTAAATACCCATTGTACTTTACTAAAAATGTTTTATTAGTAAAGGGTATAGTAAAACCACTTATTTCTAAATTATTATCGTATTCAGCCAAATTAGTATAGTTATATTTAACTGTAGTTAGTTCCATTAAATTTTCAACATTCTGTTCAACAGTGCTACTAAGAGTTTGTTTATTTTCTGTTATTTTTAACTTAGGAATAAAATTTATCAGTAATATTATCACCAATGCTATTAATCCAATTGTTATCAAATTTCTTATTCTTCTCATATATTACCTCTATCCTCTAAAATATAAATGCCCCAAGCTGCTACACCTAGTCCCATTAAAAAACCTACAATGACATCTGTAGGCCAATGTACTCCTAAGTATATTCTACTAAACCCTATTAAAAATATAAGTAGCCCATTGACTAGACCAATCATCTTCTTTAATAATAGATTTTTTGTGTTTCTACAAATTATATAAGTAAGTGTTATATAAAAGCTCATAGAGACCATAGAATGTCCACTTGGAAAACTATATCCACCTTGTTCTATAATCATATATTTAATAGGTCTAATACGCCCAAAATAGTTTTTCAGCAGAGCATTTGCTCCAAAACTTATTAGCAAAGAATTAAGTACTAAAAATATATATGATTTATCAAGTTTTTTATAAATATAGACAGATAATAATATACCCAAAAATATTAAAAACTCTCCAGAACCTAAAAAAGTTACACCCTTCATAAACAAAGTTAAACTCTCGGTTCTAAATGTACTAATACTGGATATAAGTGGCTCATCAAAAGCATATCCCAAACTGGATTCCTTGATGTTATAACCTATAAATCCCAGTATTATTATTGCTATTACAGAATATATTATAAGATATTTTCTTTTCATATTACACCCCACTTCAATAATAATTCTCCTATAATACTATTATAAGATCTTGTTTATATCAACTATTATTATTTGAGTGTAATCTAAATCACTACATAATTAATTATATCACAATGGATATTTTTTGCAACCATAATATTTTTGTAATGATTACAATCTATCTTCCAATTTTTCCTGTTATGTGTTCTATTTCCAATTTAAATACTGAAGTCTTATCTCCAGAAGCTTTTATATACTTCATTCCTGACTCCATAAATTCATTTGAATATTTTTTTAACATTTCTTTTAAGCCTTCTAGTTTTTCTTCATCAAAGATTTCTGAGCATTTTCCAAAAGCTATTACAGAATCATATTCTGTATCAAATTTATTACCTAATATATTATAATAATTTACGATTGTGAATGAGGTTTTAGAATTGGCATCTATAGACCTATTTTTAGTTCCCTCTTTTGCACCATGAAAATATATAACACCATCTGCATAGGCAAAATTTAAAGGTACTCCATATGGATATCCATTATCTTGTAATAACGCCAATATACCATAATCAGCCTCTTTTAAGTTTTTTTCAGCCTCTTCCTTAGTCATCATTTTCTCTTCTCTTCTCATCTTGTTAAACATCTTATCGCCCCTTATGAGTTATCCTCCATATTTGCCTGTCTTATGTTCTACTTGTATCTTAAAAACTGATAAATTTTTACAAGATCTCTTTATTGCATCTTGATTGGCAGCTGCGAAATCTTGCATTTTTTGTGAATGTTTTTGTAATAATAATTTCACAGCCTCAAGTTTTTCATCATCGAAAATCTCTTTTGCCCTGCCAAATAAAATTACACTTTCATTCTCATCTTCTCCACTCACCACAGTGAAAGATACTTTATCATTATTGTTAATTGAATCTTTTTTATGTCCTTCTTTTTCACTTAGAAAGTAGATATTATCTTTGTTATATGCAAAATTTAATGGTATTCCATAAGGATATTTATTATCTTGTATCACAGATAGAATTCCATATTTAGTCTTTAGTAGTAAGTTTGAAACATCCACATGTCCAAGAGCTTTTTCTACTTTTCGCATCTCTTTAAACATTAATATCCCTCCCACCTACCATTTTATCAGATAATTTATAAAAAACAAAAAAACCAAGTACAAATGTACCTGGTTTTTAAATCCATTATCTCTTTGAGAATTGTGGAGATTTTCTTGCTTTTTTAAGTCCGTATTTCTTTCTTTCTTTCATTCTTGAATCTCTTGTTAAGAAACCTGCTTTTTTAAGTATAGGTCTTAATTCTGCATCAGCTTCAAGTAATGCTCTAGATATTCCGTGTCTTATAGCTCCAGCTTGACCTGTATGTCCACCACCAAAAACATTTACTATAACATCAAATTTATTAGTTGTTTCTGATATTATTAATGGATTTTTTATAGTCATTTTTAATATTTCAGAGTTGAAATATTCTTCTATATCTTTATTGTTTACAGTAATTTTACCATTACCTGGTATTAATCTTACTCTTGCAACAGAAGTTTTTCTTCTTCCTGTTCCTCTATATTGTATATTAGCCACTTAAAGTCCTCCTTTACCTATATTTCGTATACTTTTGGTTGTTGAGCTTCGTGATTGTGCTCAGCACCTTTATATACTTTTAATTTTTTAGCCATTTTTCTACCTAAGCTTGATTTAGGTAACATGCCTTTAACTGTTAATTCAATAATTCTTTCAGGTTTTTCTTCTATTAATCTTTCATATGGAACTTTTTTAAGTCCACCTGGATATCCTGTATGATATACATGATTCATTTGTTGCATTTTATTACCTGTTAATTTTATTTTATCTGCATTTATTACTATTACATAATCTCCAGTATCTACGTGTGGAGTATATATTGTTTTTTGTTTTCCAGTTAAAATAGTAGCTATTTCTGATGCTAGTCTACCTAATACTTTGTCAGTAGCATCGATAACATACCATTCTCTATTTATTTCATCTGTTTTAGCCATGAAACTTTTCATTGCTTTCCCTCCTTGTATCAGTGTATAAATTTATTTTTTCAGCCATTTTAAAACTCCGGGGTTGGTTTTAAAACACTCTAACTAATTCTATTATAAAAGACATCATATGTCAACGGTTTTATAAGGATTTTATCATATTTTAGTAAAAAACTTTCTCTAAAAACAAACCCTCTGCTCCTGCTGTTATACCTGCTCTTTGCCTATCTTTTGACTCAAGTATTTCCTTCATATCCTCTGCCTTTAATTTACCCCCACCAATGTTTAATAGTGTACCTACTATTATTCTAACCATATTGTGTAAAAAAGCATTTCCCAATATTGTAAAGTATATGAAATCTCCATCTTTTTCAATATCTATTTTTTCTATTGTTCTAATTGGATTTATCAAGTTGTTACTAGCTAGCTTAAATGATGTAAAATCATGGGTTCCTATCAGATACTTAGAAGCCCTTATCATATTTTCCATATCTACCTTAAACTTAAAATGATATGAATAATTTCTGTAGATAGCATTTGGCAGCTCCCTATTATATACTACAAATCTATACTGTCTTTTTTTAGCATCAAATCTAGCATGAAAATCATCACTAACCCTAAATGAATCCTTTATACTTATATCATTTGGAAGTAGATAGTCCATTAAGGACTTATAATTTTCTGGTGGTATCTCACGATTTGTATGGAAATTCACAACTTGACCAAAACTATGTACCTTTCTATCTGTTCTACCAGCCGATATAAGTTCAATCTTCTCATCAGTTGCCATTTCTAAAGATTTTCTAAGTTCTTCTTCTACAGTTCTTTTATTGGGTTGTGCCTGCCACCCTGCAAAGTTAGTACCATCATATTCCACTATTAATGCTATATTCATATATACCTCATTGCTATTATAATTCCAAAAAATCCAATTACTAAAACTAGGGTCACTATATCTTTTTTATCTATTTTTAGTTCATTTAATCTTGTCCTATTATCTCCACCCCTATAGCATCTAGCTTCCATAGCTATGGCAAGTTCTTCCGCCCTTCTAAAAGCATTTATAAATAAGGGTACTAATAGGGGTACTAAAGCTTTACCTCTATTTATTATATTACCTGATTCAAAATCAGCTCCTCTTGCCATTTGAGCCTTCATTATTTTATCAGTTTCTTCCAATAAAGTTGGAATAAATCTTAAGGCTATAGTCATCATCATTGCAAGTTCATGTGCTGGAACTCCAATTTTCCTAAAAGGGCTTAAGAGTTTTTCTATCCCATCTGTAAGTGATATAGGAGATGTTGTTAAGGTTAAAATTGACGTACCAGCTACTAAAAATACTAGTCTTAAAGCCATAAATATGGCCTGATATAAACCTTCTTCTGTTACCTTTAGAAAACCAAACTGAAATAAAACTGTTCCAGGTGTTAAAAATACATTGATGAAAAAGGTAAATACTATAATATACATTAAGGGCTTTAATCCCTTTACTATAAACTTAATTGGTACATCAGATACTTTAACTACAAGTAGTATAAATCCTAATACGAATAAATATGGTACAAAACTATCTATAAAAAATAAGGTTATTATAAATAGGAAAGATATCAGTATCTTTATTCTAGCATCTAGTTCATGTACAAAACTATTTCCTGGGAAATACTGACCAATTGTTATATCTTTAATCATTTGCTTTCCCCCTTAAATACTTTAGCACTTCTATTTTTGCTTCTTCAACAGTTAAAACATCATCTCTAACTGGTATGTTTTTTTCTTTTAATTTTTGCATAAACTTTGTTATTTGTGGCACTCCTAGATTAAGTTCCTCTAGTTTCTTAGAGTGTTTAAAAGCCTCTCTAGTTTCTCCATCAAACATTATCTTACCACCTGAAAAAACTACTACTCTTCCAGCAAGTTTTGCTACATCCTCCATACTATGGGATACTAAAATTATTGTTATATTACCTTCTTTATACAGCCTATCTATCTGCTCTAGAATTTCATCTCTACCACTTGGATCAAGTCCTGCTGTTGGTTCATCAAGTACTAGAACTTTTGGTTCCATGGCAAGAACTCCTGCTATGGCAACTCTTCTCTTTTGACCCCCTGATAGTTCAAATGGTGATCTATCTTTCATTTTTTCAAAGTCTAAACCTACTAATCCCATAGACTTTTTAACCCTTCTATGAACTTCATCCTTGTCTAATTTTAAGTTTTCAGGACCAAAGGCTATATCCTTATAGATAGTCTCTTCAAAAAGTTGATACTCTGGATACTGAAACACAAGCCCTACTTTTTGCCTAACCTCAGTTAGCTTTGTTTCCTTATCCGTTATGTCCTTTCCATCAATGGTAAGTTTTCCACTTGTAGGTTTTATAAGTCCATTTAAGTGCTGAACAAAAGTAGATTTTCCTGACCCTGTATGGCCTATTACACCTATAAATTCATTTTTATCTATTTCTATATCTATTTCATCCAAAGCTTTTTTCTCAAAAGGTGTCTCTGGATTATAAATATAACTTAACTTTTCTAATTTTATATTCATATAGCATCCACCAACTCTTCTATTGTTAAAATATCTGGTCTTATATCATAACCTTCTTTTATTAATTCATGTGCCAGTTCTGTAACCTGAGGTACATCCAGACCTAAGCTTTTTATTGTATCCACCTGACTAAATACCTCTCTAGGTGTTCCCTCTAAAACTATTCTGCCTTTTTCCATAACTATAACCCTATCCGCCTTAACTGCCTCATCCATAAAATGCGTTATTAAAACTATTGTCTTTTCTTCTTTTTTATTAAGTGTTTCTATAGTTTTCATAACTTCATTTCTACCAGTTGGATCTAGCATAGCAGTTGGTTCATCAAAGATTATGCAATCTGGTTCCATGGCAAGTATACCCGCTATGGCAATCCTCTGTTTTTGACCACCAGATAGTAAGTGAGGAGCATGTTTTTTATACTTACTCATTTCTACTAACTCTAGAGCCTTGTCTACTCTTTTTCTAATTTCTTCAGAAGGTACTCCCAAATTTTCTGGTCCAAAGGCTACATCTTCTTCAACTATGGTAGCTACTAATTGATTGTCTGGATTCTGAAATACCATACCTGCTTTTTCTCTTATATTCCAAATCTCTTCTGGATTTTTTGTATTCATATTTTCTACTAATATATCTCCACTTGTTGGAGTTAAAAGTCCATTTATGAGTTTTGCTAAAGTTGATTTTCCTGAACCATTATGTCCCAAGATTACTAGAAACTCACCTTTTTTTACAGATATATTCAAATTATCTATAACTTTTACACCCTTATCTTCTTCATTATAAGAAAAATCTAAATTGTTAATACTTATCATATTTTCCAATATATTTCCTCCTATCTTCAATTTATAATTTAAAATTTACAAATTATATCACAAATTTTAAATTATAAATTGATAAAAAGGGACTAAGCTTTACTTAATCCCCTCCTTTTCTTATACTATATCAATTTATATAAATTTATATACTACACTAACTCTAATATAGCCATTTCTGCAGCATCACCACGACGTGGTCCTAATTTTAATACTCTAGTGTATCCACCATTTCTTTCTGAATAACTTGGAGCTATTTCTGCAAATAATTTAGTTACTACATCTTCATCGTATATATATGCTAAAGCTTGTCTTCTAGCATGTAAATCTCCTCTTTTTCCAAGAGTGATCATTTTTTCTGCCATTCTTTGAGTTTCTTTAGCTTTTTGTAGAGTAGTTTCTATTCTACCATTTTCTAAAAGTGATGTTACTTGGTTTCTAAGCATAGCTAATCTATGGTCTGTGTCACGACCTAATTTTCTAAGTTTAGTCATTTTATCCCTCCTTATCTGTTAATCTTCTGATTTTCTAAGGCCTAAACCTAATTCTTCCAGTTTTTCTATTATTTCCTCAAGGGATTTCTTTCCTAAGTTTCTAACTTGCATCATATCATCCATAGATTTAGATATAAGTTCATCTACAGTGTCAATAGATGCTCTCTTCAAGCAGTTATAACTACGAACAGATAGATCTAACTCTTCTACTGTCATCTCTAAAACCTTTTCTTTTTCATCTTCTTCTACCTCAACCATGATTTCTACATCATCAACATGGTCTGTAAGATTTATGAAAAGATTTAGATGTTCACTAAGTATTTTTGCACCTAATGAAGTTGCTTCTTTTGGTTGCATAGTACCATTTGTCCATACTTCCAAAACTAATCTATCATAGTCTGTTATTTGTCCTACTCTAGTGTTTTCAACTTTAAAGTTTACTTTTCTAACTGGAGTAAAAGATGAGTCTATTGGAATTGTTCCTGCTGGTAAACCGTCTTCCTTGTTTTTATCAGATAAAACATATCCACGACCCTTAACTAATTTTAACTCTATATAAATATCAGCATCTTCATTAGCTGTAGCTATATGATGATCTTTATTTACAATTTCAACATCTGGTCCAGTTATTATATCACCAGCTTTAATTTCTTTTTCGCCTTTTGACTCTATTATAAGAGTAACTGGTTCATCCGTATGCATTATAGCTGATATCCCTTTAATGTTTAAGATAAGCTCTGGTACATCTTCAAGTATACCAGAAATTGTTGAAAATTCGTGATCTACACCTTCAATCTTAACAGTAGCTACAGCAGCTCCTGGTAATGAAGAAAGTAGTACCCTTCTTAAAGAGTTTCCTAGTGTTATACCATATCCTCTCTCTAAAGGTTCTACCATGAATTTCCCATAATTGTTTTCATTATCTAATTCCAATACATCAATTATTGGTTTTTCTATTTCTATCATTAAATACTAACCCCCTTAAGATTTAGTTTTAATAAAGTACGAGGGTAACTGATTCAATTCAAATATAATCATTATCTTGAATACAATTCTACTATTAAGTGTTCTTCTATTTCTAAATCCATGTTTTCTCTTCTTGGTTCAGATACCACTGTTCCTTTAAAGTTATCTTTATCTAGATTTATCCACTCTACTGTATTACCGTTATGGTTAGCAATTAAATTTTTGAATTTTTCACTTTTCTTACTTTTATCTTTAACTTCGATAACATCACCTACAGCTACTGTGTAAGATGGTATATCTAGTTTTTTTCCATTTACAGTGAAATGTTCGTGATTTACTAATTGTCTAGCTTCGGCTCTAGAAGAAGCAAATCCCATTCTATAAACTACATTGTCTAATCTAAGTTCTAACACTTTTAATAGATTTTCCCCTGTAATTCCTTGTGCTTTATCAGCAATTAAAAAGTTTTTAGCCATTTGAGATTCTGAAATCCCATAAAATCTTTTAACTTTTTGTTTTTCTCTTAACTGCATTCCATATTCAGTTAATTTTTTTCTTGATTGGCCATGTTGACCTGGTGCATAATTTCTTTTGTTTAATGCACAGTTATCTGTATAACATCTATCTCCCTTAAGGAATAGTTTTGTACCTTCTCTACGACATAATTTACAAACTGATCCTGTATATCTTGCCATTAATTACACCTCCTGCTATTTAAAATTAAACTCTTCTTCTCTTTGGTGGTCTACAACCATTATGTGGTATAGGAGTAACATCTTTAATCATAGTTACTTCAAGTCCACTTGCTTGTAATGATCTGATTGCTGCTTCTCTACCAGAACCTGGTCCTTTTACAAATACTTCAACGTGTTTTAAACCATGAATCATAGCTTTTTCTGCTGCTTCTTGAGCTGCTTCTTGAGCTGCGAAAGGTGTTGATTTTTTAGAACCTCTGAATCCTAATTGACCAGCACTTGCCCATGATAAAACGTTTCCGTTTAAATCTGTTAATGTTACCATTGTATTGTTAAAAGTTGATGTTATGTGAGCTTGACCTCTCTCAACGTTTTTACGATCTCTTCTTCTAGTACGAGCTACACGACGTCCTTTTACGCTTTTCTTAGCCACTTAAATCCCTCCTTAGCTATAAATTCTAGCTTAACCTCTCTTAGGTCCTTTTCTAGTTCTTGCATTAGTTTTACTTCTTTGTCCTCTTACAGGAAGGCTTCTCTTATGTCTCATCCCTCTGTAACAGTTGATTTCTCTTAATCTTTTTATATTTAAAGCAACTTCTCTTCTTAAATCCCCTTCAACTGGAATTGTATCGATTTTGCTTCTTATTTCATTAACTTCAGCTTCAGTTAAGTCTTTAACTTTAGTATCTGCATTTATGTTAAGTGCAGCTAATATTTCATTAGATGTTGGTCTACCAATACCATATATATATGTTAAAGCAACTTCAACCCTTTTATCTCTAGGTAAATCTACTCCTGCTATCCTAGCCATTATTACACCTCCTACAATAATATCAAGGATTAACCTTGTCTTTGTTTATGTCTCGGATTTTCACAAATAACCATTACTCTTCCGTTTCTTTTTATTGTTTTACATTTTGCACACATTTTTTTTACTGATGGTCTAACTTTCATTTGTTTCCCTCCTTGCTACTTCTTACGCCAGGTTATTCTACCTCTAGTTAAATCATATGGTGAAAGTTCCACTGTAACAGTATCACCAGGTAAAATTCTAATGTAGTTCATTCTTAATTTTCCCGAAATGTGACCTAAGATTACATGGCCATTTTCCAATTCAACCTTGAAAATAGCGTTAGGTAAAGCTTCTAAAACTGTACCTTCAACCTCAATAAGTTCTTCTTTAGACATTTATTTTGAACCTCCTATTTATTAAAAATCATTATAAGTTTATTCAAAGGGCTCTAATAGTTTTCTAATATAAGCATTGTTTATACTAGTATTACTACTAATCTTCTCTTCCAGCTCCGATATAACATCATTATAAAAAGATAAGTGTTTTATCTTTTTCTTCTTTGGTTTATCTAGCTTTCTAAGTTTTCCATCGACTACACTTACATAATCGTTTTCTAATATTTCGTATACTAGAAACACCCTATTTTTATCTCTACCTGATTTAGATTTCGCAACTTGTCCAATCTTTACTTCGACATTTGATTCCATATTTTTCACCTCTGATTATAGAGATTTTACTATAATCTCAAATATCTGTTCTATAGGTTGAGTTCCATCTATATCTAAAAGTAAATCTTTATTTGTATAATAATCTATTAAAGGTCTTGTCTCTTTCCCATACACTTCTATCCTAGTTGATACTGTTTCTTCAGTATCATCTTCTCTTTGATATAATTCTCCTTGGTCTAGGTCACATATACCATCCACTTTCGGAGGATTAAATTTAATGTGATAAGTTGCACCACAAGTCCTACAAATTCTTCTACCTACTACTCTTTCAAGTAATATATCCTTATCTGCACTTAGGTTTATAACTTTATCAAGTTTTATACCTGATTCAGATAAGCTTTGATCTAATGAATCAGCTTGCTCAATTGTTCTTGGAAAACCATCAAGCAAAAATCCATCTTTACAATCATCTTGTGCTAATCTATCTTTAACAATGGAAACTACTAACTCATCTGGTACTAATAAGCCCTTATCCATATAAGATTTAGCTTCTAGTCCTAGCTTAGTTCCATTTTTTATATTCGCTCTAAATATATCACCAGTTGATATATGAGGCACACCATACTTCTTTACTATAGATGATGCTTGTGTACCCTTTCCAACTCCTGGCGGTCCCAACAATACTAAACGCATATTTTCATCTCCTATAGCTTAATTTAAGAACCCTTTGTAGTGTCTCATTAACATTTGTGCTTCTAACTGTCTTACAGTTTCAAGAGCAACCCCAACAACGATTATTACTGCTGTACCTCCGAAATTCACATTCATTCCTAGTACTTTAGATAATATTATTGGTAGTGATGCTAGTAAAGCTAATGCTAAACCACCTACGAAAGTAATTCTATTTACAGTTCTTGTTAAATATTCTGAAGTTGGTCTTCCCGGTCTTATCCCAGGAATAAATCCTCCATTTTGTTGCAAGTTCTTAGAATATTCCACAGTATTAAATTGAATAGCTGTATAGAAATAAGTAAAGAACATTATTAATAATATATTTAATACAGAGTAAACCCAAATTCCAACGCTTCCTTGTGGTGTCAAGTATTTAGTTATCCATTGACCCATACCGCCCTTACTAAACATAGCTATTGTAGCTGGAAATGCAAGTAAAGATGATGCGAATATTACAGGCATAACTCCTGACATAGAAACTTTTATTGGTATATGAGTGTTTTGTCCTCCATACATTTTTCTTCCTACTACTCTCTTAGCATATTGAACTGGTACTCTTCTTTCACCTTCTTGAAGTGCTACAACAAAAGCTATTGTAACTATCATGAAAACAACGAAGATTATTAGTTTAACTGGGTTTAAGTTCCCTGCTTGAACAGATTTTATTGAAAAAATCATGTCTTTTGGTAATCTAGATATTATACCTATGAAAATTAGTAAAGAAATACCATTTCCTATACCTTTTTCAGTTATCATATCTCCAAGCCATACTAAGAAACACGTACCTGCTACTAATGAAAGTATTACTATCATTTGTTGTAAAATCCCTGTTGCTGTTAATGCTGAGCTAAACATACCAAATGTAAATCCTATAGCTTGTATTAAAGCTAATACAATTCCTAGGTATCTAGTATATCTTGCGATTTTTTTACTACCTTCCTCACCCTCTTTAGCTATTTCTTCTAAAGCTGGTATAGCAATAGTTAAAAGTTGAATAACTATCGATGCTGTAATATAAGGATATATGTTTGTAGCAAAAATACTAAAATTACTAAAATTTCCTCCACCCATCATATCTAGGAAATCAAGTATTCCTCCCTTAGATGCATTGAATAATTCTGCTATTACTTGTTTATCCATATATGGTACAGGGATGCTGGATCCTAATCTATATACTAATAGTAAAAGAAATGTAAATAACATTTTTTTTCTAATTTCTGGAACTCTCCAAGCATTCCTTAAGGTTGATAGCATACTAAATCACCTCAACCTTTCCTCCTGCAGCTTCAATTTTTTCAGCAGCAGATTTACTAAATTTATTTGCTCTTACAGTAAGTTTTACGTTTAATTCTCCGTCACCTAAAACTTTAACTCCGTCTATTGCTTTTCCTTTTTTTACTAATCTCTCACTAAACAATAATTCAGGTGTTACTATAGTGTCAGCATCAAATTTCGCTAAATCGCTAATATTGATTTCAGCATATTGTTTTCTAAATACATTAGTGAAACCTCTTTTTGGTAATCTTTGGAATAAAGGAGTTTGTCCACCTTCAAATCCCATTCTAGAACCTTTACCAGATCTAGCTCTTTGACCTTTATGTCCTTTACCAGATGTTTTTCCTAATCCTGAACCAATACCACGTCCTAATCTTTTCTTAGCTTTAACCGCTCCACCTTCACTAGGTCTTAAATTATTTAGTTTCATTAGATACACCTCCTTCTTTTAACTTTAATTAGTCTATTACTTCAACCATGTAGCTTATGTGATTTATCATTCCTCTAATTTGAGGGGTATCATTTTTTTCTACTACTTGACCAATTTTACTAAATCCAAGAGCTTTTACAGTTCTTTTATGGTTTTCTGGTGTCCCTATAGGGCTTTTTACCAATTTTATTTTAACCATAGCCATTGTTATACTCCCCCTTAACCTAAAATTTCCTCTACAGTTTTATTTCTAAGTTTAGCTACTTCTTCAACTTTTTTAAGTTGTAGTAAACCATCAAATGTAGCGTTAACTACGTTTCTTGGGTTAGAAGTTCCTAAACGTTTAGTTCTTATATCTCTTATTCCTGCTAATTCACAAACCGCACGAACTGGACCACTCGCAACAACTCCAGTACCTTCTGCAGCTGGCATTAATAATACTTTTCCTGCTCCAAAATGTCCTAAAACTTCATGAGGTATAGTTGTTCCTACCATTGGAACTTCGATTAAATGTTTTTTAGCATTTTCTATAGCTTTTCCTATAGCTTCTGGTATTTCAAGAGCTTTTGCCATTCCAACGCCAACTCTACCTTTTTCGTCTCCAATTACAACTAAAGCACTAAATCTAAAGTTTCTACCACCTTTAACAACTTTAGTTACACGATTAATGCCAACTACTCTTTCCTTAAATTCAGATTCTTTACGATTTCTTTTTTGTTTCATCGTTATCCATTACCTCCTTTTCTAGAATTTTAGTCCTGCTTCTCTAGCTGCTTCTGCAAGAGCTTTAACTTTTCCGTGGTATAAATATCCACCTCTATCAAATACAACTTCATTTATATTTTTATCTAGAGCTTTTTTAGCTACTGCTGCACCAACGTATTTAGCTGCTTCTATGTTTCCAGTTGCTTCTAAGTTAGCATCTTTATCTAATGTAGAAGCTGAAGCTAAAGTTGTTCCAGTTACATCATCTATAACTTGTGCATACATATGTTTTCCACTTCTGAAAACATTAAGTCTTGGTTTAGCAGGAGTTCCTTCAACATTTAATCTTACTCTAGAATGTCTTTTTCTTCTTCTTTCACTTCTATTAACCTTGTTAATCAATGTAATTCACTCCTTTCTAACTACCAGCTTTACCTACTTTACGTCTAACATGTTCGTTTTCATATCTAACACCTTTACCTTTATAAGGTTCTGGTTTTCTATATGATCTTATAACAGCTGCGTAATTTCCAACTTGTTGTTTGTTAGCTCCAGATACTATTATTTTAGTATTTTCTGGTGTTTCAACAGTTATTCCTTTTGGATCTTCTAATTCTAGTGGATGTGAGAAACCTAAAGTTAATACTAATTTATTACCTTGTTTAGCTGCTCTATATCCTGTACCTTCTATTAAAAGAGTTTTTGAATATCCTTCTGTAACTCCAACGATCATATTATATATTAAAGTTCTTGATAAACCGTGTAGTGATCTATGTTGTTTGTTATCACTTGGTCTAACAACTGTGATTACGTTATCTTCTATCTCAATCTTCATTGATGAATCGATTTTTTCCTCTAATGTTCCGTTTTTACCTTTAACCTCTACTAGGTTATCGTCATTTACTTTAACCTCAACACCAGCTGGTATCTCGATTGGTAAAAATCCTATTCTAGACATTGAGTACACCTCCCTAGTTCTTTATTTTACTACCATACGTAGCAGATTATTTCTCCACCTATATTTTCTTTTCTAGCAACTTTATCAGTCATTATCCCTTTAGAAGTAGAAACTATAGCAATTCCTAATCCACCTAAAACTTTTGGTATTTCTTCTGATTTTGCATATACTCTAAGTCCAGGCTTAGAAATTCTCTTAATACCTGACATAACTTTTTCTTTGTTCGGTCCGTATTTTAAATCTACTCTTAATACTCCTTGTTTTGCATCTTCTATCACATCAAATCCTTTTATAAAACCTTCTTCTAAAAGGATTTCAGCTAAATTCTTTTTAATATTAGATGCTGGTATATCAACAGAACTATGTTTAGCGTCATTTCCGTTTCTAATTCTCGTTAACATATCTGCTATTGGATCTGTCATCATATTGATTGCCTCCTCTCTAAATTAAATATTACCAACTAGCTTTTCTAACTCCAGGTATTTGTCCTTTATGAGCTAGTTCTCTAAAGCATATACGGCATATTCCATATTTTCTTAAATAAGCATGTGGTCTTCCACAAATTTTACATCTATTATATTCTCTTGTACTGAATTTTTGTTTTCTTTTTTGTTTTGCGATCATTGACTTTTTAGCCAAAGTAATTCCCTCCTTTTACTATTTTTTAAAAGGCATACCCATAAGTGATAAAAACTCTTTAGCTTCCTCATCAGTATTAGCTGTAGTTACTATAACTATATCTAGACCTCTTAAACGTTCTATTTTATCGTATTCTATCTCAGGAAAAATTAATTGTTCTTTAATTCCTAGAGCGTAGTTTCCTCTACCGTCAAATGAGCTATCGCTAACTCCTCTGAAGTCCCTAACTCTTGGTAAAGCAATGTTCATTAATTTATCTAAGAACTCATACATTTTATTTCCTCTTAAAGTAACCTTAGTACCAACATTCATACCTTCTCTTAACTTAAAGTTCGCTATAGATTTTTTAGCTTTAGTTATAAGTGGTTTCTGACCAGTTATTAAAGTTAATTCTTCTACTGCTGCTTCTAAAGTTTTAGGGTTTTCTTTCGCTGCCCCTACACCCATGTTTAATATTACTTTTTCTATTTTAGGAACTTCCATAACATTACTGTATTGGAACTTTTCCATTAATGCATTTATAACTTCTTCCTCATATTTAATTCTTAATCTGGAAGTCATATTCTTACCTCCTCTCAGTCATATATTTATTTTAATTCTACTCCACATTTCTTACACACTCTAACTTTTGAACCGTTTTCTACTTTGAATCCAACTCTTGTACCCTTATTACATTTTTCACAGAAATACATAACTTTAGATATATTTATTGGTCCTTCCATTTTAACAATACCGCCTGGTTTGTTAGGTCCTTGAGGTTTTTCATGTTTTGTAAGCATGTTAACATTCTCAACTACTACTCTATTTTCTTTAGGAATAACGCTAAGCACTTTTCCTTTTTTATCTTTATTATTTCCAGAAATTACAACTACCGTGTCTCCAGTTTTGATTTTCATCTTACACACCTCCTATTATAATACTTCTGATGCTAAAGATATGATTCTCATAAAGTTACCTTGTCTTAATTCTCTAGTAACTGGTCCGAAGATACGTGTACCTACTGGACTTCCATCGTCTTTAAGGACAACTGCTGCATTGTCATCAAATTTTATATATGAACCATCTTCTCTTCTTACTGATGCTTTAGTTCTTACTATAACAGCTTTTACAACTTCACCTTTTTTAACAACCCCACCTGGTGTTGCTGATTTAACTGCGCAAACTACTATATCTCCAACTCTAGCATATCTCTTGTTTGTTCCGCCTAAAACTCTTATAACGCCTAATTCTTTTGCTCCGGAGTTATCTGCTACTCTCATACGGCTTTCTACTTGTATCATTCGAATACCTCCTCTCTAAAACAATTATATTATTTTGCTTTTTCAACTATTTCTACTAATCTCCAGTTTTTATCTTTACTGATTTTTTTAGTTTCCATAATTCTTACTACATCACCGATTCCACACTCATTGTTTTCATCATGAGCTTTAAACTTAGTTGTTTTCTTTAATTGTTTTTTGTATAAAGGATGTGTTATGAAGGTTTCAACCGCTACAACGATTGTCTTATCCATTTTATCGCTTACTACATTCCCTACTTTTACTTTACGCATTGATCTTTCCATCTAAGATTAAACCTCCTTTCCTATTCCTAATTCTCTCTCTTTTATAATAGTTTTAACACGAGCTATATTTTTTCTAACAACTTTTATTTGTTGAGGATTATCTAATTGACCTGTGGCCAATTGAAATCTTAAGTTAAATAGTTCTGTTTTAAGTTCTAATAATCTACTATCTAATTCAACTGCTGTTAATTGGCGAATTTCTTTAGCTTTCATTAGATTCACCACCCTCTTCATCACGTAATATAAACTTAGTTTTTATTGGTAATTTGTGTGCAGCAAGTCTCATAGCTTCTCTAGCTACTTCCTCTGATACACCACCCATTTCAAATAAAATTCTGCCTGGTTTTACAACTGCAACCCAGTAATCTGGTGCCCCTTTACCGGAACCCATACGAGTTTCAGCTGGTTTAGCTGTTACTGATTTATCTGGGAATATTTTAATCCAAATATTTCCGCCTCTTTTAGCATATCTTGTCATAGCACGTCTTGCAGCTTCTATTTGATTAGAAGTTATCCATGCTGGTTCTAATGCTTGAAGTCCGAATTCTCCATAAGTTATTGTATTTCCACGAGTAGCTTTACCTCTCATTCTACCTCTGTGTACTTTACGGTACTTAACTCTTTTAGGCATTAACATTATATCTTCCTCCTTCCATTCTTCGTCTAATCTATTCTTCTTCCACTTTTACTCTTGGAGTCCCTGGAAGTATTTCACCTTTATATATCCAAACTTTGATACCCATTTTTCCATAAGTAGTATCTGCTTCAGCAAAACCATAGTCGATATCTGCTCTTAAAGTTTGTAGTGGTATTGATCCTTCACTATATCCTTCAGTTCTAGCCATGTCAGCTCCGCCAACTCTTCCAGCTACTGAAGTTTTAATACCTTTAGCACCCATTCTCATTGTTCTTTGAATAGATTGTTTCATAGCTCTTCTGAAAGAAACTCTTCTTTCTAATTGAGAAGCGATACTTTCTGCAACTAATTGTGCATCTAGTTCTGGAACTTTTATCTCTTCAACATTAACAACGATTTTTTTATCAGTCATTTTTTCTAATTCATTTTTAAGTGCTTCAACTCCTGAACCACCTCTACCTATAACCATACCTGGTTTAGCTGTATGAACTGTAACTTTAACTCTATTTGCTGCTCTCTCTATAGAAATAGTAGATACTCCTGCTGTAAAAGTTTGAGCTTTTACAAATTTACGTATATTGTAGTCTTCTACTAATAAATCTCCAAAGTCTTTATCATCTGCATACCATCTAGAATCCCAGTCTTTTATAACTCCAACTCTAAATCCGTGTGGGTTTACTTTTTGACCCATTCTATATCCCTCCTTTTTTGATTATTCTCTTTCTTTTACTACAACTCCGATATGGCTCGTTCTTTTTATTATTGGGTTTGCCATACCTTTTGCTTTAGGTCTCCATCTTTTCATTTGTGGACCTTCATTAGCATATGCTTCTGACACATATAATTTTTCTCTATCTAAACCAAAGTTGTTCTCTGCATTAGCAATTGCAGAATTTAAAACATCTTCTAGTAATTTTGCACCTTTCTTAGGTGTAAATCTTAAGATAGATAAAGCTTCGTCTACTTGTTTACCTCTAATTTCAGTACAAATAAAACCTACTTTCAAAGGAGAAACTCTCATATGTTTTGCTATAGCTCTAGCTTCCATCTTATTACCTCCTTACTATCTATTTTAAACCTGATGATTTTTCTGATTTTCCAGCGTGTCCTCTATACGTTCTTGTAGGTACAAACTCACCTAATTTGTGTCCTACCATATCTTCTACTATATATATTGGGACATGTTTTCTTCCGTCATAAACAGCAATTGTGTGTCCTACCATATCTGGAAATATAGTTGAACGACGAGACCATGTTTTAACTACTTGCTTTTTGTCTGTTTCATTTAATTCATCTATTTTCTTTAATAAATGATCATCACAAAAAGGTCCTTTTTTAAGAGATCTTCCCATTATTATGCCTCCCTTCAAAATTTACTATTTTCTACCTTTTTTACCTCTTCTTCTACCTCTTACTATATATTTACTAGACGCTTTATTTTTCTTTCTAGTTTTATATCCTAATGTAGGTTTACCCCATGGAGTAACTGGAGATGGCATACCAATACTTGTTCTTCCTTCTCCCCCACCGTGTGGATGGTCTACTGGATTCATTGCAGATCCTCTAGTTTGTGGTCTAATACCTAAATGTCTAGATTTTCCTGCTTTACCGATTGTAATGTTTTCGTGATCTATATTACCTACTTGTCCTATAGTTGCACGACATTCAACTCTTACTAATCTAAATTCTGAAGATGGTAATCTAAGTTGTGCATAATTTCCTTCTTTAGCCATTAACTGAGCACTTGCTCCTGCAGTTCTTGCTAATTGTCCACCTTTACCAGGTTTTAATTCGATATTATGAACTACTGTACCAACTGGTATATCTTTTAATTGTAACGCATTTCCTATTTTTATATCAGCGTTTTCACCTGATTCAATTACGTCTCCAACTTTTAATTTATTAGGAGCTAAGATATATCTTTTTTCACCATCTGCATAGTTGATTAAAGCTATATTAGCTGTTCTATTTGGATCGTACTCTATAGCTGCTACTTTTCCTTCTATACCATCTTTATTTCTTTTGAAATCTATAATTCTATATTGTTTCTTAGCACCGCCACCTCTATGACGACTAGTTATTCTACCTTGAGCGTTTCTTCCCCCAGTTTTCTTTATTTTAACTAATAAAGATTTCTCTGGAGTAGTTTTTGTTATTTCTTCAAAAGTAGAAACAGTCATACCTCTACGACCAGGAGATGTTGCTTTATATTTTTTAATACCCATTGTTTTCCCTCCTTTTTTCTATCTTTGACTACATTCCTTCAAAGAACTCTATAGGATCTGAACCTTCTGTTAATTGGATAATAGCTTTTTTCCAATTAGGTCTTCTTCCTGAAGTCATTCCTTGTCTTTTTATTTTACCTTTTACGTTCATAGTATTAACTCTTTCAACTTTAACATTGAAAACCTCTTCAACAGCTTTTTTGATTTCTGTCTTAGTAGCTTTTTTCGATACTTTGAAAGTATATTTACCTTCAGCCATATCGTCCATACTTTTTTCCGTAATTATTGGTTTTACAATAATATCATGTGGAATAAGCATTATGCGTACACCTCCTCCACTTTTTTAACTGCTTCTTTAGTTATTATTAAAGAATTACAGTTCATTAAGTCATATACGTTTATAGTATTTACTAACGCTGTTCCTAAATTAGGAATATTGTTAGCTGATTTAATTACGCTTTCTTTCTTTTCATCCATAACTATTAAAGCTTTTCTATCTGCCGAAATATTACTTAAGAATTTTACCATTTCTTTAGTTTTTGGTGCATCAAAATCGATATTATCGATAACGATTATTTCACCGTTTTGTACTTTAGAAGTTAAAACAGATTTTAATGCTAATCTTCTAACTTTCTTAGGCACTTTGTAGCTGTAATCTCTTGGTTTTGGAGCAAATGTTACCCCACCACCTGTAAAATGTGGCGCTCTTATACTACCTTGACGAGCTCTACCTGTACCTTTTTGTCTCCAAGGTTTTTTACCTCCACCTCTAACTTCATCTCTAGTTTTAGCAGATTGAGTACCTTGTCTTTTGTTAGCTAATTGATTTTTAACTACTTCATAAACAACATGTTCATTTATTTCGATATCAAAAATCCCTTCGCTTAATTCTATTTCATCTACTTGTTCTCCAAGCATATTTAAAACTTTTACCTTAGGCATTTAGTATTCCTCCTTTCTTCCTTTGATCTACTACTTTGTTTTTACCGTTTCTTTTATAGATACGATTCCTTTTTTAGGTCCTGGAACAGCACCTTTTATAAGGATTAAGTTTCTTTCAACATCAACTCTTACTATTTCAAGGTTTTGAACAGTAACTTTTTCATTACCCATTCTTCCTGCCATTCTATGTCCTTTGAAAACTCTTCCTGGATAAGTCGCTGCTGACATACCACCTGGAGCTCTATGGAATTTAGAACCGTGAGTTTCTCTACCTCTAGAGAATCCGTGTCTTTTAATAACACCTGCAGTACCTTTACCTTTAGATGTACCTGTAATATCTATTAGGTCACCTTCTGCAAAAACATCTGCTTTGATTTCTTGTCCTATTTCGAATTCTTCAACGTTTTCAACTCTAAATTCTCTGATGAATTTATGAACTGCAACATTTCCTTTTTCAAAATGACCTGCTTTAGGTTTATTTATTTTTCTAAGTTTTTTCTCTTCAACTTTAGCAAAACCTACTTGTATAGCATTATAACCATCAGTTTCAACTGTTTTCTTTTGAATAACAACCATTGGTCCTGCTTCTATTACAGTAACTGGAACAACTTTACCATTCTCTTGGAATATTTGAGTCATACCAATTTTTCTTCCTAATATACTTTTCATTTTTTGCACCTCCTATTATCTTACAGCGGATTACTACTTTAGTAATCTTTTAAGCATAGATTATGATTTGATTTCTATGTCAACTCCTGCAGGTAGATTTAATTTCATTAATGTATCTACTGTTTCTTGAGTTGGATTTAAGATATCTATCAATCTTTTATGTGTTCTTTGTTCAAATTGTTCTCTGGAATCTTTGTTTACGTGTACTGATCTAAGTATAGTAACTTTTTCTACATCAGTTGGTAATGGAATTGGTCCTGAAACTTCCGCACCAGTTCTTTTTGAAGATTCAACAATTTTTTGAGCTGATGAGTCTAATAACTCATGATCATAAGCTTTTAATCTTATTCTTATTTTTTGACTCTTATTTGCCATTTGTTTCCCTCCTTTTTTAGCGCATGCGCAACTTTTACATGCAACATAGAACTCCGATAAACTTTGCCGGGTGTGTTGTGAAGTTTTTTTACAAAATTTCCAACACCTTTTAGTCCTAGTCGCTCGATTTAAAATCGAACATTCTCCGTGAAAATGACCTGTTTGACAGCAACCTTTCACTTCATCGCAATGCTTATATTCAAACACCATTACATTTTATATCATTTACAAGTAAATATCAAGCTTTTTTTCAGCTAATTCCAATTTATTTATAAATATTTTTTATCCTAAAAAATATTTATTTTCTTTCTTCTAAAATAATACTTTTTTTGCTTTTTAAACCTATTATTTAAGTTTTTTTAATTTTTTTATCTATCTTATTTTAATAGAGACACAGCTACTTGTCAAACTAAATCGAAAAGAATTTCAAACTAAATTTATTTAAAGATATATCTTTAGCTTGCAAATAAAAATATATCGTTCGTCATCTTCCTTCATTATTTATATTTAAACAAAAAAATAAGGCCTTTCGGCCTTATTTAAAAATCGAATATAAATTATTCAACTATTTTAGTAACAACTCCTGATCCAACTGTTCTTCCACCTTCACGTATTG
>CAMIXG010000004.1 GCA_946402705.1 uncultured Tissierellia bacterium | reverse complement strand
TAATTCTATCATACAATATTTATGATACTGTGACAACTATCCTACCACAGAGGGGAACTAAAAATGCAGAAGAATTCGAAAAAGCTAATATAAAAGTTAAATCCATTCGAATAGAGGAGAATAATAAAATAAAGGAGTCTATATCATTTCCTACTTTTAAGATATTAGACTTAATAAATCAAAGTTGGGAAACATCAGATGTATATAAAGAATTCTCAGAGACTAAATATTTATTTGTTATATACAAAAAATATGGAGGAAATTATTATTTAAAGGGAAGTATGTTTTGGAATATGCCATTAAATGATTTAGAGACTGTAGTTAAAAGTGAATGGAGAAGGGTAATTGACATATTTAAAACAGGGATAATATTAGAACCATCAAGAAATAAGATAAATAATAATTTACCTAAATTAAGTGATACAAAAATTTTACATGTTAGACCACATGCTACATTATCATATTATTGTATAAATGGTGTAGAGTATGGGAGTGGGAAAAAAACAAGAGATTCAGATAAACTACCTAACGGAGATAGAATGACCAAGCAATGTTTTTGGTTGAATAAAACTTATGTTTTAGAACAAATAAAAAAAACAACTGGATCTTTTTTATAAAATGATATATAATAGGTGGTTATGGAGGTATCAAAATGGAATTGAAAGTAGTGGAATTGTTTGCAGGTGTTGGTGGATTTAGAGTTGGATTAAACCAGATAAAATCTTTTGACGAAAATACAGGTAGAGCAATAGAAAGTAATGAGTGGGAATTTGTTTGGGCTAACCAATGGGAGCCATCAACAAAAGCACAACCAGCTTTTGATTGTTATGTTAAAAGATTTGGAGAAAAGAACAGTATTAATATAGATATAAATAAAATAGATAAGAAAAGTATACCAAATCATACTTTATTAGTAGGTGGTTTTCCTTGCCAGGATTATTCTGTTGCAAGAACTTTGTCAAATGAGTTGGGAATAGAAGGAAAAAAAGGAGTTCTCTGGTGGGATATAGTAGATACATTATATGAAAAAAAACCACCATTTATATTATTGGAAAATGTTGATAGATTATTAAAGTCACCAGCAAAGCAAAGAGGAAGAGATTTTGCTGTTATATTAAAAACTTTAGATGAGTTGGGATACATCGTTCAATGGAGAATGATTAACGCAGGTGAATATGGCATGCCACAGAGAAGACGTAGAGTTTTTATATTTGCATCTTTGAAAAGTACAAAATATGCAAAGAAAATACTTAAGTTAAAAAATTGGGAAAAATATTTAAAAAAAGATGGTTTTTTTAATGAAATATTCCCAATAAAATTAGAAGAATGTATTGTAGAAGAAAAATCCATGGAAGCTTTTATAGACCCAGTGGATGTATCAGAAAATTATTGTTATGGTAAATTTTTAACAACAGGAATGTTCATTAATGGTAAAATTGTAAATTTTGATGTTAAAGAAAGTTTTAAAGGAAATCAATATACACTGAGAAAAATAATGAATGTTGCAAGGTCTTATGAAATAAGTAATTTAGAGAATTACATTATAACTGGTGAGTCCTTGGAAAAATGGAAATATCTAAAAGGTGCAAAAAGAATACCAAGAATTAAGCCAAATGGAAGTGAATACTTTTATTCTGAAGGAAATATGTCTTTTCCAGAAGATTTGGATTTGCCAAGTAGAACAATGTTGACGAGTGAAGGAACTGTAAATAGGTCTAGTCACGTTGTTTATGATGAAAGTATTAATAAAAACCGAAAAATAACAGAAATAGAAGCAGAATTATTGCAAATGTTTCCACCTAATTGGACAAATACTGGAATGACAAGTAGACAAAGATATTTTATGATGGGAAATGCATTGGTTACAGGAATAATATCTAGTCTAGAAAATAAACTAAAAAATATAATACTGGAAGAATAGATATATATATAGTACACCTAAAAAGGTTTTGATATTTTGATATCAAAACCTTTTTGCATAAAAATTATCTATTTTACTCAAAAGCACTGGAATAAATCAAAGTACCTTTAACTTCTTTAAGTCCATGCTGCTCTAATTCTTTGATTAGAAAATATTTACTGTCCACTTCAAAAGGGGCTGATATATTATAATTTTTAGCTTCAGAATAACCAAACTTACCATAGTAGTCTGGATTACCTAAGATACTTATAAATTTAAAACCTAAATACAGGGCTATATTTTCTAACTCCTCAATTAGTTTACCTCCAATACCTTGGTTTTGATATTCTGGCAAAACACATAAAGGAGCAAGGACAAGACCTATACTTTCATCAAGAACATTTATAACTTTCACCTGACTAAGCATGCCATGACCTACTATTTTTCCATCTATAAGAGCCACTAGTTCTAAATCTTTTTTATGAGTTATATTCTTTCTGATTTTCTCCACTAGTTCAGCTTCATTGGAGTATCCATATTCACTGGTAGAGAATGAGGATACTATGAGCCTTGATACTTCTGTATAATCATTTGTATTTACTTTTCTTATTAACATAAAATTCTCCTTAACCATATAATATTATAAGCTGATTATATATTTGTATAAGGCAAAAGTATACTTTATTTTAGATATGATATTATTTTTTTAGAAAGAAAGTAAATCCTTGTAACCCAGTAGATAAACTAATATAATAGACTTATAAAAAGGGAGTGATATTATGTTAAACCAAATTAAAAAAGTAGCAATATATTCACTTATTGGAGTTCTTATTTCTCAGCAGCCTATATTAAGCTATGCTCAAGTTTATGAAAATACTATAATTGACAATAGTAACTATAATGATATAGATGATGAGGTATTTAATTTAAGATATGATAAAAGAGAAATCTTAGCTACAGAGGGAGAGAGTGTGGAAAGCTTTTTACCAAGAGAAGGTAAATTATCTAAGGATAAGTTTATAGTTGTAGAAAGAAAGAAAAAATCAGTAGAATCATCTCCAGTAGATATTTCTATAATAGATTCTATGACAGATAGAACTTTTCCAGGGGCCTTACAACTGGCAGATAAGGATTTTGTAAATAATGAACCAAATCTAATTTCTGTAGATAGGAAACCTATGAATATATCCATAGACCTACCAGGTCTTAAAGATAATCATAGAACAGTTGAAAATCCTAATTATGCAAATGTAAATAAAAATATAAATGAGATGCTTAGAGATTGGTCAGATAATTATTCTAACGACTATAATCTTCCAGCTAGAATACAGTATTCAGAAACTATGGTTCATAGCAAATCTCAGCTTGGATCATCTTTAAATATAAATCCTAAAATTTTAGGAGATGCACTAGGTATAGATTTTCAAGCTATAAAAGAAGGCGAAAAAAAGGTAATGGTTGCTGCCTACAAACAAATTTTTTATACAGTAAGTAGTGAGATGCCAAATAATCCTTCAGATTTATTTGGAGAAAATGTTAGATTTAGAGATTTAGAAAGAAGAGGAGTTAGCGACGATACTCCGCCAACTATGGTTTCTAATGTGGCATATGGTAGAACAATTTATGTAAAACTTGAAACAAACAGTAAGTCAAAAGAAGTAGAAAGTGCATTTAAAGCTGTTTTAGCAGAAGATAATTCAATCAAAACAAATGTTAAGTATAAGGATATATTAGATGAAAGTTCTTTTACAGCAGTTGTCCTTGGTGGAGATTCTCAAAAACACAATAATGTTATTACAAAAGATTTTGATGAAATTAGGGATATAATTAGAGACAATGCGGAATTTAGCCTTAAAAATCCAGCATACCCAATATCCTATACATCTGTATTTTTAAAAGATAATTCTGTTGCCAAGGTTCATAACAGAGCAGAATATATAGAAACAACAGCCAAAGAATTTACAAGTGGTAGGATAAATATAGACCATAGTGGGGCTTATGTGGCTCAATTTGAAATACTTTGGGATGAGTTATCCTTTGATGATGAAGGCAATGAGATTTTAACACCTAAGGCATGGGAAGGAAATTGGCAGGATAAGACTGCAAGGTTTACTTCAACAGTTTATCTACCTGCAAATGCCACAAATATTAGGGTCTATGCAAGAGAATGTACAGGACTTGCATGGGAGTGGTGGAGAACAGTTGTAGATGAAAGACACATACCCTTATCCAAGGCTATAAACCTGTCAATATGGGGAACTACACTACATCCTAAAGGACAAGTAGAATTAAATAATGAGATATAAGTAAAAGATGAAGCCTAGCTTCATCTTTTTTTAAAAAATAAGTTAATGATATGATATAGTTTATAAATATAATATGAAATGAGGTGTTTTTATTAAGAAAAATCGTATAGTTTGGATTGTAATTGTTTTATTTGTAATTTTATTAGTAAATAAAATTGACAAAAAAATAAGATATCAAATGAATCTTATTGATTATTATAAATATAGTCTTGAATTTAATAGTAACGAAAAGGAATATTTAAAAAATGAGGAAGTTTTGGCAGGATTATATAATTTACCGCCCTTATCATATACAAATAAATATAATAACTTGAATACAGGTATTGTAGTAGATTACTTATCACAAATAAGTATAGAAATGGGAAATGAGATACACATAAAAGTTGAAGAAGAAGAAAATATTTTAGATAAGTTGAGAAACAAAGAGATAGATATGGCCTTGGTTGAGGATATAGAAAGAGTAAGAAATGACGATTTTTTATACACACAGACCTTGTGTAAAATAAAGAAGAAAATGGTGGTGCCAAGAAGTAAAAACTACAATAGTATCAAGGATGTTACTGGAAAAAAGGTTGTAGTAATAAAAACTGACAAAATAAGAGAAAATACAGAAAATTTTTTTGAAGATTTAATGAAACTAGATACAATAAAAGTTGATAACATATATGAAAGTTTTGCATTACTAGAAAGTGGTAAAGTTGACGCTTTTATAGGGAATGATAATGAAATACAACATTTTTTAAATGTGACAAACAAAGTGGATAGGTACAAGATTCTGGATTCTAGTTTTGAAGAAACAGATATAATTTTTGCAATTAACAAAGATAACATAGTGCTAAATAATATAATTAATAAAAGTATTTTAAGGATAAAGAAAAAAGATTTGATTGCGAAGACACAGTATAAATGGCTTGGAAGGCATGAGAAATCATTGATGGATTTAGAAACCATACTAATAGTATATAAAATAAGTTTTGGGATTTTATGTATAGTAGTAGTGTTTTCTATATGGAATTATTTGATTACGAAAAAAGTTAATATGAGAACAAGAGAATTAATGGAAAGTAAAGAAGAACTAAGGCTGATAATAGATAAAATTAAAAGTGGTATTATAGTTATGTCTAACAATAACCTTATATTAGAGTGTAATGATGAAATCTGTAAGATAATAGATAGGAAAAGAGAAGAATTAATAGGTGAAAGTTATAAAGATATAGAGGCTATAAGAGATATAGTGGATAGGAAAAATTTTAATAGTTTACTAAAGCTTGAGGGTGGAATTTATTATACAAAGAAACAGCATATGACGGAAAGTAAATGCATGATTATACTTGAAGATTATACTGAAAATTATAGTAGAGAAACAAAACAAAGACAAGAATCCAAAATGGTTACAATGGGTAAGCTGTCTGCTGGACTTGCGCATGAAATCAGAAACCCTCTAGGTCTTATAAAAAGTTATACCTATATTCTATCAAAATATGAATTAAATGATATGGGTGAACATGCAATAGCTGTAATAAATGAATCTATATATAGAATTAATAATCTAATAGAAAATTTACTAAGATTCTCAAAGTTGTCTAATAATAGTTTAGATTTGATTGATGTCAATAGGGAGATTGAAAACATATTAGAGCATAAAAAAATCACAGACAATATTAAGATTAAGGTAGAATATTTAGATAGTAATTTAAAATATATGAGAGTGAATGAGGAAATACTGAAAATGGTAGTTGATAATCTATTGGGAAATAGTATAGAGTCATTTGATAATGTAAGACGAAAAAATAAAGTGATACAAATTAGTTTAAATGTTATAAATAAGTATTTACTGATAGAATTTGGTGACAATGGATGTGGGATATCTAAAGAAAATTTGGAAGATATATTTGAGCCGTTTTATTCTACAAAGTCAGATGGAACTGGGTTAGGACTGTATATCTTGAGTACAGAAATTTATAATAATAAGGGCGATATAAGTGTTAGTAGTATTATGAATTCAGGGACAACATTTAAAATAAAATTACCTATAGTGGAGTGATATTGATATGGAATTAAAAAATTATAATATACTTATTGTAGATGATGAAATAGAGTATCAAAGAGTTTTGAAATTTATTCTAGAGGACTTGGGTTATAAAGTGGATACTTGTTCAGATGGTATAGAGGCTATAAAGTTTATAAATAAAAATATTATAAATTTGGTTTTAACAGATTTGAAAATGCCAGAGATGGATGGAATTGAATTAATAAAAAAGATAAAAAAGATAAATGAAGGCATTGATATAATGGTAATGACTGCTTTTGGAAGTATAGAAACAGCAGTTGATGCCATGAAATATGGAGCAACAGATTATTATACAAAAAGTGAAGATATGGATGAGTTGGTAACAAAGGTCCATAGATTATCAAAACTTCATAGATTGGAGAATAATAATAAAGTTCTTATAGAAAATCAGAGTGAAAGTAGCTTTTTTCTAGAATCAAAGAACAAGGTTTTTTCGGAAATATTGGAAATGTGCAGAAGAGTTGCAGATACAGATATTAATATACTAATTCTTGGAGAGTCTGGTGTTGGTAAAGAAGTTATAGCAAAGTATATTCATAATTTAAGTCCTAGAAAGATGGAACCTTTTGTAGCAGTTAACTGTCAGGTGTTTCCTGAAGGTGTTATAGAATCAGAACTTTTTGGTCATGAGAAAGGATCTTTTACAGGAGCTAGTGAGATGAGAATTGGGAAGTTTGAACAATCTAATTTGGGAAGCTTATTTTTGGATGAAATAGGTGACTTACCAATATCTACACAGGGAAAATTACTAAGGGCAATAGAGAGTAAAAAAATAGAAAGAATAGGAAGTAATAAGGAAATAGATTTAGATGTGAGATTTATATCTGCAACAAATAAGGATTTATTTCAACTTATAGAGAAAAATGATTTCAGAGAAGATTTATTTTATAGAATAAATACTTTAGTGCTGAACATTCCACCAATTAGGGATAGAAAAGAGGACTTGCCTGACCTAATTGACTTTTTCATAGATAAGGTAAAGAAAGAACAGAAAAAAATAGATATAAGAGTAAATAGTGAGGTTAAAGATGAATTAATAAACTATAATTATCCTGGAAATATTAGAGAACTAAAAAATATAATAGAGAGAATGATAGCACTTAGTAAAAATGGTCTTGTGACAAAAGATGAGCTACTGATTTTCAACAAGTGTAACAAATATGAAAAAAATACTACTTTTAAAGAAGCTAAGGCAAAATTTGAACAAGAGTATATAATTGAGAAACTAAGAGAAAATTTGGGAAATGTAGCTAAGACTGCTACAGTGTTGGAGATGAGTGAGAGACAGGTTTGGAATAAGATAAAAGATTATGGTATAAATTTAGATTTAATAAGATAATTAAAAGTGTGAAATAAACTTCAGGGTATTTGAAATTTATTTCACACTTTTTTTAAGAATATATTTTAAATACAGAGAATTACTAGTTTAAAACTTGGCATAGTATTTGCAATATTAATATAGTGAAAGCTATTACATAGGAAATTTGAAAGGATGAAAAAAATGAAAAAAAGTAAGTTAGTGATAAGTATTATTTTAACACTAGTAGTTGGAATACTTACAGTAGGGTGCGGTGGAGGAGGCTCAAGCAAGAGCGAGGATGGAAAAACTATTATAAAAATAGGACATACTGATTCTTCTCA
This sequence comes from uncultured Tissierellia bacterium, assembly GCA_946402705.1. Classification (GTDB taxonomy): domain Bacteria; phylum Bacillota; class Clostridia; order Tissierellales; family Tissierellaceae; genus CAMIXG01. Next base: position 109,729 of record CAMIXG010000004.1, on the reverse strand, counting down.
AAGATCTACAAATGTTTGGAGTGAAGCTCTAGGCGAATATTTAGAAAAAGAAGCACCAGGAAAATTTCAAGTTGAAGTTTATTCAGATGGACAATTAGGAGATACACCAGATCTAGTGTCAGGCATAAAGATAGGTACTGTTACTATGATGTTCGATTTATCATCAGCAATAACATCTGCAACAGGGCCAGAATCTACATGTATAGACCTACCATATTTATACCCAAGCTTTGAAGATTGGGAAAAAGGTATGTTTGAAAATGGAGGACTAGAATTATTTAATAAGTCTCTAGAGGATTCAGGCTATTATTGTGTGGATATGTTCTATAACGGTATGAGACAAGTAATAAGTAAGGATAAGGTATATAAAAATACAAAAGATTTGAAAGGTCAAAAAATTCGTATAGCTCAAAATGACTTAGATATAGAAATCTGGAAAGCTATGGGTGCTAATCCAACACCAATGGCATGGGGAGAAGTAATAACATCCTTGTCACAAGGACAAATAAATGCATTAGATCACTCTTTGGGAGTATTTAATGACTTTAACTTACATGAAATAGCTCCACATGTTACATTAACGAATCATGCTAGTTCACCATTTCCAATAATCTGTTCTAAAGAATGGATAGATTCTTTAGACCCAGAAGATAGAAAAGTATTAGAAGCTGGGATAAAGTATGTTGCTAAAGAACAAAGAGCAGAAGAGTATGCTAAGGAAAAAGATTATATAGAAAGATTTAAAAAAGAAAATGCAGAGGTTTATCAATTAAATGAAGCTGAAATAAAAGCATTTGAAGATGCTGTAAAACCAGTATATGAATATCAAAGAAAATTAGTTGGTGACGATATAGTTGATAAGTGGATAGAAACTAGACCTTAATTATAGAATGGAAGGATAATATGAATAAGAAAAAAAATAAAATAGTAGATATATTGGATAAAATAGAAGAAAATGTCTTGGTCATAATGTTTATGTCCATGGTTGCGATTATATTTTTCCAAGTAATAATGAGATTTGTATTTAATAATTCTCTAGTTTGGTCAGAAGAATTAGGTAAGTTTATTTTTGTATGGATATCTTGGTTAGGTATCAGTATTGGACATAGAAAAGGTGAACATATAAAAATAACTATCTTGGTGGATAGATTACCACATAAATTAAGAATGTTATCTGTAGCTATATCTGAGTTAATCTTAATTGTTATATGTCTAATCACAATGTACTATAGTGTTTTGATGATGGGAATACAAAAAAGTGTACCATATGCCGGAATAAAGATAAGTACATCATGGGGATATTTTGCCTTGGTTCTAGGTTGTGGTTTATTTACACTTAGGGCAATAGTATATTTCTTTGAGGCAATAAGGGGAATAAAAAATCCCAATGAATTGGAAGGAGAGGAAGTATAATGGCAGTTCCAGCATTGTTTATAGTTTTGTTTTTATTACTTTTAATAGGAGTACCAGTAGGATTTGCAATTGGTGGAGCAACCATGTTTTCAATGAGCATGTTTTCCGATTTAAATATGGCAATAAATGCACAATATTCTTATAGCGGTATATTTTCTTTTACAGTAATGGCCATACCATTTTTCATGTTGGCAGGTTTAATAATGTCAACAGGTGGAATAGCCAAGAGAATTGTAAATTTTGCATCAACTTTAATAAGTTTTGTAAATGGTGCTATAGGTAGTGTTACAATAATTGCCTGTATGTTTTTTGGAGCTTTGTCAGGTTCTGGTATGGCTACAACATCAGCCATAGGAGGTATGATGATACCAGAGATGAAAAAGAAGGGATATGATCCGTCATATGCAGCTACAATAGTTTGTTTTGGAGGAATAGTTGGGCCTATAATACCACCAAGTTTATCTTTTGTTCTTTATGGAGCAACAACAGGAGTTTCCATTCCTCAACTATTTTTAGCAGGTGTGCTACCAGGAATATTATTAGGATTAATATATTTGGTTGCAAATATAATCTACTGTACTGTTAAAGGAGTAGATTTAAAAGCAGAAAAACAGGACGAGTATGTTTCTTTATCTGAAGGAATGAAGTATAGAATTAAAGAAATTGGGAAAAGTTTTAAGGATGGATTTTGGGCATTGTTATCACCAGTTATAATATTGGGAGGTATATATTCAGGTGTATTTACTCCAACAGAAGCAGCTTGTATATCAGTTGTATATTCTATTATAATAAGTTTATTTATATATAGAGACATGGGATGGAAAGAATTGAAACAAGTATTTCTAGACACAGCAGTATTAAATGGTGTTACATCATTTTTATTAGGATATTCTACAGTATTTTCAACATATATGACCTATGAAAAAGTACCTCAAATGATGACTGAGTTCTTAACAACAGTTTCAAGTAATCCAATGGTAGTATTACTATTTGTAAATTTAATACTATTGATGATAGGTTTGTTTTTGGATACTGTACCAGCAATAATAGTTATGGCGCCTATGCTAATGCCAACTATAAAGGCTCTAAATATTAATCCAGTACATTTTGGGGTTGTTATGGCAGTGAATCTTGCTATAGGACTTTGTACACCACCATATGGATGTAACTTATTTGTTGGCGCAGCAGTGGCAAAAGTCAAGATGGAATCAATGTTTAAACATATATTTCCCCTATTTGGATTGTCCCTTATAGGCTTGTTAATAGTCACTTATGTACCATGGTTATCACTTGTATTTGTAAAGTAGTTATTAGTAAGAAATAAAAATATTAAACCAAACCCTAAATATAAGTAAAAGATGAAGCCTAGCTTCATCTTTTTTTACATATAGATATAGTTATATGTCTTTACTACTGATATAATCAAATTATTAGATAAGGTAGTATAGGAGGTAGTTTATGTGTGGAAAAATTAAAATTAGAAATGATTTTACCTATGATGAAATGAAAAATGCCATAGAATTAAGTTTTTTACTTGGAATAAATGAAGTGGCAGAAGAGTTCCCAGTAGTATCATTTATAGAGGGTATAGAAGTACCCAAAGATTATGATGATATAAAGAATATATTAGAGACGAAAGATGCCTATAAACAGGTATATAAAGAAATCAGAACAATGGAAAAAGAAAATGATACAAGATATATAAAGGGAATAGAAAATATATTTTCTGAAGGTGACTTTCTTAAAGATACAGATGGGGATGGAAGGATAGATAGTCTTAATTTCAAAATAAGTATAGATGAAGATGCAGATGAATTTTTACTGGCTGCTGCTTGTAATTTTGCCTATAGAATAGGTTTAGAGCTTACAGATTATAAGGAAAAAATAATAGCCTATGATAGTTATAGTGGAAATTTAATATCTTTTGAAAAAGATAAGAGTAATGGAATGGAGATACTTGGAGATACAAATAAGGCCATCTATAGAATATATGGAAGTGGGAAAGAAATCTTTGATTTTTCTAATAAGGTCTGCGCAGAATTTCCATATGAAAAAAATGGTAAAACTGTAACTCAAATAATCAATGAAATGAGAACTAGTTTTGGTATGAAAGACTTAGATGGGCAGATTATGTATCTTCTTGCTTGTAAACAAATGTTTAATGAAAGTATGAAAGCTTATTTTTCACCAAGGGTAATGGATAAGAAACTTGAGCTTGAGATTATATTTAAGGATGTAGAATTTTTTAACTACAAGGATATAGTTAAAAGCTTTGAAAAAGAATACAGCATAAATACTGTAAATAACAGTTTAAACCATGCTATATATTCAGAAATAAACAATAAGATAAGAGAATATATTATGCTAAAGCAGTCAAAGGATAAGAAACTTAAGGAGCCAGTATATTTAAAAATAAAAACGGTATTTAGCATTAACAAAAATGATTTAAATTTAGATGATGATATGGATGTTGTTATGCATAACTTAGAGAGCAAAGTCTATGAGAAAATTTTAGGGAATTTAGACGAAGAAATAGACTTAAGTGACATCATATCTCTGGAACTAAAAGAGTCAGATAAGGATTCTAAACTTAGATTTGAAGTCTATGAACAACTTAAAAATTCTCCTTCAATAGTTATAGGAGATAAGATAATACAAAATAATGATGACTTAGATGAAATAGACCTATATATGAAAAGATTAAGTTATGATATGGGAGAATATATTTTAGATTTAAAAACTAATGTAAATGAAAGTTTTGTAGAATGCTATATAAAATTACTTGTAAATAATGTTTTGGACATTAGAAAGAATTTTAATTATATAAAAAAAATAAATATACAGACTGGTGAAAAAATATTTGTAGTAGATTTAAATAAATAGCTATATAAAAGTTTACTTATTTATGTGGTACAATAACACTGTAGACTTTAGGAAAAAAGACAAAATTCAAAAGAGTTTTGTCTTTTGTTTTTTAGATATAATTTGGAAGGCTACAATAGTGTAAATATATGGAATCAGGGTATTTTATACCTATATGATTTACAAATTAGGAGGAATATATATGTTAGTAAAAGATATAATGACAAAAGACTTAATAACAATTAAACAACAAGATACAGTTGAAAAGTGTGCAAATATACTTAGTAAGGAAAGTTTTAGTGGTTTGCCAGTTTTAGATGATAATGGAAAACTAATAGGTATAGTTACAGAGGGAGACTTAATTAGAAGGGCATCTAAATTACCAACTCCGCCATATTTAGAGATACTTGGAGGAAGAATATTTTTAGAAAGTGAAAAAAGCTACATAGAAAGTCTTAGAAAATCAGTTGGAAGTAAGGTAGAAGATATAATGACTAAAAATGTTGCAGTAGTCTATGATACAGATGATATGAATGATGCAGCAACTATGATGGTAGATAAAAGAGTTAAAAGATTACCAGTACTTGATAGTGAGGGAAATCTAGTAGGGATAGTATCTAGAAAAGATGTTATGAAACACCTTTTTGGAGGAGAAAAAGACTAGGAGGCAAAATGAAATTATTTTTTATATCAGACATACATGGATCAGAATTTTATTTAAAAAAAGCCATTGAAAAATATCTTGAAGAAAAAGCAGACTATATAGTTATACTTGGAGATATCTTATACCATGGAGCTAGAAATCCTTTACCAAAAGGGCATAATCCAAAAGGTGTAATAGAAATTTTAAATAGCTATAGTGATAAAATTATAGCAGTTAGAGGAAATTGTGATAGTGAAGTAGACGAAATGGTATTAGCATTTCCTATAATGTCTACCTACTCCAATATATTATATGGAAATAAAAGGCTAGTTTTAACTCATGGCCACATATATAATGAGGAAAATCTTTTGCCCTTAACTAAGGGAGATGTATTTATATATGGACATACACACCTACCAAGAGCTGAAGAAATAGATGGATTATATTTTCTAAACCCTGGAAGTATAGCCCTACCTAAAGAGAATAATCCACATAGTTATGGTGTACTTAGTAATAATATTTTTCAGGTAAAAAACCTAGAAGGAAATATTATCAAAGAAATAAATATTAAATAGGAGATAACTATGGAAGATAAAAGAGAAGAAAATAAACAGGTGATTTTTAGTGAAGATTTAAAATATATGGCAGAAGATTTTGGGATTAAAAACCAAGATGGTGTTAAGTATGCCCTAAATAATTGCCAGGAAGTATTTGGATATATATCCAAGGCTCATCAAGAGGAAATCTCAAATGTTTTTCAGGTTGAGAAAAAAATAGTTGAGGTTTTAATCAAGCTAAGTCCAGCTTTAAAAGAATCAATAGTCGAATATGAAGTTATATGTTGCACTGGGAGTAGATGTGCAAAAAATGGTTCTATGGAAGTTTTAAAAACTGTTAGAGAAGAACTAGGACTTGAGTTTGGAGAAACTAGTGAAGATGGAAGAATAAGGTTAACTAGTCAAAATTGTTTTAAAAGGTGTGGTGAAGGTCCTAATATGACTATAAATGGAAGTTTCCACCATAGATTGGACAAAGACAAGGCTAGAAATATTATCAAAGAAATAAAAAATTAATATTAGAAAATATTTTAATAGTTATAGAAAATTGTTGCAGTATTAATATAAGCTAGTTTACAAGACTTAAAAATAGCCTTAAATAAAAATAAAGTTCTTTTTAAGAACTTTATTTTTTTATTTAATTACAGACCCTATTATTCTATTCCAAGTAGGTCAGCTCTTTTTCGCATAGCTTCTATAGTTTCAGATATAAATTCATCCCTATCCATGCCAAGCATATCTATACCTTTTTGTATGAAAGCCCTATCTATAGCTGCTGCAAAAGCCTTGTCTTTCCATTTCTTCTTAACAGACTTTAAAGTTAAGTCTGAGATAGATTTGCTTGGTCTAACTAAGACACAGGCATAGATAAGTCCTGTTAGTTGATCAGCAGCATACAAAACTTTTTCCATTTTATGAGTAGGTTCTACATCTACACCCTTACACACTCCATAAGCATGAGATTGGATAGATTTTATATAGTCTGCTGGGAAATTTTCAGCTTCTAATAATTCAACAACCTTAAGGCAATGTTCATCAGGATATAGTTCATAGTCTAGGTCGTGAATCAATCCTAAATTACCCCATTTATTTACATCTTCTTCAAATAATTCTGCGAAATGAAGCATGGCAGATTCTACAGATAGTGCATGTATAAGTAGACTTTCTGATTGATTATATTTTTTAAATAATTCCATAGCTTCGTCTCTAGTAATATTAAATTCGGCCATAATAAATCCTCCTCTTAAATAAAATTAATTATATTATAGAGATAATAGCACATATTAGAAACTTCTTCCATCTTTAGTTTTATTAAACTTGTACTTAGATAGCTTAAGAAATTTATACTAATTGTATATTATATTTTATAGTGGTAAAATAAACTATAAAATATTTTAAATGGGAGGAAGTTTATGAACTTAGTTAATTTTTTAATGCCTTTTTCCTTTGTTCTACTTGCAATAGGAATATTTGTATCCCTTAGAAGTTTGATAAAGAGAAAATGGATACTTGTAGTAGTTGGAATAATTATTGTAGTAATAGCTTGGCTGTGTTTTGCCTCATCTATGAAGCTAAGAGAGAAACTATTTATCGAGCAACCAGCTCAGATGTACTTGGAAGGAAAATCATATGATAGCATGACAAAAGATGAGAAAAATATGATTGGGGCTTATTATAGTACCTTGATTGAGATGGATGAAGAAGAGCTAAAGACTGGGATTCCTACTTTTATATACTATAATACACAGTGGAAAATGAAGGAATATAATCAAAGTTTTGAAGAGGCATCACAAGATGTAAAAAACATGTTGGATATGCATGAAATTGATTACTCAGAATACATGGATGTATTTGATAAAATACCTAAATAAAGATTTAAGAGAGGATAGATTCTAAGTGAAATCTAGTCTCTCTTAATTTTTTATAGTTATAAGAGTTAAAAATTACTAGTTTAATAGGAGCTTTTTTTTCAAAAATAAATTATAATATAGGAAATGTGTATCAAGACAATCTATGGAGGGAAAGTATGAAAGTTTTAACAATTGGTTGGTTTATAGTATTTACCATTATGGGACTTATAAATTTATATATATTTAATTCTTACTTAGATATACCTTTTAAGGAATTTAGAAGTGTTAAACTATCTGTATATGTTGGAATTCATCTGTTTTTAGGTTTAGCTACAATCATATATTTCTATATGTTTTTTAATGGTAAAACAGATAATAAATTTAGTAAAGGTCTATCAAATATAGCAGGTTTTCATATAGTGTTAAGCACCTATGTAGCTCTATTTTATTTTATATATGACCTTGTATATTTTACTAGGGACAAGATAAATTATCCAGAGTGGTTAAGGGCCTTTGGATATAATTTATTTTTTGGGGGATTTATAATATTTGCCATAGCAGGTTTTATAGCTATTATGGGGCTTTATAATTCTAAAAAGTTAGATATAAAAAACTATAGGGTAGAAATGGATAAGAAATCATCAAATATAAGTAGTCTAAAGGCTGTCTATCTATCAGATGGACACATAAATACATCTATAACCAAGGATAATATCGATGAAGTCATAGACAAGGTTAATAGTCTAAATCCTGATGTTGTATTTTTAGGTGGTGATTTTTTTGATGAAGGTAGCACAGTTGAAGATAAAAAAGTATCAAGTAAGAAATTAGGACAAATAAAAACTAAGTATGGGATATTTGCCGTTGAGGGAAATCATGAATATAAAAGTGGAGATTCCAATATATTAGAAGAAATGAGTTATTTAGAAAATGAGGGTATAATAGTTCTTAGTGATGAAGTATATAATACAGGGGAATTTTCTATAATTGGAAGAAAAGATGATGAGCAAGAAAAAACCTTGGATGAACTTGTAGAAAAAGCAGATAGAAATCTGCCAATTATATTTTTAAATCATAAACCCAAATTTGGAGAAACCCTAGGAAATGATGAAATAGAACTACAATTGTCAGGACATACCCATAATGGGCAATATATGCCATTAGAAGGTTTAAATTTTATAAACCGAAAACTTAGGAAAGAGTCTGTCTATGGACATCATTTAGAGGGTAAGTTAAACATAATAGTATCTTCTGGAGTGGGTGATTGGGGAGTACCAATTAGAACTGGGAGCAGAAGAGAGATAGTGGATATAGAAATAGATTTCGTGGAGGATTAATTGAAATACAAAAATCCAGATTATAAAAAAACTAAGAAAAGTTATAATTTAAAAATACTATGTGCATATTGCAAGTCAGAAACCTTGTTATATGAAAAAGTTGGAAAGGGCGGAGTTATAAGACTGTATATGACCAGAATAGTAGAAGGAAATATAGATTTTATAAAGCTTGATAAGATATTACAATGCCCAAATTGTGGAGAACATCTTGGAATAAAAGGCTTTGATGAAAAAAGAAATGCAGAGATTTTTAATATGATTAAGGGTAGCTTTAATGTGAAAAAAATATAGACATAAATAAAAAAATATTTAATAGTATTTGTGATATAATTTTTTCTGGGATGGTTTTAACAAGATATGTAACAAGTTACACTATTATGGTATAAATTATGTATATTTTAAGGCTATTAATTGTGCATAAAAATGCTTCAAATTGTAAAAAAACTGACGATAAATAAGATTAATGAGAAAAATGACTGAGGGGTTGGAAAATGTTTAGTTTTAATTCAAAGAAAAATTGTTGTGAAGTAGTAGATATTATAGATTATGTTGAGAAAACATATGCAGGAACGGATATAGAAAAGCCTAAAGACTTTAAAGTTGATATACATGGAGATATACTTAATACTTTTGATAAGCTGCTTGAGAATGAAAAAAGAACAGCAGAAGCAGCTAGAAAGATACTAGGTTTGGTTAGTAATTTAAGCCAGTTTGATGTAAATATGTCTCATGTTGCCTATGAATTAGTAGATTTTGCGGAAGAGATGTCAAATTTAAGTCAATCAAATGTTGCCATAATAGAGGAAACTACAGCAGAGATGCTAAGTGTTACAAATACCATAGAAGAAACTTCAGATACCTTAGAAAATTTAGCGGAAGAATCAACTAATCTAGCTATAAAGAATGATGAATCTTTAGTTTTGTTGGAAGATGTGCAGAAGATAAAAGAAGATGTTGAGACGGATACGCAAGAATTAAGTATTAAGTTTGCTCAATTGGCAGATATATCTATAGAGGTTGGTAAGATTGTGGAAAGTGTACAAACCATAGCAGACCAAACTAATCTATTAGCCCTAAATGCAGCTATAGAATCAGCTAGAGCAGGAGAACACGGAAGAGGATTTGCTGTAGTTGCAGATGAGATTAGAAAGTTAGCAGATAATACTGTTACTAATTTAAAAGATATGAGAGATTTTGTAAACAATATCCATAGGGCTACAGATGAGGGTAGGGAAAGTTTAGATAATACCTTAAAATCTACAGAAAAAATGAATGGTAAGATAAAACTTGTAAATGATACAGTTACACAAAATGTTGAAATGTTAAATAATGTTATAGAAGGAGTAAAATTTATAAATACTTCTATGGAAGGAATAAAGCAAGCAGCACATGATATTGGAAGTGCTATGGAAGAATCTAGCAAGGATTTTGAAAAATTAACATTTATGACAGATGAAATTAGGGAGCAATCTGCTAAGAGTAAGGAAATGGCTAAGGAAATAAGAGAAATAGATGATGAATTATCAGATATTATAGAATATATGTTTAAGGGATTAAAAGGTGGAAAAAATGCTTTAAAGGGTGATGAGCTTTTCGAGGTGCTAAACAAGGCTAAAGAATCTCACTTAAACTGGTTAGACTCTTTAGATGAGATGGTTGGAAATATGAAAATTCACCCTATACAAATTGATGGTAACAAGTGTGCTTTTGGACATTTTTATAATTCCGTTCATATAGAAGATAGAAATTTAATAGAAGATTGGGATGAGATAAAACCTATTCATTTAGAGTTCCATAGTCTTGGAGAAAAAGTATTAAAGGCTATAAATGATAATGATAGTGAAGAATCTAGATTGTACTATAATCAAGCATTAAAGTTATCTAATGATATAATAGACTTGATAGAAAAAATACAAAAGCAAATAGTCTTAAATGCTAAAAAATAAGCTATGTATATATGAGGAGGTATATTTTGAAATTAGAAGTAGGTCAGGAAATAAACTATGAGAAAGTATTTACAGTGGAAGAAGTTGCAGTTATTGGGAAAATAATGGGCTTTATGGGAAAGCATCATGAGATACCAAATGAAAATGGAGAACTTTTAAATCAAGGTTTATTAACAGCTATTTTAACCAATAGATTGGGTGGAGAATATAATATATTAACTTATAGAATGGAATTTGATTTTATAAAACAAGTTTGGACTGGAGAGAGGATAATAGCTAAAAATAAAGTTATTAGCTTGCTTGAGAAAAAGGGAAAAAATCACATAGTAGTAGAATCTAAACTTTATAATGAAAATGATGAACTTGTTTTAGATGGAGTAATCAAAGGCATAGTATTGGAATTCGAATAATTAAACTAAAAAATAAAAATTAGGGTCAAATAAAAAGTAATTAATAATTATTTTCTATTTGACTTTTTTATTACCAGAGTGTACTATACTAATTAATACACTTAATACAGAGAGGAGGAGCTTATGTTTAATATAAATATAACGAGTGACAAACCTATTTATGAGCAAATAATAGAAAATGTAAAGGAATTAACACTTAAAAATATATTGAAAGAAAATGATAAATTGCCATCTGTAAGACAAATGGCCACTATATTATCAGTTAATCCAAATACTGTAAGTAAAGCCTATCAAGAGCTAGAGAGACAGAAGATAATACATACAGTTAGGGGAAAGGGAACTTTTATAAGTGGACAATCTGAAAATATAGACAATGAAAGGTTGAGAAAAGCTTTGGAAGATTTAAAAACAATATGTATAGAATTAGGTCATATGGGATATGACAAGGAAAAAATAATAAAAGAGATTGAAGAAATATATTCTAGTATAGAGGAGGGATAGAATGTTAGAAGTTAAAAATGTCAGTAAAAAATTTGAAGATTTCACTGCCCTAGAAGATATAAACCTACAGTTAGATAGGGGAAAAGTATATGGCATAATAGGAGAAAATGGTGCAGGTAAAACAACTCTTCTTCAGATGATAGCAGGTGTTTATACAGTGGAAAAAGGCGAAATATTATTAGATGGAGAAGTAATATATGATAATAATATTGCTAAGAATAAGATAGCTTATGTGGCAGATAAGAATCAATTTTTTAGAGATTATACCTGTTTAGAGATAGTGGATTTCTATGAGAGCGTATATGAAAAATTTTCAAGAGAAGATTTTGATAGTTATAATAAATACTTTAGATTGGATTTGGGAAAAAAGATAAAACAGTTATCAAAGGGTATGCAGATGAGACTTAGCATAATGCTAAATATTTCTACAAATCCTGAAATTTTAATACTTGATGAGCCAACTTCTGGTTTAGATGCAATAGCAAAAAAAGATTTATTATCACTTTTGATATCTCAAGTGGAAGATAAAGATATGACAATAATTATTAGTTCCCATCACATAATGGAACTTGAAAAAATATGTGATGAAGTTGTAATAATAAATAAGGGAAAGATAAAGTACAAATCAAACATTATAGATATAAAAGAAAATATAAAGAAGTTACAAGTTGTTTTCGAAGAAAATAGGGATAGAGAACTTAGGGAACTTAGATATATTTTAAATATAGAGAAAATAGGTAGTATTTATTACCTGGTAGTTGAGAACTATACAGAACAAATAATGGAAGATTTTAAAAAGCTAGGGGCAAGTTTGGTGGAAAATGTAGGTATTAGCTTGGAAGAAATATTTATCTATACAAGTAGCATTGAAAGTAGAAGTAGAGGTGAGTTTAATGAATAAAGCTGTATTAAAATATGAAATGAAAAATATAAAAGGGATTTTTATACTGTCCATATTTGGAAGTTTGGCTCTTATTTCAATAACAAATATGGCATTTAAGAGTCAGTTTCAATTGATGCTTATGAGTGGAATTTTCCCAAATGAAAGTATGGTAATGGATAATATTCAGGAGATTGGGATTATTGCAATGTTAGGTTTTTCAGCCCTAGCTCTTATTCAAGTCTTTATGCAGTTTAGACAGGAAAAGGGACAGGAAGTTGCAAGGTTTTTAAAATCTTTACCTATAAAATCAGAAGAATATTTTGTGACTAAACTTTTAGTCGGCATACTTAGTCTAACAGTAGCTTTTTTAGTGTTTATAGTAGGGGTTTTACTAGTAAGACAGATGAACATGTTTTGGATAAGTGACTACCATAATTTTAGTCTAGATCCAAACTTATTTAAAAGCATGGATGGTTTTTATAACACTATAAAAATAATGTTACTTAGCTATACCATAGTTTTAGTGTTTTATAGCTTTATCTTTATGATTCAGTATAAGATATCTAACATATTTGTTTCAATTGTCTCTAGTGTATTTATATGGTTTGCTCCATATTTTATAGCTGGAGTTATGGGGCTTTGGCTAAATGAAATTGGAATAACATCAATATTCAAAGAGCTTATGCTTAGTGCCGACTGGATAAGGTGGTTAAATCCATTTATATATATGATTGATTATAAACACATATCACTACTTTCTCATGGTTCTAGTAGCTATGTAAATAATATAGGATTTATAGCCAATATTAATTTAAAGTTCATAGTTTTATCCTTGATGTTGGTAGTTAATATAGCTATGGCTTACAGGGCTGCAAAGAAAAATCTTATCGAGAATGAAGATAAGATGATACCTGTAAAGACTGATAGATATATATTTATAGTTGGAGTTACAGTTTGTAGTGGACTGCTAGCATATTTTCTACTAGCAGAGATGTTTGGACTAAGATTTGCTGAAATCATTATAGCAATTTTGCCAATAGTTGGAAGCATAGCAGGATTTTTTGTTAGTAAAAAAGTAGCATTTATTGGATGTAAATAGGAGGAATTTATGAAAAAATATATTTTAGTGTTATTAACATCCATATTATTAACTGGATGTTCAATAGATAAAACTGAAAATAGATCATATTTAATGGAAGATGAGTCTATATATGAAAACTATAGGGGAACCTATATAAAGGAAAGTACCAGAAGGGTATTTGACCAACTAAATGAAATAGTTATGAGTAAAAATGCTTCAGATAGTTTATATTTCTATGGACAGGCTTTAGATAATGATGTTATATTAAATCCTGAACCAAGCATATATCTTGATAAAAGCGATATAAGGGATGATTTATTTGAAGAAATCGTTGATAAATTAGATGCAACTATGGCAAGTGGTTTAAAAACATACTTTAATGAAATAAAGAATAAGGATGGAAAAGTTGAAAATAAAAAATTTGATAAGGTTGTAATAGGAAAAGACATTGATGAAAAAATATTTTTAGCCATAGAGGTAATAGATATTAAGGATGGAAAGTTAAGTAATATCTATGAAGAGATGACAGAAGGCAAGTATATGCTTAATAAGGTTATAAATGTTGATAAAAATAAATATGTAGAGTTTGAAAGTATAAACATGGCTGGTTCTTGGAATACTAATATAATATATGGTGTTATTTTTAATAACTATGAGATTGAAAAAGTAAATATTTATGTTAATCAATTTGACAAGGGGCAAGTAAGCCAGACTGATAATGAAGAATTAAGTAGTGTGCTAAACTATTTAAAACTGGAAAAAACAGAGCCTATTGTTACTTATCTTAATAATATAGGAAAAGTTAAAACTGGAAAACAAAGTTACAAATCAGGGCCTTATAAGGTTACTATGATAACTGCCAATGGAGAAAATTACAGCAGGTCTGAAAACAATAATAAAAGAGGGTATATATCAATAGAGAGAAATTAGAGATGATTTAATCATCTCTTTTCTTTATATTAAAATATACTTAAATGTGATAAAATAGAGAACAATAGAAGGAGGAATATTAGATGAGTAAAGATGAATTAATATATAAGAAAGATAATATATGGGAAATAGCAGATGAAAGTATGAAAAAGGAAATATTTGCTATGGGAGAAGATTATAAAATATTTTTAGACAATAGTAAGACTGAAAGATGGACTACTAGAGAGGTTATAAAGAGAGCAGAAGCTAAGGGTTTCGTAAATATAGAAACTAAGAAAGACTTAAAAGCAGGAGATAAGGTATATAGAGTTAGTAAGGAGAAAACTTTAGCATTATTTGTAATAGGTGAAGAAGATATAATAAATGGTATGAATATAATTGGTTCACATATGGATTCTCCAAGATTAGACTTAAAACAGGTTCCAATGTATGAAGAAAGTGAAATGACTTATTTAAAAACTCATTATTATGGAGGAGTTAAAAAATATCAATGGATAGCGACTCCACTGGAACTTCATGGTGTGGTTATAAACTCTAAGGGTGAAAAAATAGATATAGTTATAGGTGCTGATGAAAGCGATCCTGTAATGTATATATCAGATTTATTACCCCATCTTGCAAAGGATCAAATGGCAAAAAAAGCTGGAGAATTTGTAGAAGGGGAAGACTTAAATCTTTTAGTTGGAAGTATACCTGCTAAAGATGGAGAAAAAGATAAGGTTAAATATAATATCCTAAAAATCTTAAATGAAAAATATGGAATTATCGAAGAAGATTTTATCTCAGCAGAACTTGAAGTTGTACCAAGTGGTAAATCAAGGGATGTAGGTCTAGATAGAAGTATGGTCATGGGATATGGTCATGATGATAGAGTTTGTGTATATACTTCATTAGAAGCAATCTTAGAAACTGAAAAACCTAGTAGAACTAGTTTAGCATTTTTTGTAGATAAGGAAGAAATAGGAAGTACTGGAAATACAGGTATGGCATCTAAGTTTATAGAAAATCTAGTTATAGAGATAGTACATCTTTTAACTGGAGAGTATAACACTTATATGGGAATGAAGGCACTTGAAAATTCATATGCACTTTCAGCAGATGTGGCTGCTTGCTATGACCCTATGTATAAAAATGTTTATGAACTGAAAAATACTTCAGAACTTAATAAGGGTATAACAGTTGTAAAATATACAGGTTCTCGTGGTAAGAGTGGTTCTAATGATGCAAATCCAGAATTTGTTTCCTATGTTAGAAATATATTTAATGAAAATAAAATAGTATGGCAAACATCAGAGCTTGGTAAGACAGACCAAGGCGGTGGAGGTACAATAGCCTTTATTCTGGCAGAGTATGGTATGGAAGTATTAGACTGCGGTGTTGGTGTAATAAGTATGCACGCACCTTACGAATTAGTTAGTAAGGCAGATGTTTATATGACTTATAGAGGATATAAGGCATTTTACCAAGGTAAATAAGAAAAAGAGTGCGAAGGCACTCTTTTTTTGGGGTAAAGGTTAAGTGAATTAAAAAATATTATATTGGAGGGAATTATGGATGATAAATTAAAGGCATATATAGCAGCATTTATATATGCATTCATAGTAGGATTTTCATTTTTATTTTCAAAGATTGCAATGATGCATAGTGGCACTGTATTAGATTTCTTGGCGCAAAGGTTTTTTATAGCCTTTATATTTATAGTGGGATTTATACTTATAACTGGTAAAAAGCTAGACTATAAGAATAAGGGAATAGTTAAGCTAATTCCACTGGGTATAGCCTCACCAATGCTATTTACAGCCATGCAGGCGTATGGATTAAAGTATTCCTCATCTTCAGAAGGTGGAATAATACTTGCTACAATACCAATATTTACTATGATTTTGGCATCCTACTTTCTAAATGAAAAAACAAATATATATCAGAAGTTATCAATCTTATTTTCATTTGGAGGAGTAGTATTTATAATGCTGAGTAAGGGAAACTTTGAACTAAATAATATGAAGGGGATAGTATATTTACTTATATCTTCAATATCATTTTCAGTTTATAGTATACTTAGTAGAAAGTTGGCAAAGCAGTATACAAATACAGAGTTAACCCTAGTAATGATGACTATAAGTTTTATATTTTTTGGTGGACTAGTTGTAGGAAAGGCAGTTATGGCAAAAGATTTAGGCTTATTAGTTAGACCTTATTTAAGTAAGGAGTTTGTAATATCTATACTATATCTTGGAGTCTTATCTACCCTATGTACTTCTGTTCTTACAAACTTTGCCCTATCAAAGATAGAAGCATCAAAAATGGTTGTGTTCTCAAACTTAGGTACAGTTATATCCATAGTTGCTGGAGCTGTATTTTTACAGGAAAATATATATAGTTATCATATAATAGGATCAGTAATGATAATTTTAGGTATATTTGGAACAAATTATTTTAGCAAAATGAAAGTTAAACAATAAATAAATATAAAAAATAAATACGTTCTAAAAGATTAATGTAACAGGAACTCATATTTCAAAATAAATAAAATTAATAAATAAACATACAATAATAGAAAAAAATATCAGAATAAAAATATTAAAATGGTAGGCAAATATAATGCTAAAATGCAATTTAAGTTTAATTAATTTAGTGGTCTAAAAAAATACTTAACAAGTTAAAAAAATTATGTTAAGATTACTTTTGCTTAAGAAATATATAGAAGAAGGAAGATGCATAGAATGAAAAAAGTAATTTTGACAAACCTTGAAAATGGATCAGAAAAAGAAGTAAAAGTAGGATATAGTTTCGCAACTTTATTTTTAAACTTTTTAGTACCCTTATCTAGAAAAGATTTATTGGGAACACTAATGATACTTGCATATGACTTAGTAGCATATGTATTTTTCAGAGACCTAGGTCAAGTTGTTGCAACGGCAATTGGTTTTATATTATTACCAGTAGTCTATGATAGATTTTATATAGCAGGATTAGAAGCAAAAGGATATGTAGAAAAAGAAAATGTATTAGAAGCAAATAATGAAATACATTTTGCAGCATAAATAGAATATAAGATAAGTAGGAAAAAAGGTGGATATTTTAAATAATATCTACCTTTTTTGTGTTAAAATACATATAGTATATAAAAAAGAGGACTAAGATGGAAATTAGAGAGGCAAGTTTAAAAGAAAGTTTAGAGTTATCAAGATTTAAGAGGGACATATGGCTAGAAACATATGAAAATATCTATAGCTATGATAAATTATATAGATATAACATAGATGAGAATGAGAAAAAGTTTGAAGATATAATACTGGATGAAAATCAAAATATATATGTGTTTTATCATGGAGAAGTAGTGGGATATTTAATATTTGGTCCTGGAAAATATGAAGATTATAAAGATTTTAAGCTTTGTATAAATGCTCTTTATATCAAAAAGACTTACCAAGGTAAAGGTCTTGGAAGAAAATCATTTAATCTAGTTAAAAATTATTGTGAAGCAAATAAAATAAGTAAATTTTATAATTGTTGTAATTATTATAATAAAAATGCAAAGGCTTTCTACTCTAAAATGGGTGGAAGAATAGCTAGGACAGTAGTAGATGTAAGTAGGGAGAAATCACAGTATTATTTTGAATATTATTTATAGGAGGGTTACTATGGAAGATATGAAAGTCTTAATAGTTGAAGATGATGATGATATTAATAACTTATTAAAGGAAATACTTGAAACTGAAAACTATAAAATTGCTCAAGGATTTTCTGGTACAGAGGGAAAGCTTTTATTTAATATGGAGAAACCAGATTTGGTTATACTGGATTTAATGCTACCAGGCTTAACGGGTGAACAAATAGTTAAAGAAATCAGACAAACTAGCGTTATACCTATAATAATTATATCTGCAAAACTAGATATAGATACCAAGGTTGAACTCTTAAAACTTGGAGCAGATGATTTTATAGAAAAGCCCTTTGATATTCAGGAAGTTGTAGCAAGGATAAATGCTCAGATAAGAAGATATATGGAGTTTTCTAATAAGGAAGGTATGGAAGATAGTATAGTTTATAAAAATATAGAACTTTTAGATAGTGAAAGAAAGGTTCTTGTAAATAAAGAAGAAATAAAACTTACATCTAAAGAATATGATATATTAAAGCTTTTATTTAGGTATCCTAAGAAGGTATTTACAAAGTCTAATCTTTACCAAAGTATTTGGGGAGACGATGTCTATATAGATGATAATACCCTAAATGTTCACATTAGTAATCTTAGAAATAAGATTGCCAAGTTTGATAAGGATGAAGAGTACATTGAAACTGTTTGGGGCATAGGATTTAGATTAAAAAATTAATAGGATTTAAGATATGGAAAGTTAGCTTTATAATTTCTTTATAATTTATTCATTATTTCTTTTGAGACGAAGTGTACAATGTATTTAGGATGGTGAAGAAGATGAATGAATTAGTGATAAAGACTAACAATTTGACTAAAGTATATAAAAATCAAAAGGCTTTAGATAATGTCTCATTGAGTTTAGAAAAGGGAAGTATATATGGACTTGTGGGAGAAAATGGAAGTGGAAAATCGACAACATTAAAAGCCATATTAGGACTTATAAATCCTAATAGTGGTAATATTGAAATATATGGAGAAACTGGAGAAACAAAGTTAAGTGAAGGCAGGAAAACTATAGGATGTATAATAGAGTCGCCAGCTTTTTTTCCTTACATGTCAGCTAAGAAAAATTTAGAATATTATAGAGTGCAAAGAGGGCTAACAGATAAGAAAGTAGTAGAGGAAACTTTGAATCTAGTTGGTCTTGGAAGTGTAGGAAATAAGAAGTTTAAGACATTTTCCCTAGGTATGAAACAAAGGCTTGGAATAGCGTACTGCCTACTTATAAATCCAGAGATTTTAATCTTGGATGAGCCAATAAATGGATTGGACCCAAAAGGGATAATGGATCTTAGAAAATTAATTTTAAAACTAAATAAGGAAAAAGATATAACAGTTTTAATATCTAGTCATATACTAGATGAATTATCACATATTGCCACTAATTATGGCTTTATGAAGCATGGAAAATTAATAAAAGAGATAACTGCAGCACAACTAGATGAAGAGTGTAGGAAGTTCCTTAGAATAAAAGTAGATGATATATCAAAGGCTACCCTACTACTTGAAGAAGAGTTAAAAACTTTGGATTATAAGGTGAATAATCAGGAAGAAATATATCTATATGAATTTATAAATGAATCAGACAAGGTAATAGAAGTCTTTTATAAATCAGGCATAAAGATTAAGTCCATAAATCAAGAGGGCGTTAGATTGGAAGAGTATTATATGGATTTAGTAGGAGGTAATAAAAATGCGTAGATATATAAGAGCTGAATTAGATAGGAATTTATTAAGGCCATATTTTTTACTAATGACCTTAATAGTTACAGGATTTGCAGTAGCTTTAAATGTAGTTGGTAGTAAGTTTGGTGGAGAAATGTATGTAGATTATAGTATTCAAATGCTTCCAGCATTTTTTGGGCTGCCAATATTTTTAATTATAATGATAGTTGATATGGTAAGTATGGAAGAGTTTAAAAATGGAACTATAAAAAATATAGTTTCTTCAGGTTTGTCCAGAGAAAAAATAGTTATATCTAAAATAATTGTATCATGTATATTAGGTCTAATAGCAGCTTTTGTAGTTATGGGAACATATCTATTATCAGCTAATATACTTATGGGTACTCCGCCAAATATAGAAGCAGGAGTCTTATATCGTGGTTTAATGTATATGCTTATTGGAGTGGTTCCATTATGGTTAGGCTGTGTTGGAGTATGTACTTTCTTTACTACTTTAATAGATAAGTCTTTTGTAAGTGGATTTATTTACTATATATATATAGTTATAGTACCAAAAATCTTAATTCTTGCAAATGTCATAACAGGTAAGAATATTTTTGGAGAAGTAAATAAGTATATGATAAATCCAACCTTAGAAGGTATAGGAAGTGGAACAGTAGATTTCCAAAAAGGTATCCTAATAGGACTGGGACATTTATTAATATTTGGTCTATTATCAGTTTTAGTATTTAAGAAAAGAGATATATAATAAACTAAGAAAATAGAAAGGGTGAGATAATGGAGCTTGTAATAGTATTTTTGGCATTTATAATAGCAGTTCTATTATCTCGCATAATTTTATATAAAAAAGACTTAAGAACCTTAGTTAAGGAAATAAAATTTATTGATGAAAAAGAACTTAGTAACAGAAAGATAGCAGGTAGTGGTTCAGTTAAAGAGATAGAAGATGTAAAAGAGGCAGTGAATACCTTAATACTAGAGAAACAAAAAATGAGAAAACAGTATAGGGATACAGAAGCTAAAAACAAGGAAATAATAGCAAGTATATCCCATGATTTAAGAACTCCTTTAACATCAATAAAGGGATATATAGACCTACTTGATAAGAGAAATAGTGATGAAAAAAGCAAGAAATATATAGAGATAATAAAGGCTAGAACAGATTCTTTGGGGATACTCATAAGTACATTTTATGACTTAACGAAATTAGAGGCTATGGGTAGGGATATGAAATTAGAATATGTAGACCTTAAGGAGAGCTTGACCTCAGTTTTGGCATTATACTATGAAAGGTTTGGAGACAAGGACATAGTACCTAAAATTGATATAGGAATAGAAGATTTTAGTGTATTGGGAGATAAGCATTCAATAGAGAGGGTTTTCGCCAACTTGATAGATAATAGTATTAAGTATAGCAAATCATCAGTTGAAATAGTTCTAGGGCTTGAATATGGAAAAATTGTAACCAAGATAATAAATGATAGTGATGACTTAAATGAAGAAAACATAGAAAAACTATTTAATAAATTTTATGTAATAGATACTGCAAGGCAAAGTGAATCAACTGGTTTAGGATTATTTATAACCAGGGAGATAATAAATGACATGGGTTATTCCATAGATGCAGATTTGGTTGATGGAAAACTTCAAATAAAAATTATATGGAAATAAAATGATGATAGATAATCATCATTTTTTTGTGCTTGAAAACAGTTGGATAGATGGTTTTAAATACATACTATCTATAAATGAAACTATTTAATCTATAAAAGATACTAAGCTAATACAGTATTTTAAATTGGGAAAAATTTATTTTTTATAAAGCTGAATGATATGGAAAATAAATTAAAAGATACATCCAAATTTAATGAAAAAATATGAAATATATATCAAAATATATATTTCATTTAAAAAGGCTAGCTTGAATAAGGAAAAACTAGGATTTCACCTTAAATTTTCCATGGAAAAATTGTATAATTAAGGTGAGGTGGTTTTATGGAAAGTTTACAGTTTGAAATTCTAGATAATCTATCTTATGAGGACTTGGATTGGGAAAGGGTAAATCTTGAACTAAACACGAATTATTCCAAGGCTAGAATTATGAATTATATTTTGGCCATAATGATGAAAAGTGAAATTTATATAATTGAGAATGAATGTAATTATTTTATTGGTGATAATGAATACAATCTAGAAATAATCTTGGATAAAAATACTTACAAGATTATTAGTGTAACTAGGTTGTAAATTTATAGGAAACTGAAAGAAGGGATAGTATTTTTGAACTAGTTTTTAATAACTTAATAAATAGGGTTACCCTAATACTTATTATAGCCTTTGTACTATCTCATGTAGGAATGATAAAAAAGATTTTTTTAAAGGCAGATTTAAATAAGCGAGATACAATAGTCTTGGCTATAATTTTTGGTGGTATGGGAATTTTGGGTACCTATACTGGTATAAAGGTACAGGGAGCAATTGCAAATGCTAGAGTTATAGGGGTCTTTGTTGGTGGGCTTATAGGCGGACCAAAAGTTGGATTACTGGCAGGACTTATAGCAGGAGGACATAGATACTTGACAGATATAGGAGGATTTACAGCGGTCTCTTGTGCCATATCAACAGTCGTAGAGGGATTACTTGCAGGATTTTTAAGTGATAAGTTTAATAAATCAAGCATAAAGGTAAGATTTGCTTTTATGTGGGGCATGGTGGCAGAGTTAATCCAGATGGTTTTAATTCTATTAATAGCTAAACCCTATGTAGAAGCTGTAGCCTTGGTTAAGGTTATAGGATTTCCAATGATAGTTGCAAATGCTTTAGGAATAGCAATATTTATAGCCATAGCAGAGAGCATGTATAGAGAGGTGGAGAATGAGGCTGCCTATCAGGCTCAGTTGGCACTTCAAATAGCAGATGAAAGTTTAAAGTATTTTAGAAGTGGATACAACAAGGATACTGCAACTGCCATAGCAAATATTATAAAAAATCATGTAGAAATTGATGCAGTTGCCTTTACTGATAGGGATAAAATACTAGCCCATGTAGGGGCAGCAGATGAGCATCATATCTATGGAAAACCTTTGCAGACTAAGATAACAAAAGATGTTATAAATAGAGGAAGATACAAAATTTGTCATAATCAATATGAAATAAGTTGTAACCATCATAACTGTCCATTAAAGTCAGCAATCATAGTACCCTTAAAAGATAGAGATACAGTAATGGGCTGTTTAAAATTGTATAAAACAAGGGAAAATGGTATAACAAAAATGGAGCAGGAGCTTGCTCTTGGACTTGCGAAATTATTTTCGACCCAAATAGAACTTAGTAAGATAGACATACAGAAAGAATTACTTACACAATCAGAACTTAAAACCCTACAGGCTCAAATAAACCCTCACTTTCTATTTAATGCAATTAATACAATAAGTTCTCTTATAAGAATAGATCCTGAAAATGCAAGAAAGATCTTACTACATTTGGGAAAATACTTTAGAAATAATTTAAATAGTAATTTTGATGATGTTTCTATTCATAAGGAAATAGAGAATGTGGATTCCTATGTTCAAATAGAGAAGGCTAGGTTTGGAGATAAATTAGATATAATTTATGAGCTAGATGAAGAACTGGTTTGTAAGCTACCCCCACTTATAATTCAGCCCATAGTTGAAAATGCCATTAAGCATGGAATATTTAATAAACTAGGGGGTGGAAAGGTTTGGATAAAGGCAGAAGATATAGATGGAAATGTATATATATCTGTAAAAGATAATGGGATTGGAATGGAAGCGGAAACAGTATCCAAGCTATTATCAAAAGAAAGCTGTGAAAATAAGATTGGAATTAGAAATGTTAATGAAAGGCTAAAAAATAAGTACGGAGAGAGTTTTGGACTAAAGATAGAAAGTGAATTAGGACTGGGAACACAGGTTAAGTTCATAATCCCCAAGTAAGGAGTGATATCTTTGTTTAAATGTATTATTGTAGATGATGAGGTTCTGGCTAGGTCAGAGCTCAAATATATGTTGGAAAAGTATGACGAAATAGATGTAGTAGGAGAAGCAGAAAATGCAATTGAAGCCTTAAAATTAAATGAAGAAAATCAAGTGGATTTAATGTTTGTAGATATAAAAATGCCAAAGATTAGTGGTATAGAATTAGCAGAAATTCTAATGGAAAGAAAAAATCCACCCAAGATAGTTTTTGTAACAGCCTATGATAAGTTTGCCATACAGGCTTTTAAGGTAAATGCTATAGATTATTTATTAAAGCCCATAGATGATGAGGAACTTGATAAAACCATAAAAAATAAAATTTATCCTTTCATGGATAATAAAGATAATAGAAACGATGAAAAGTATGAAGAAATAAGAAAGATCCTGTTTGAAATAGATGGAAGGGATAGAAATCTAAGTAAAATAACTGTAAATGTAAATGAAAAACTAATACCAATAGATTTTTCAGAGATTATATATATTACAGTTGAGGATAAAGAAACTGTAATAAGAACCAAAGAAAATAAATATACAATAGGTTTTACCTTAAGTGAACTATATGAAAAATTAAAGGATGAGAGATTTTTTAGAAGTCATAAATCCTTTATAGTAAATACAAATTATATAGATATAATAGAACCTTGGTTTAATTCAACCTTAAATCTAAAAATGAAGATTATAGAAGAGACTATACCTGTTAGTAGAAGTAATGTTAAAAAATTCAAAAGTATTATGAATGTTGATTAATGCATTTCATCTGTTAAATAGTGTATAATATCTCAATTATCTAAAAAAATCATAAGATAGTTATATAATATATTTAAGTTATTATGTAGTTATTTATTTTTTAGAGGAGGAGAAATTATGCTACAATTTATTATCGGAATTATTGTATTAGTAGTAGGATATTTTACCTATGGTAAAATAGTTGATAAGCATTTTGGTTCAGATGAAACCATTGAAACACCAGCACATAGACTGGAAGATGGAATAGATTTTGTACCAATGGGAGAAGGAAGGGTATTTTTAATCCAACTTCTTAATATTGCAGGGCTTGGACCAATCTTTGGGGCTATACAAGGAGCCTTATTTGGACCAATGGCCTTTGTATGGATTGCGCTTGGAAGTGTTTTTGCAGGTGGAGTTCATGATTATTTTTCGGGTATGCTTTCAGTTAGGCATGATGGACAAAGTATATCAGAGATAACAGGTGAGTACTTAGGAGAACCAGCTAGAAAGGTTATGAGGGTATTTTCAGTAGTATTACTAATCTTAGTAGGTACTGTATTTATGACAGGACCAGCTAATCTACTATCAGGACTTAAATTATTTGGATTAGGTAGTTTTGATATATGGTTGGCAATAATATTTGCATATTATTTCCTAGCTACAATATTACCAATAGATAAAATAATAGGTAAATTATATCCAATATTTGGACTATCTCTATTAATAATGGCAGGTGGAATTGGATTTAACTTAATAGCAAAAGGATACACACTACCAGCATTTACAACTGCTAGTTTACATCCAAAAGGATTACCAATATGGGCTATGCTATTTACAACAATAGCTTGTGGTGCCATAAGTGGATTCCATGCCACTCAATCACCAATGATGGCTAGATGTTTAAGTAACGAAAGACAAGGTAGACCAGTATTTTACGGAGCAATGATAGCTGAAGGTGTTATAGCTATGATATGGGCAGCAGCAGCAATGGCTTTCTTTGGTGGAGTAAAAGAATTAGGAGAATTTTACTATGGAGCAGCAGGTGGACAACCTGGTGGAGTAGTAAATCATATATCTGTAGCACTAATGGGTGGTATTGGTGGACTTTTAGCCATGATAGGAGTTATAGCAGCACCAATAACTTCAGGAGATACTGCTTTTAGATCTGC
Source organism: uncultured Tissierellia bacterium (assembly GCA_946402705.1). Lineage (GTDB taxonomy): Bacteria > Bacillota > Clostridia > Tissierellales > Tissierellaceae > CAMIXG01. The sequence continues at coordinate 84,073 of CAMIXG010000004.1, read as the reverse complement.
AAGACTTACAATAGCAGATGCTATGGGATTTGACCAAAGTGGTACTAAAAATAGATTATTGTTAGCAGCACCATTATTTGCAATCAGTTTTGTTTTAACTAGGGTAGATTTTAATATTATATGGAGATATTTTGCTTGGTCAAACCAAACTTTAGCCATGATAGTATTATGGGCAGCATCTAGTTATTTAGTACAAAATAACAAGTCACATTGGATGACAACTATACCAGCAACATTTATGACAGCAGTATCTGCAACATATTTACTTCAAGCACCAGAAGGATTTAGACTTTCAACAACTATAGCTTATCCAGTAGGTGGGGTAGTAGCAGTTGTAATATTAGTACTTTTCTTAAGTAAGGTAAAAACTTTTAAAGCAAAAGGCTTACAAAAATAAATATAAAAATAATAAATAATAAGATAAAGTAGCTAGGTTAAATTAACTAGCTACTTTTTTTGTGTAAAATATTAATAAATTTTTTAAAAGTCTGTGTTGCAGATAGGTTTTACAGGAGAGTAAAATCCAAAATCTAGTATATCCAAATAAGCTAAATCACTTATACTAAGTAGACCTAAACTATATAGAGATTTTACAGATATGGCCCCCATAAATAGTGAAGAAAAATCAGAAAGTTTTAGTTTTATAGTAACATCAAAATCCTTTGATTTCCCTACATATTTTCCATCTTTAAACTCCAGGGCATATTCTGTTATCTCCTCACTATAATCATCTAAAATAGCTAAGTTCAATCTTAAATCAAGACTATGAAAGTCCCTGTGATTTATCATCTCAAAAGCCTTATAGATATCTAAAATCTTATACATTATTCCTACTGACTGAGTATTTGATTCTATATTTCCATAAGGGACATAGTTATCAGTATCATTTAAAGGATTATTAAATATTTGGTGGAAGTTCTCGTCCTTAGTATTAAAAATCACAAATCTTATTTGGTCAGTTTGTTTACTTAAAAAGCTTAGAAAAACCTTCAAAGAGTTTGAGTCCTTATATTCCATTTCTTTTACATAGATATTATTTACAAAAAGATTGTTTTCATTGGCATTTTGAAAGTTAAAAACCATATAAGCAATTAATTCGTTTTTGCTATTATAATTTCCTAGAATTTTATTGTTATTATCATATTTTAAGTCATTGATTTCATCATATATTTTACCAATCATACCATGTTTTTTACCTAGTATTTCTTCGTGAAAAGCTAGTAATTCATCTAGGTTATTATTTTCAATAAATCTAAGATTAGATTTTATAGAAAAATCTGGTATGTTTTTAGTTGGGATTTTATACTGGCTTATCTTCGTTCCCATTCCATAACCCATGGACTTATAAAAATCAGGTCTAAAGGGTAAAAGTGTAGCTAGAGGCATATTTTTTTCTAAATATAAATTTTCATAAAATTTTACCATGTCTAGGGCTATTTTTTCTTTTTTATGTAGCAAATCTACACCTAGATAGCCTAGTCCAGAACTATCAATTACTTTATCAAAACAATTCATTTTAAAGTCAAATAGTCTCATAACACTAATAAGTTCCATATCTTCAAACATTCCATAAAAATGTACTTTATCATCATTTTCCATAGAATCCTTAATATCCTCATAATAGTTTTCTAGTCCTTCATTTGAAAAGTCTTTGAAACTAGGATAGGCATTATAGGCTACAGTTGTGTAAGCTTTAATATCATCTAAGGTTAATGCTCTTATAGTTTTCATAATTTTCCCCCTTTTATAGCTTTAATTATACTATAAAATTTTTTATAATTCTAAGCCTTGATTTATTCCAATCTTTGTAAATAAAAATGATAGGGCATAATAAATCTTCTTGACAGATATATGCTCTATTGTTACTATTGTCTTAGATGAATAGTGTAGCTCATATAATTTCCAAAATACGGTTGGGAAGTTTCTACAAATGGCCAAAAAACCATTTACTATGGGCGAAAGTGTACCTAGGGATCCAAAGCACTCGCTTTAGGACCGAGCGGTACAGATACTTAAGAAAGTATTACACCGAAGGGAGAAAAGCCCAGACGGGTAGGTTTCGCTGACCTACCCTGTCTGAGCTTTTTTTTGGTGTAATTATTGTTATTAAGGAGGCATATATGAATAATAAAAGAGTATTTATAGAAAAAAAAGAGGAATTTAATTTAGAGGCCAAATTATTAAAACAAGATTTTAAAGAGTATCTAGGTACTGATGGATTAGCGAGTTTAAGAGTGGTTAATATCTATGATTTACTAGGTGAAGGCGAAAATGAAGAAATTATTTCAAACCTATTATTTGAAAAACAAGTGGATGAAATATATTTTGATATAGATTTTAAAAAAGATGAAAAATACTTTAGAGTAAAAGAAGTTGTGGGTCAATTTAACGAAAGAGAAGATTCTGCAAATGAAATAATAAGATTTGCCTTGGGAAAAGAAGAAGTAAAAGTATCTCATAGTAAGTTATTTATTTTTAAGGGAATAAGTGATGAGGAGTTTAATAAGATTAAAAAGTACTACATAAATCCTGTAGAGCTTAGAGTTGTGGAACTAGATGAGATTGTTGAGGATAATTGTGTTATTAGCGATAGTAAAATCGATATCTTAAAAGATTTTAAAAACTATGATACTAATGACATGGAAAAACTTAAATCTGTTTATGGTATAGCTATGGATATAGAAGATTTAGAATTCTGTAAAAAATATTTTATATCTGAAGATAGAGACCCAAGTATTACAGAAATAAAACTTATTGATACTTATTGGTCAGATCACTGTAGACATACAACTTTTATGACAGAAATAACAAATATAGAAATAGAGCCAGGGAAGTATGAAAATATTTTTCAAAATATAATTAATGAATATTTAGGCTCTAGAGAATTTGTATATGAAAATAAGGATAGAGTAATATCTCTAATGGATTTAGCTACTATAAATCAAAAAGAGATAAAGAGAAAAGGCCTTTTAGATGATAAGGAAGATACGGAAGAAGTAAATGCTGCCAGTATAGAAATAGATGTGGATGTAGATGGCGTAAATGAAAAATGGCTGCTTATGTTTAAGAATGAGACACATAATCACCCAACAGAGATAGAACCATTTGGTGGAGCTTCAACATGTTTAGGCGGGGCTATAAGAGACCCTTTATCAGGTAGAAGTTATGTATATCAAGCTATGAGAATAACAGGATCAGCAGACCCAAGAACTAAGTTTGAAGATACTATAGAAGGGAAATTACCTCAGAGAAAAATCACTAGAACTGCAAGAGATGGATATAGTTCTTATGGTTATGAAATAGGAGCAGCTACAGGATATGTTAGGGAAATATATGATGAAGGATATGCAGCTAAAAGAATGGAAGTTGGAGCCTTGGTAGCAGCAGCACCTAAAGAAAATGTATATAGGGGAAAATCAGAAGCTGGAGATGTAATAGTCTTAGTAGGTGGAAAAACTGGTAGAGATGGTCTAGGAGGAGCAGTTGGATCATCTAAAGAACATACAGAAGATTCTTTGGCATTATCAGGAGCAGAAGTTCAAAAAGGAAATCCTAAAATAGAAAGAAAAATAGTTAGATTGTTTAGAAATAAAGAAGTATCAAAGATGATAAAAGTTTGTAATGATTTTGGAGCAGGTGGAGTATCTGTTGCAATAGGAGAGCTTGCAAATAGTTTAGAGATAGATTTAAATGCAGTGCCTCTTAAGTATGAAGGGCTAAATGGAACAGAGATAGCCCTATCAGAATCTCAAGAAAGAATGGCTGTTGTCTTAGATAGAAAAAACCTAGATAAGTTTTTAGAGTATACAGTTATGGAAGATTTAGAGGCTACAAAAGTGGCAGATGTAACATCTACTAATAGACTTAGAATGAACTGGAATGATGAAGTAATAGTAGATTTAGATAGAGAATTTTTAGATAGTAATGGAATTAGAAAGAAAAACGAAGTTAAAATATTACAACCAAGCAAAGAATGCAGTTTAGATGTGGAAAAAGATTTTATAGGAAACTTAGAAAATATAAATATAGCAGGGCAAAAAGGTTTAGTTGAAGGCTTTGATTTTTCTATAGGAGGAAGTACGGTATTAAGTCCTCTTGGAGGAAAAAATAGAATGACCCAAGCAGAGGGTATGGTTGCAAAAATACCAGTATTAAATGGAGAAACGAGTACTTGTTCTCTAATGAGTTATGGCTTTGATCCTAAGATAAGTAAATGGAGTACACTACACGGTGGTTATTATGCAGTTATAGAGTCTGTAGCTAAAATAGTGGCACTTGGAGGAAGTTATGAAAAAATAAGACTTAGTTTCCAAGAGTATTTTGAGAGGATAGGCAAGGATAAAGAAAAGTGGGGAAAACCATTTACAGCTTTACTAGGAGCTTATAAAGTACAAAAAGAATTCAATATACCAGCTATAGGTGGAAAAGATAGTATGAGTGGTAGTTTCGAAAATATTGATGTACCACCTACCTTAATATCTTTCGCAGTAACTACTGATAAGGTAGAAAATATAATCAGTCCAGAATTTAAAAAAATGGGTTCACAGGTTGGAGTTATAGAATTTGCTCAAGATGATAATGGACTACTTGATTTAAATTTACTTCAAAGAGCTTATAAGGAAATAAAAAAATTAGTTGATAATAAAAAAATATTGTCAATGTCATCAGTTAAATTTGGTGGTATAGCAAGAAGTATAGCAGAAATGTCCATGGGAAATGGAATTGGATTTGAATTTACAGATGAAGAAAAAATATATATAACAAATTATGGTTCTATAGTTATAGAATTTGATACTGATATAAGTCCAAGGGAAATATTAAAAGACCTTCCTTATAGAGATTTAGGGAAAACTATAGAAAATACAGAGATAGTTATGAGTGAAAATACTTATCCTCTAGAAGTTATTATAGAAAAATTTGAGAAACCTTTAGAAGAAGTTTTTCCAGTAGCTAGAAATATAGAAACTAAGGAAGTAACTAAGAATTATGAAGCTGAATTTAAGACTAGGACTTTAGAAAAAGTGGAAGAAGTAAAAGTTTTGATACCAGTTGTATCAGGTAGTACTGGAGAATATGATTTGGCTAAAGCCTTTGAAAGAGCTGGTGGAAAGGTAGAGACCTATATTATAAAAACTAAGACAAGGGAAGAATTCAAAGCTTCTTTAAAAGGATTCGGAGATAGGATAAAAACTTCTCATATAGTAGCTTTTCCAGATGGAGAAGTTATGGGAAGTGAACCAGAAGGTAGTGGAAAACTTTATAGGATAATATTAAATGATGAAAATGTTAAATCTTCATTATTAGAGCATATATATGACAAAAATAGATTGGTATTAGGTATAGGAGAAGGTTTAAGCGCCCTTATAAAGGTTGGTTTAATAGAGTGTGGAAGAATAAAGAAACCTTGTGAAGTTAGAGAAGAAGCACTTTATATAACAAGTAATGAAGATAAAAACTTTATATCTCAAATTGTAAGTGTGGAAGCTAAATCAAATTTATCACCTTGGTTAGACCTAACAGAAGTTGGAAAAGAGTATACTTCTGTTATAGCTACTAAGAATGGCAAGATAGTTGGTAAAAGTTTAGAAAGATTAATAGATAAGGGACAGGTAGCCTTAGTATTTAAAGATAACTTAACAGGATCAGAATACGGTATAGATGGTATATCTAGTCCATGCGGAAAAGTATTTGGTACCATATCTTCAATAGAAAGAATAGATGATATGACCTTTAAAAACATAAATAAAAACTTAATGGAAAATATATTTAGGGCAGGAGTAAATTACTTTTTATAGGAGGCTATTATGAAAAAAGTTAGTGTGATAATGGGAAGTATTTCGGATAAGAAAATTGGTGATGATGTAGTTGCCATCTTAGAAAAATTTGGAATAGAATATGATTTACAAGTTATATCTGCACATAGAACTCCTTATAAGGCAGTTAAATATATGGAAGAGGCAGAAAATAATAATATAGGCATAATAGTTGCAATAGCTGGAAAAGCAGCTCATTTAGGAGGAGTTTTAGCAGGGCTTACAACTCTTCCTGTCATAGGAGTACCTGTTAAATCATCAACTATGGATGGATTGGATTCATTACTATCTGTTGTGCAAATGCCAACAGGAGTACCTGTAGCTACAGTGGCTATAAATGCGGGAACTAATGCAGGAATACTTGCAGCTCAAATACTTAGCCTTTCTAATGAAGAGCTTAAAACTAAATTAGTGGACTATAAAAAAGAGTTGGTAAAAGATGTGGAAGATATGAATATGGAATTAAATAACTAAAAGAGGTGGCTTATGAGTGGTGTAATAGGTATTTATAGCAAGGATAGAAATGATGTATCATTATTAACTTATTATGGACTTTATGCATTACAACACAGAGGACAAGTAAGCGCAGGAATGGCAGTAAATAACAATGGTTTTGTGGATTACTTTAAAGACTTGGGTCTGGCTCATGAAGTATTTCCAAAAGAAATGATAGATAGATTTGTTGGAAATATAGCCATAGGTCATGTGAGATATGCAAGAGATAATTCTACACAGCTTAATAATGCTCAACCCTTAGTTGTTGGATATAAACAAGGAGCTTTAGCCTTGGCACATGACGGAGCTATAGTAAATTTTAAATCACTTAAGGAAGAGCTTGAGGATAATGGAGCAATCTTTCAGTCAGATATAGATAGTGAAGTTGTAGCTAACTTAATAGCAAGATATCACAAGGATGATATAGAAGATGCAGTTATAAGTACATTAAAAGACATAGTGGGAACATATGGGCTTATTTTAATGAATAAGGATATGCTAATTGGAGCTAGGGACCCACAAGGTATAAAACCCTTATCTCTGGGAAAATTAGGTGATGATACCTACTTACTTTCTTCAGAAACTTGTGCCTTTGATACAGTAGGAGCAAAATTTATAAGAGATTTAGCACCAGGAGAAGTAGTTTTTATAGATGACAAGGGAGTTAAGTCTGTACTTCTTGAATCTAGACCAAGAAAACTTTGTTTTTTTGAAACTATATATTTTGCAAGACCAGATAGTCAATTAGATGGAAATAGTATCTACTTATTTAGAAGAGAAGCAGGTAGACAGCTTGCATCTGAACATCCAGTTGAGGCAGATATAGTAATAGGAGCTCCAGATTCAGGTACAGTAGCTGCTATAGGTTATGCTGAAGAATCTAAGATACCTTATGCAGAAGGTATTGTTAAAAATAGATATGTGGGAAGAACTTTTATTCAACCAAATCAAGAACTTAGAGAACTTGGAGTTAGATTAAAATTAAACCCACTTAGGGAAAATATTGAAAATAAAATAATAGTTTTAGTAGATGATTCCATTATAAGGGGAACCACTATAAAGAGAACCGTAAAGATGCTTAAGGATGCAGGAGCAAAAGAAGTACATGTTAGAATTGCTGCACCACCAGTAAAGTATACTTGCCATTTGTGGATGGATACTGGAGCTAGAAAAAATCTAGTAGCAGATCAGATGACCTTGGAAGAGATAGAGGAAATGTCAGGAGCTGATTCCCTAAGATACATTTCGGTAGATGGACTTAAAAGGTCAGTTGAAGATGGTGAAAGTTTTTGCGCAGGATGTATAAATGGAATATATCCAATACCAAAGAGTGAATAAAATAATTGGAGGTATATTATGGGTTTAACATATAAGGATTCAGGAGTAGATACACTAGCAGGTCAGAAACAAGTGGAACTAATGAAAAACATAGTTAAAAAGACGCATAATGAAAATGTTTTATCTAGTATAGGAGGCTTTGCAGGGCTTTTTAATCTAGATTTAAAAAATATAGAAAATCCAGTGCTAGTATCTGGTACAGATGGTGTAGGTACAAAGCTAAAAGTAGCTTTTGATATGGATCAGCATAAGACTATAGGACGAGATTGTGTTGCAATGTGTGTAAATGATATTTTATGTCAGGGGGCAAAACCCTTGTTTTTCTTAGACTATATAGCTACTGGAAAGCTTGTACCAGAAAAGATGGCAGACATAGTTGAAGGTGTGGCAGAAGGATGTGTGCTTGGTGGCCTTGCCTTAGTAGGTGGAGAAACAGCAGAAATGCCAGGGTTTTATAAGGAAGGCGAGTATGATATAGCAGGTTTTGTAGTTGGAGTAGTTGATAGGGACAAGATAATAGATGGTAAAAGTATTAAGGCAGGAGATAAGATAATAGGTCTTAAATCTAGTGGAATACATAGTAATGGATATTCTCTAGTTAGAAAAGTAGTTTTTGAAAAGGAAAATATGAAGGCTGATAGTTTTGTAGAAGAACTAGGATGCACAATAGGAGAAGAATTACTTAAACCTACAAAAATTTATACAAATACAGTTATGAAATTACTTGAAAATCATAAAGTAAAGGGTATTTGTCATATAACAGGTGGTGGTTTTTTTGAGAATATACCAAGAATGTTTAGTTCTGATATTTATGCAGAAATAAATACAAAAAATATAGATACTCCGGCTATATTTAATCTACTTCAAAAGTGGGGAAATATAGCTTATGAAGAGATGTATAAAACTTTTAATATGGGTGTTGGTATGGTATTGGTAGTGGATTCTGAAGATGAAAAAGACATACTGAATTTCCTAAGAGAGATAGGAGAAGAACCTATGGAGCTTGGCCAGATAAAGGCTGGTGAAAGAGGTATTAAACTATGCTAAAAATGGCAGTTTTAATATCAGGTGGTGGAACCAACCTTCAGGCTATAATAGATAATATAGAAAATGGAAACATAGATGGAAGTATAGAACTAGTAGTTTCAAACAAAAAAGATGCCTATGGCCTTGAAAGGGCAAGTAAACATGGTATAGAAAATATATTTTTAGACATAAAAGATTATGAAAACAATGAAAAATATGATGAAAAGATAATTGGTCTATTGGAAGAAAAAAAGGTTGGTTTAGTTGTACTTGCAGGATACTTAAAGGTCTTAAGCGAAAAGTTTACGAGAAAATATAAAAATAGGATAATAAATGTACATCCATCATTAATTCCTAGTTTTTGTGGCAAGGGCTATTATGGAGAGAAGGTCCATAAGGCAGTTCTTGATTATGGAGTGAAGTATACAGGTGCTACTGTACATTTTGTTGATGAAGGTACAGATACGGGAGCTATAATAGCCCAAGATGTGGTTAAAGTTCAAAGTGATGACAGTGTTGAATCATTACAAAAAAGAGTACTGGAGAAAGAGCATGATTTATTAGTAACTACTATAAAAAATTTAGCAGATAAAAAAGTATATATAGATGGCAGAAAAGTAGAGATAAAATAGGAGGATTTTATGAAAAGAGCATTGATAAGTGTTTTTGATAAAACTGGAATAGTAGATTTTGCAAGAGAGCTGGAAAACTTGAAATTTGAGATAATTTCTACAGGGGGAACTTTCAAAACTTTAAAAGAAGCTGGTATAAGTGTTAAAGAGGTGGAAGACATAACAGAATTTCCAGAAATATTAGATGGGAGAGTTAAAACATTAAATCCTTTGATACATGGTGGAATACTATATAGAAGAGATGACGAAAAACACAAAGAAACAATAGAGAAGATGAATATAGGAAGCATTGATATTGTTGTAAACAATTTATATCCATTTGAAGAAACTATAAAAAAAGAAGGTGTAGGTCAAATGGAGATAATAGAGAACATTGATATAGGTGGTCCATCTATGATTAGGGCGGCAGCTAAAAACTTTGAATTTGTGACAACTGTAATAGATCCAAAAGACTATATTAAGGTAATAACTGAATTAGAAGAATTTGGTGATACTACATTTGAAACTAGAAAGTACCTAGCTAGAAAGGTATTTAACTATACTTCCTACTATGACACTTTGATTTCTAACTATTTTAATGAAATAACTAATGAAGAATTTCCAGAGTATTTAACTCTAGGTTTTAAGGATAAGGCAGAATTAAGATATGGAGAGAATCCACATCAAAAAGCAGCTTTTTACAGGGAAGTAATAGATAGAAAAGGAACAATTGCAGACTATAAACAGTTACATGGAAAAGAGTTATCTTTTAATAATATAAATGATTCAAATGGAGCTTTGGAAGCTTTAAAATTATTTTCAGAACCAACAGCAGTAGCTGTAAAACATGCAAATCCATGTGGTATAGGAAGTGGAGAAACTTTATTAGAAGCTTATCAAAAGGCATATGATTGTGATCCTATGTCTATATTTGGCGGCATTGTAGCACTAAATAGAGAAGTCGGATTAGACCTGGCAAACAAACTTAGTGAAATCTTTTTAGAAGTAATTATGGCTCCAAGCTTTTCACAAGAGGCGTTGGAAGTTTTAACTAAAAAGAAAAATATAAGACTTTTAGAGATAAAAGATATAGATAATAAAGACTATAAAGAACTTGATATGAAAAAGGTAATGGGCGGATTTTTAGTACAAAATAGAGATGATAAACTATTTGATGAAGATTTAAACTGTGTAACAAAAAAATCACCAGAAAAATCAGAGATGGATGATTTAGAATTTGCATGGAAAGTTGCAAAAATTATAAAATCTAATGGAGTAGTAATTGTAAAAGACAAAGCTACTATTGGTATAGGTTTAGGTGAGGTAAACAGGGTATGGGCAGTTGAAAATGCTATAGAGCGAAGTGGAGAAAAAGTTAAAAATGCAGTTATTGCATCAGATGGATTTTTCCCATTTAAAGATTCTATTGAACAACTTGCAAAGGCTGAAATATCTTCTATAATACAACCAGGTGGTTCAGTTAGGGATGAAGAGGTAATAGATGAAGCTAATAAAAACAATATAGCTATGATATTTACTGGAATTAGACATTTCAAACATTAATCTCTAGGAGGGGTAGAATGAAGATTTTAGTAATTGGAAGTGGTGGTCGTGAACATGCTTTAATATGGAAGCTTAAGAAGGATAATGATGTGGAAGTATTTTGTGCTCCAGGAAATGCAGGGATAGGGCAAATTGCTACAAATATAGATATAAAAGTAGAAGACATAGACAAACTTATAGATTTTGCCAAGAATGAGAAAATAGACCTAACAATCGTTGGACCTGAAGTTCCATTGGCTATGGGAATAGTGGATGAGTTTGAAAAAATGGGTCTTAGAATATTTGGTACAAACAAATCTGCATCAGAGCTTGAAAAAAGCAAAGATTTTTCAAAGGCATTTATGGTTAGAAACAATATACCAACTGCAAGGTATGAAAGCTATACAGATTCAAAAAAAGCAATAGCCTCTCTAGAACATTTTAACTATCCAGTTGTTATAAAAGCTGATGGTCTTTGTTATGGAAAGGGTGTAGTTATTTGCCATGATAGAGAGATGGCAGTAGAAACCATAAAAGATATATTAGAAGGAAATAGTTTTGGTAGTGAGGGTAGTAAGATTGTAATAGAAGAATTTTTAGATGGTATAGAGGTATCACTTATATGCTTGGTTAGCAAGGGCAAGATATATCCCCTAGAAACAGCAGAAGATTACAAGCAAATCTATGATGGCGATAAAGGTCCAAATACTGGTGGGGTTGGCTGTTATAGCCCTTCTAGTTTATTAAATAAAGATTTATATAAAAAAGTTGAAGATGAGATACTTGAAAATATAGAGTTTGGATTTAAAAAAGATGAGATAGATTTTACAGGTATACTATTTATAGGACTTATGGTTGTAAAAGACATGCCTTATGTATTAGAATTTAATACAAGATTTGGAGATCCAGAAACACAGGTTCTAATGAAAAGATTAGATTCAAATTTATTGGATTTATTTAATAAAACCTTAGATAATACAATAACTAGAGCTGATATAAAATGGGATTCAAAACCATCTATGACAGTGATTTTAACTTCAGGAGGATATCCAGGTAGTTATGTAAATGGTTATGAAATAAAAGGTTTAGATAAAGTAGGACAGGACATAACAGTTTTCCATAATGGAACAAAAGAAGAAGCTGATAAGATGCTTACTAATGGAGGTAGGGTCTTGTCTATAACTACAACAGGCAAGGATATGAACTCTATTAGGGATAAGATTTATAGTGAAATAGAGAAGATTGATTTTAAGGATATGTATTATAGAAAAGACATTGGTGAAAATATAGAATACTAGGGGTGTTAATATGAAAACAGATGTTAAAATAGCACAAGAAGCTAAGATGTTACCTATTAATGATATAGCTAAAAAATTAGGTATAGATGAAGAATATGTTATAAATTATGGAAAATACAAGGCGAAAATATCACTAGATTATTTAAAAAAAAATGAAAATAAAAAAGATGGTAAACTTGTACTAGTAACAGCTATAAATCCTACTCCAGCTGGAGAGGGAAAGACAACTACAAATATAGGACTTGCCATGGGACTAGAGAAACTGGGAGTAAGTGCCATGACTACAGTTAGGGAACCTTCACTTGGGCCAAGTTTTGGTATTAAGGGAGGCGCTGCTGGAGGAGGCTACTCACAAGTAGTTCCTATGGAGGATATAAATCTACATTTTACAGGAGATTTTCATGCTATAACATCTGCAAACAACCTTATATCGGCACTACTGGATAATCATATACAGCAGGGAAATGCCTTAAATATTGATATCAGAAGAATAGTATGGAAAAGAGCTTTAGATTTAAATGACAGAGCTCTTAGAAACATAGTAGTTGGTCTAGGTGGAAAAATGAATGGAGTACCAAGAGAAGATGGATTCGATATTACAGTAGCATCTGAAATTATGGCCATATTTTGTCTTGCAACAGATTTAAAAGACTTCAAAGAGAGAGTTTCTAGAGTTATAGTGGCTTATAACTATGACAATGAACCTATCTATGTAAAAGATTTAAAGGCAGAAGGAGCAGTAACACTTTTAATGAAAGATGCGATAAATCCCAATTTAGTCCAAACCTTAGAAAACACACCTGCTATAATACATGGAGGACCATTTGCAAATATAGCCCATGGATGTAATTCAATAGTAGCAACTAAGCTTAGCATGAAGCTAGCAGATTATACAGTAACAGAGGCTGGATTTGGAGCAGATCTAGGAGCGGAAAAGTTCTTTGATATAAAATCTAGATTTGCAGATTTAAAACCAGATGGAGTAGTTTTAGTTGCAACAGTTAGAGCCTTAAAATATAATGGTGGAGTGAAAAAGACAGACTTAGAAAAAGAAGATATAGATGCACTTAAACAAGGTTTTAAGAATTTGGAAAAACACATAGAAAATATCAAGAAGTTTGGAGTACCACTAGTTGTAGCGATAAATAATTTTCCAACAGATACAGAGGCTGAACTGAAAAAACTTATGGAACTTTGTAATGAAAATGGAGTTAAGGCAGTCTTATCAGAAGTTTGGGCTAAGGGTGGAGATGGAGCCTTAGATTTAGCTAGGGAAGTTATAAATATATGTGAGAATGAAAAATCAGAATTCGCTCCTATTTATGATGTAGAAGAAAGTATAAAAGACAAAATTGAAACTATAGCTAGAGAAATATATGGAGCTGATGGTGTAGATTATACTACAAAGGCTAATAAAGAGATTACAAATCTTGAGAAGTTAAACTTGGATAAGATGCCTATATGTATGGCTAAAACTCAGTATTCATTGTCAGATAATCCAGAACTACTTGGTAGACCAGAAGGTTTTAAAATTACAATAAAAGATATAAGAGTATCAAATGGAGCAGGTTTTTTAGTAGCCTTAACAGGAGATATAATGACTATGCCAGGTCTTCCAAAGGTACCAGCATCAAACCATATGGATATAAAAGAAGATGGAGAAATAGTAGGATTATTTTAAAATGAAAATATAAGAATATATAAATTGATAAAAGCTCTAACCTTATAAGGTTGGAGCTTTTGTTTTAATTTTATAGAAGAAATAGAGATATTGCAATAACAGCTAGGGTAAAGCTAAGTACTATATATTCATATTTTTTACCTAAATTATACTTGTAGATTAGTCTTAAATTTATTGCGTTGATTATCATTAATAAGATCATATTAACTTGCTTAAGAAAAGCTACTCCTAAAAATTGAAGACCTAATAAAGCTAAAAATAATAGAGCTTCAACAATTATAATAGAGTTTATCTTTTTCATATAATTACCCCCAAATATCTTAGTTATATATTACCCAAATCAATAGTTAAAAATCTGAAGATTCCCAATATTATACTATAAGATATAAATGTATATTATGATATTTTTTACTTGCTTAAAAGAGGAGAAAATGGGGAAAGTTTTATATAAGATAAAAAATTTTTAAAAAAATAAAAAAACTTTAGGACAAAAACCCTATTTGCTTTGTGTTTATTATAGAGAGTTAGAAGGGAGGTAAAATATGATATATTCTGATAGAGAATTTCATGAAATATATGAAAGAAATGTATCAAGGGTCTATAAAATATCTATGATGTTCTTAAAAAACAATGATGATGCAGAAGATGCTGTACAAAATATATTTATAAAACTGCTAAAACAAGAGGAAGGATTTAGAGATTTAGAGCATGAAAAAGCTTGGTTTATAGTTGTCACTCAAAATCACTGTAAGAACATACTAAGTCATTGGTGGAAAAAAAAGAGAACGGATTATGAAAAGATATCAGAGCCAGAATATACAGATGATACATTAAAGTCTTTTATATGGGAGCAAATTCTAAAGCTACCTAGTAAGTATAAGATAGTTATCTACTTGTTTTATTATGAAGGATATACAACAGATGAAATAAGTAAAACACTAGGTATAAAAGATTCAACTATAAGAACACAACTTTCTACTGCTAGAAAGTTATTAAAGCCAAATTTGAGGGAGGTACATTATGGAGGATAAAGATTTAAAAAAAACTATAGATGATGTTGAGATGAGCCATGAGAAGACTGATGAAATATATAATAATTTATTAATGGAGAAGAGAAAAATGGAAAGAAATGAAAAGAAAAGTAGATTTAAAGATATGAGAAAGGTTGCTTCCATAGCAGCAGCTTTTGTAATTGTAGTATCATCAACTGTGTTGGCATACAAGGGAATAAACTTTAATTTCCTAAAATTTTTAAATAAGAATAATATAGCTACAGAAAAATATATAGGTGATTTAGACATAGATGAATATATATATAATATTGATAAAGAAGTAGTTAGTGAAGGTGGAAAACTATTTATAAATCAAGCTATAATGGATAAAAATATAATATATATATATATGAACTTCGAAAGTACAAATGGAGTAAAATTTGAAGATGATAAGATGTATTCTTTTAAGGCTAATGTGTATGATGAAGAAACTAGAGAAATCACAGAAAATAATACAAGTGGCTCTGTAGATGATATAGATTTAACTATGGTAATGGGAAATCCAAGAGTAATTGGAGTAAATGATAACAAATTAGATTTAGTGTTTTCATATGATATGTCTAAAGATGCAAGTGGTTTTAAAGGCTTTATTGGATCCAAGGTGAAATTTGATTTTAAAGACCTAGGATATTATGAAAAATATGAAACAAAGGCAGATGATGGGGAAGTAATAAGTATAATAACTAGTGATTTCAAACCAATTATCGAAGGAAACTGGAAAACTGAATTTAAGTTAGGTGGAAAATTACTTCCAACAAAAAAATATAAGTTAAATGAAGAAGTAAAATATACAAGTGAAAATAAAGATGCTAATTTAGTTTTTGAAAAGGTTGAAATATCAAATTTATCTTTAAAATTAAACATAAAAAATACAGCAACTAAAGATGTAGATATAATTATAGATTTAATACTTGAAAAAGATAATAGTAAAACTGGAGATATACAGTTAAAAACTAAAGATGGAACAATAATAGGTACGAAGTTTGTAGAAATGTTAACTTATTCAGAAACAGAAGGTTTGATAATAGATAGGCAATTTAGCGAACCTATAAATATAGAAGCTTTACAGTCTATTATTGTATGGGGAGAAGAAATAAAATTAAGATAAAGTATAAAAGCACTCTTTGGAGTGCTTTTATAATGGGATTTTTACTGGAATGATTGGGAAAACTGTCTTTAAATTATATAAAATTAAATCTAAAAAATTATCATAGAGCATGAAAGACATAAATAAGTTAAAGAGTAAAAATATAAGGCAAACTGTCATAAGAGAATATTTTTTAAGTTTTTCACTAAAAAAATCACTTTTCATAAAAAAGAAAGCATATAAGTAAGTATAAAAAGCAAAAGTTGCCAGAATTGATATGCTAGTTGAAAATATTATTGCAAGTAAAAATATAAAAACCATAAATAAAATGGCGAATCGTTTATAATAGTCCATAACTACCTCCTTAGGTTGAAATATACCCAAAATATAAATAATATACCTAAATAGTTTAACAAAAACTTTTTAGAAAATATATTATTTTTTAAAAAAAGAAACAAATATTTTCTAAAAGGCTTTACAAATTTATATAAATGTATTAGTATAATACTTGAAAGTGATAATCATTATCAAATAGGAGGTATAGATATGGCAAACATAAACATAATCTATTGGAGTGGCACATACAATACAAAAACTATGGCTGAGCTAATAGAAAAAGGAATAGTAGAAGCAGGAAAAGAAGTATCTTTAAAACCAGTAGCAGAAGCTACTAAAGAAGATGCACTTTCATCAGACATTCTAGTATTAGGTTGTCCTTCAATGGGAAATGAGGTCATAGAAGAAAGTACTATGGAACCATTTATTGAAAGCATAGAGGATGAAATAAAAGGTAAGAAAATCGTTTTATTTGGTTCGTATGGATGGGGCGATGGAGAATGGATGAGAAACTGGGAAGAGAGGATGCGTTCTAAGGGAGCAGAAATTCTTTTTGAAAGTTTAATTGTCGAATATGGTCCTAGTGGTGATAGTGAGGAAGCTTGTATAGATTTAGGAAAAAATATAGCTAGTATCTAGTAAAATTAAAGGGAGTGACAGATTTGAAACCATGTATTGTGACATATTTAAATAAGATAGATACCTTGGAAGATAGGGCCTATTTACTCAACTTAATTAAATACACAGCATCACCCACAATCGACGGTGTAAAGTCTTCTACTCTTATGATATTTAGAAAAGATGCTAAACGAAATCTATATGAACAATGGATTAAGTATCAAGACTATATTAAGCAAAATTTAAATGTTAAATTTCACAAACTGAAAGAAACAGAAGAGAGTATTCATGTATTATTCTACGACCCTTATTTGTTAAAACAAATATTATTAGATAGTAAAAACATAAAGTTTTTATCAAGGTTTGGATATGATAAAGAAAAAACAACATTCGAAGCTTTAGAAAAGCTAGCTAGTAGGTATTCAAAAGCTTGTCCCCACGAAGTTGGAGTATTCTTAGGTTATCCAGTAGACGACGTATTAGATTTTATTTACCCTTCAGAAAAAGAATGTTTGATGAAAGGCTATTGGAAGGTCTATAATGACTTGGAAAAGGCACAGAGAACATTCAATGAATATGATAGGTCCAAGTACAAAGTGTACAAGGAATTAGTAAACGAAGAATTAAAAACTTCAAACTTATAATTATTTTAGATAAACCCCTAGTCTATACTAGGGGTTTCCCCTTTTTTAAAATTATGTACTTATAAATTACTTTGTTATATAATGTGTTTGTGAAACTAAAATGGAAAGTGGTGTATAAAACTTGAAAAGAAATTTTTTTAAATCTTTTTTCATCTCTATAATATGCTTTGGTTTAATATTTTTTGCCGTAGATAAATTTTTTATAAATAAGGTTGAAAAAACATCAGATGGGCAAGTAGTTGAAAACAAGGTTAAGGGAGAGTTAATGGTATTATTAATGGGAATTGATAATGATGGACCAGATGCCAATGCTAGTATAACTCAAGAAAAAGGAAGAAGAACAGATACAATGATGCTTGCTAAAGCTAACTTTGATACTGGTCAAATTGAAATTTTATCAATACCTAGAGATACTAGGGTTTTAGTGAATGGAAAAGAAGATAAAATCAATCATGCCCACTCTTATGGAGGGCCTGAACTTGCAATGAAAACAGTAGAAGACTTTTTAGGAATAGACATAGATTACTATGTTAAAGTAGATTTTGCAGGAGTGAGACAAATAGTAGATGCCATAGGTGGAGTTACAGTAGATATACCTAGAAGAATGTACTATCACGATCCAACTGCTAAACCGCCTTTAAAAATTGACTTACAACCAGGTGTACAGACCCTAGATGGAAATAAGGCACATGATTATTTAAGATTTAGAAGTTATCCAGATGGAGATATTGGAAGGGTGCATGCCCAACAATATTTTATGAAAGAACTTGCTAAACAAGTACTTCAACCATCTAATATATTAAATATTGATAAACTAATAAAAACTTATTATGACTATGTAGATACAAATATATCTATGAGTACAATGTTGAAATATGGTTTAGGTGCTAATAAATTAGATGTTGATAACTTAAGAACAGAAATGGTTCCAGGAACTCCAAAAACAATTGGTGGAGTATCATATTGGGTATATGATATGGTGGAAACTGCAACCTTAGTAGAAGAAATGTTTGGAGAATACTCCATATATAAATAGAAAATAGAGCCAATTTGGCTCTATTTTTTTATTGGTTTAAATCTAGTTTATTACGAAAAATATCTTATATGTGTTATAATGTAAAATTAAGAAAAAATTAATAAAGATGTAATAATTAGTTTAATAATAAAGTGTAGAATGGATAGGGAAACTATAGAGAGAGGGTGCAGTATTGAAGAAAAGTTTTTTTACCTCCTTCATAATATCTTTATTGTCCTTTAGTTTAATATTTGTAGGAGTAGATAAGCTAGTATTATCTAGTAGGGGAGAAGCAGGAACTACAAATAATCAGAGGACAAAGACAAAGGTAAAAGAAGGCGGAGAAATAGTAGATAAATCTGTATTAGTACTTTTGATGGGAATAGATAATGATGGACCAAGTGCCAATGCTAGCTTGACTCAAGAGAGAGGTAGAAGGACTGATACTATAATGCTTGCTAAGGCAAACTTTGAAACTGGAGAAATCGATATATTATCAATACCTAGAGATACAAGGGTTCTAGTTAAGGGAAGAAAAGACAAGATAAACCATGCCCATTCGTATGGGGGACCAGATTTGGCAATAAGCACCATAGAAAATTTCTTAGATCTAAATATAGACTACTATGTTAAGGTGGATTTTGCGGGAGTTAAGGAGATTGTGGATGCTATTGGTGGAGTTGAATTAAATGTACCGGTTAGGATGAAGTATACAGATCCAGTGGCAAAACCGCCACTTAGAATAGATTTACAACCAGGACTTCAAACCTTGGATGGGCAAAAGGCTCATGATTACTTAAGATTTAGAAGATACCCAGAAGGTGATGTGGGCAGGGTACACGCCCAACAATATTTTATGACAGAACTTGCTAAACAAATATTGCAACCATCAAATATATTAAATATAGATAAGATAATAGGAACTTATTATGATTATGTGGATACTAATATGCCACTTTCAAGAATGTTGAAATATGCTTTATCAGCAGGGAAATTAGATACAGAGAATATAAGAACTGAGATGATACCAGGAGACTTTGCTACAATAGATGGCTTATCTTACTGGATATATAACGAAGCAGAAACTAAACAAATGGTGGATGCCATGTTTCCAGAATATAAAAAATAGGAAGTTGAAGACTTTAGTCTTCAACTTTTTTTATTTAATAAAATTTTAATATAAATTAAGCCATAATTTATATTAAAGCTTTATTATGTAGGTGTAAGGGGTGATTATGTGGAAAAAACATTAGAGAAAAAAGGTATGACAGGTGGAAGTATAAAGATAATGGCTATGTTACTTATGGTATTGGACCATTTACGATATTTTTTGATACAGGCAGGTGTGAATGTACCAATTTGGTTTAACTGGCTGGGAAGAATAGTAGCTCCATTATTTATCTATATGACAGTGGAAGGCTATGCTCATACAAGTAACAAAAAGAAATATTTACTAAGGTTATATATAGCATCAGTGATAATGTCTATAGGAAATAGTGTAATTCCAGATATATTTCCAATGGAACCAGTGATACCTATAGTAAATTCAATGTTTGGTACCTTGTTTTTATTAGTACTACATTTAGTATTTATAGATATTATTAGAGATGGTTTTAGAAATAGGAAGTTTGGAAAGGTATTTGTAGGTTTAATTTTGCTCATACTACCAAGTCTTATAAATCTAGGACTAATGAGTATCATGATGGGACCAAATCCAAATATAAGTCTACTAAGAGTTATTATGACCTTTGTACCTTTACCACTTATAGTAGAGGGAGGACTTAATTTTATATTTTTAGGAATAATATTATATCTTTTAAGAGAGAAAAAGAAACTTCAAATACTTGCCTATATACTTTATTGTGTGCCATTTATCTTGGCTACAAAATTTGATATTCAAACCATGTTATTTGGTCAATATCAATGGATGATGATATTTGCAGCACCATTTATGATTTTATATAATGGAGAAAAAGGTAAGGGCTTTAAATATCTATTTTATATATTCTATCCAGTACATGTGTATATAATTTATATTATTACCTGGATATTGAAAACAAAGATAAACTAAATAAAGGCTGGGAGAAAACACTTTGAAAAAAGTGTTTTTTTTCATGAAAAATTTAGGATGAATGTAAAAAAATAATAGTGTTTTTACATTGCATATAGACCTAGGTATTATATAATAAGGTAATGAAGAAAATTTGAGAGGAGATAGTTATGGATTATCTAGCAGGATTAAATGATAAACAGCAAGAAGCTGTTTTATATACAGAAGGACCACTACTAATATTAGCAGGGGCAGGCTCTGGAAAAACTAGAGTTGTAACACATAAAATAGCTTATTTAATAGAGGAAAAAAGAGTAAATCCAATTAATATATTGGCTATAACTTTTACAAATAAGGCTGCTAATGAGATGAAGGAAAGAGTGGCAAAATTATTGGATAGAAGTGTTGATTATATGTGGATGGGAACCTTCCACTCGATTTGTGTTAGGATTCTTAGAAAGTATATAGATAGGATTGGATATATGAGTTCCTTTACAATATATGATAGACAGGATCAGATTACCCTTGTAAAAGAGTGTTTAAAGGACCTTAATCTAAATAGAGATATATACAAGGAGAGTATGGTACTTAGTATTATATCTGATTTAAAAGATAAGATGGTATCTCCAGATGAATTTATAAATCAAAACTATCAAGACTTTCAAAAGAGAAATATTGGTGAAATTTATAACTTATATCAGAAAAAATTAAAAGAGTACAATGCCTTAGATTTTGACGATTTAATAATAAAAACTGTAGAACTTTTAGATAAAAATGAAGATGTACTTAATGAATATCAAGAGAGATTTAAGTATGTATTTGTGGATGAGTATCAAGATACAAATGCCATACAGTATAGGCTAATCAAACAATTATCTGGAAAGTATAATAATATCTCAGTAGTTGGAGATGCAGACCAATCTATATATGGCTGGAGAGGGGCAGATATTAGAAATATATTAGATTTTGAAAAAGACTATAAAAATGCCAAAACCATCCTTCTTGAGCAAAATTACAGGTCTACAAATAATATACTTAAATTGGCAAACCATGTTATCAAAAACAATACAGGTAGAAAAGATAAAAATCTATGGACTAGCAATAATGATGGAGAGAGTGTAAAATATGTATCCTTATATGATCAAAGGGATGAGGCAAAGTTTGCATCAAATATGATTTATAAAATGGGTAGAGATAAGAAACTTTCAGATTTTGCAGTTTTATATAGGACAAATGCTCAGTCCAGAGCTTTTGAAGAAACTTTTATGAGTAATTCTATACCCTATAAAATAGTAGGAGGTCTTAAATTCTACGATAGAATGGAAATTAAGGACATAGTTGCCTATCTAAGAGTTATAGAAAACCAAGTTGATAACATATCTCTAAAGAGAATAATCAATACTCCTAAGAGAGGCATTGGGGACGCAACTGTTGAAAAATTAGAAGAATTTGCCTATAGAATAAACTTATCTATATTTGAAGCACTTGGACAACTTGATATGCTTGAAATAGGTGCGGGACCTAGAAAAAAATTAGAAGACTTTAAGCTTTTAATAGATGAAATGGTTGAGGAAAAAGATAAGAAGAGCATACCTGATTTTATAGAATATGTAACTGAAAAATCAGGATATATATCAGAGCTTGAAAAACAAAACAATATAGAATCTCAAACTAGAATAGATAATATTAAGGAATTTATATCTGTTGCTATAGATTTCGAAACTGATTTTGGAGAGAGTACTTTGGAAGACTTTTTAGCAAATGTAGCCTTATTATCAGATGTGGACAAGACAGAAGATAGCAATAATGTAGTAACACTGATGACACTTCACTCTGCAAAAGGATTAGAGTTTCCAGTTGTATTTATGGTTGGAATGGAAGATGGACTATTCCCAAGTTTTAGGTCTATAGATGATGAAGAAGAGTTAGAAGAAGAAAGAAGACTTTGTTATGTTGGGATAACTCGTGCAGAAGAGCAATTGTATATTACAAATGCAAAGCAAAGGACTATCTATGGTAAGACAAATGGTACTATACCTTCAAGATTTTTAAGGGAAATGACAGGTCATATAGAAGAGGAAGGACAAAGCACAAAGACTATAGAAGTAAAGGACTTAAGAACTAAGAGTTCAGCTACGTCGTTTAAAAATAAGGGGAGTGGAGGACTTAGTAATAAGTATTCTATGTTAAGCAAACCAGCAGAGCCTGTAAATGTAAGTCAGAGTAAGTACAGGGATGGAGATAAGGTAGAACATAAAAAATGGGGAATAGGTATTGTTGTATCTGCCAAAGATAGACCAGATGGAGATCAGGAACTTAGAATAGCTTTTGATGGAGAAGGTATGAAACTATTACTTGGATCAGTAGCTCCAATTAAACCAGTATAAGAGGTGGAACTATGGATATAAAAGAAAAAATGGAAGAGTTAATAGATAAGATAAACAAGTTAAACTATCACTACTACACTTTAGATGAACCTTTACTTAGTGATAAGGAATATGATGCTTTATATGACCAGCTTAGAAAGCTTGAAGAAGAAGCTGGAATGGTTTTAGAAAATTCCCCAACTCAAAAAGTTGGAGGAAAGATACTAGAAGGTTTTAAAAAACATAATCATCTAGGGAAACTTTGGAGTTTATACAAGGCACAAAGTTTTGATGAGCTCTTAGATTGGGAAAATAGAGTTAAGAAACTAATAGATGATTACAATAAGGATAGGGATATTAAATTACCAAAACCAGAATATGTTTTAGAGTATAAATTTGATGGACTTACTTTAAACCTAACTTATAATGATGGAAAACTTATAAATGCAGCAACAAGGGGAAATGGAGTTGTTGGAGAAGAGATACTTGCCCAGGTAGAGGTTATTAAATCTATACCTAGAGAGATAAAATTTAAGGGAAGTATGGAAGTGCAGGGAGAAGGACTTATGCCACTTTCAAGTCTGGAAAATTACAATAAAAGCCATGAAGAACCACTGAAAAATGCTAGAAATGCAGCAGCAGGAGCACTTAGAAACCTAGATACAAATATAACTCGTGAGAGAAATTTAGCAGGATATTTCTATAACATAGGATATATAGAGGGAAAAGAATTTAAAAAACATGAAGAATCTTTAGAGTTTTTAAAAGAAAATTATATACCAGTTTATCCTTACATGAAGAAATATAGTGATATGAAAGATTTGATAAAAGAGATAGAAAAACAAGATGATGATAGGAAAAAGCTGGACATCTTAACAGATGGTATGGTAATTAAGATTAGTGATATAGAGACAAGAACAGCTCTAGGCTATACTAATAAGTTTCCAAGATGGGCAGTTGCCTACAAGTTTGAAGCAGAAGAGGTTACAACTAAGCTTATAGATGTTATATGGAATGTGGGGAGAACTGGCAAACTTACACCTACAGCAGTACTTGAACCAGTAGATATAGGTGGGGCAACAGTTAGAAGAGCTACATTAAACAACTATGATGATATAGAAAGAAAACAGGTTAGAATAAACTCTAGGGTCTTAATAAGAAGATCTAATGATGTAATACCTGAAATTTTAGGTACAGTTGATACAGAAGATGAAACCTTCGAAATAAAAAAACCAGAAATT
Organism: uncultured Tissierellia bacterium; assembly: GCA_946402705.1. Taxonomy (GTDB): domain Bacteria; phylum Bacillota; class Clostridia; order Tissierellales; family Tissierellaceae; genus CAMIXG01. Next base: position 59,860 of record CAMIXG010000004.1, on the reverse strand, counting down.
TGTCCGTCTTGTGGAACGAAACTTGAGCAGGATGGAGTGCATATATTTTGTAGAAATGCTTATGAATGTAAACCACAATTAGTTTCTAAATTGGTACATTTTGCTAGTCGTGATGCCATGAATATAGAAGGATTTAGCGAAAAAACAGCAGAACTTTTAGAAGATGAATTAGACTTAAGAGAAATACCACAATTATATGAATTAAGCTATGAAGATTTAATAGAACTTGAAGGTTTTAAGGAGAAGAAGACAAATAATTTGTTAACTTCCATTGAAAATAGTAAAAATATAGCACTTAGTGCCTTTATATATGCATTGGGAATAAATAATATAGGTATAAAGAATGCTACAGATTTAGCAAATTACTATGGATCCATAGAAAAATTAAGGGCTTCTAAGTTTGATGAGTTGATAACAGTTGGAGAAGTTGGGCCAATTATAGCAAATTCCATAATAGAATTTTTTACAAATGAAAAAACCATTCATTTAGTCGAAAGACTTATGGAGCTGGGAGTTAGGCCTTATCACGAAGAATTAGTAGTAGAAGAAAGTATTTTCTCCAACAAAACTGTTGTTATAACTGGAACTATAGAAGGTATGAACAGAAAAGATATAAAGGCTAAGGTAGAACTTATGGGTGGAAAAGTAACAGGATCTGTAAGTAAAAATACTAATTTTGTAATAGTAGGAGAAGATGCTGGAAGTAAATATACTAAAGCCGTTGAACTAGGTATTGACATAATAGACGATGAAAAATTAAAAGAGATACTAGAAATATAATAGCCAAGGCTATTATATTTTTATATGAGGAGGATATTATGCTTAGTAAGGAGAAGTCTTTATTTAGGAAGATAACAATACTTGAAGAGATTCAGTCCAAATTCAATTCCATAATTAAAGAGGATATGCTTAGGATAAATGGGCAAGTTGAAAGTTTTATTGATAACAATAAATATAATCTAACAGAAGAGCAATTAGAGATAATAAAAAAAGATGTATTTAGTAATCTAGTAGAACTAGAACTTAATATCGAAACTATAGTAGCTAACTTCTCAATAGTGACAGGTATAAACATAGAGAGACATGGAAGTATAGAAATAAAAAAGAAAAATAGATTTAGAAAGATCCAGCTACTTTTTTTATTAAATGAAGATGTTAGTTTAAGTTATTCAAAAATGTTGGAGTATTTAAGGTTAGAGATAGTTTCCAAGGTGGAGGAACTACAAGAGTTACTAATACTTATACTGGAGAAAATAAAACTAAAAGAAAATATAGAGGAAGAATTAAGTTACTTAAAAGATGAGTACCTAGATGTAGATTCAGATTTAGGACTTACAATAGAAAAAACTATTGGAGTAATAGAAAAGGTTCATGATGGAATAACGGATAGTAAGAACAAGAATATTAATCTAGGTTTCTTATTAATATCAGCCTTCTTATCTGTTATATTATTTTTTCCTGAATTTAATAATATGTTAAATTTAAAGTATTCAGAAATCACCTATGAAGAAAAAATCAACCAAATAATGTATGAAAAAGCTACAGAACAGTTATCTATGAATGATTTAATAAATATAAAGGATAATACTATAACTGATGAGATGAGAAGTAGGATAAATATAGAGAGAACAAAAGAGATAATAAAGGCTAATATGGAAGAAGAAAATAAGGATTTAGAGAGGGAGCAAAATAGGATAAGCATATTTATCAACATACTTTGTTTAATTTTAATACCATATCTAATATGGATTATTTTTATTGCCCTATAATTTGATTTTAAATGATTGTTAGTGATAAAATAGACGAGAATGAATAAGAGGAGGCGTAAGTATGATTTCGAAAGAAGACATCAAAAAAGTAGCAGATTTATCTATGATAAACCTTAGCGAACAAGATATAAAATGTATGGAAGAAAAGTTAGTTGAATCAATACAAAGAGTGGAAATCTTAGGACAAGCAAACACAGATGGAGTAGAACCATTACTTCAAGTTCATGAACCTATTGAAGAGTTTAGAAAAGACCTTGTAGAAGTAGACTACATCTTAGATAGGGAAGAAGTTTTAGTTAATACTAAAGAACAACAATACGGATATTTCAAATTACTAAATATAATGGACTAGAGGTGTAAAAATGGATATAACTAATATTTCAGCATATGAAATGCATGAAAAGTTTTTAAACGAGGAAGTTACAGCAGTTGAGTTGGTAAATGCACACTTAGAGAATATGGAAAAACTAAAAGAGTTAAATGCATTTATTACAATAAATAAGGAAGAGGCTCTTGAAAGAGCAAAAATCTTAGATGAAAAATTAGCAAGTGGAGCAGAAATGGGAGTTTTAGCAGGTATCCCGATATCACTTAAGGATAATATTTCAACAAAAGGGATTAGAACAACTTGTGGTTCAAAGATGCTAGAGAATTATATACCCCCATTTAATGCTACCGTTGTGGAGTTAATAGAAGCAGAAGATGGAATAATACTTGGAAAAACTAATTTAGATGAATTTGCCATAGGATCATCAACAGAATCTTCATATTTTGGAGCGACAAAAAATCCTGTTGATAATAATCTTATTGCAGGAGGGTCATCAGGAGGATCTACTGTTGCAGTAAAATCTCGTCAAATGCCACTATCTCTTGGAACAGATACTGGTGGTTCTGTTAGACAACCAGCTTCTTATTGTAATGTAGTTGGAATAAAACCAACTTATGGTGCTATTTCTAGATTTGGCGTGGTATCAATGGCAAATACTATGGATCAAGTTGGTGTAGTGGGAAGAAATGTAAGAGATACTAGTCTACTACTAAAAACACTAATGAAAAAAGATACTAGGGATGGAACATCTTATAAAAAATCAGAAGAGGTTCTAAAAAATCTAGATGTAAATAAGAACTATGATTTTAAGGGTATAAAGGTAGGAGTTTTAAAAACTATTGGAGATTATAAATTAGATGAAATAGTTGCTAGAGATTTTGAGAAGGCTGTAGAAATGGTTAAAAGTCTGGGTGGACAGGTGGAAGAGATATCAATGGACTCTTTAAAATATGCACCTGCTTGCTACCATGTTCTTTCAACAGCAGAAGTTAGCTCGAATTTAGCTAGATTTGATGGACTTAGATACGGATATAGATCAGAAAAATATGAAACAACAGAAGAATTATTTAGAAATTCTAGACAAGAGGCGCTGGGTAAAGAAGTTAAGAGAAGAATTTTATTTGGAACTTATGTCTTATTAAATGAAAATAAAAAAGAGTACTATGAAAAAGCTTTAAAGGTTAGAAGGCTAATAGCTGATGAGTATAGTGAAATGCTTAGTAAGTATGATGTCTTGATGACACCGACTACTCCAACTATACCATTTGAATTAGGTACAAATTCAGATAATACAGAGATACAATATAATTCGGATATATTTACAGTAGGAGTAAATTTGGCAGGTATATGTGCCATATCTGTACCTTTTGATAAGGAAGAAGCAGCACCAGTTGGAATACAATTTATAGCTAATAAATTTGAAGAAGATAAACTTATAAAAGCAGGTTTAGCATTTGAAGGAGGTAATGTAGATGAGCTTTAAAACTATTATAGGGCTTGAAATCCATACAGAACTTATGACAGAAACGAAAATGTTTTGTGGATGTACCAATGAATTTGGTGGAGATGCAAACACACATTGCTGTCCTGTATGTTTAGGTCTACCAGGAGCATTACCAAGAATAAATGAAACTGCAATTGAATATGCTGTAAAATCAGGCTTGGCATTAAATTGTAAAATAAATACAAGTAGCCAAACAGATAGAAAACATTATTTCTATGTTGATTTAACAAAAGGATACCAAACATCTCAAGCTGAAAGACCTATATGTGAAGAAGGTTTTATAGAACTTGAAGAAGTAGGTAAGAAAGTTAGAATAGAAAGAATTCACGTAGAAGAAGATACAGGAAAACTAAATCATACAGAAACTGGAGAAACTCTTGTAGATTACAATAGGGCAGGTGTACCCCTAATAGAGATAGTTACAAGACCAGATATGAGTACAGGAGAAGAGGCTAGACTATTCTTAGACAAACTAAGAGCTAGGCTAAAATACTTAGAAGTATCTGATGTTAGAATGGAACAGGGCTCTCTTAGATGTGATGTTAATATAAATATAGTTGATGAAGAAAGAGGTCTTAAATCAAATATATCTGAAATAAAGAACCTAAACTCATTTAGGGCAGTGGAAAAAGCTATAGAATTTGAAGAAAATAGACATAAAGAGTTATTAGAAGCTGGTAAAAATACTATAAAAGAAACTAGAAGATGGGATGAATCTGTGGGAGAAACTATCCTTATGAGAGAGAAGGGAGATTCTCAATATAGGTTTATAACAGAGGGAGATATTGGTGTTTTAAATGTGGATGAGAAATGGATAGAAGATATTAAAAACCATATGCCAGAACTTCCAGCAGAAAAGAAAAGTAGATTTATAAAAGACTTTAGTTTGCCAGAATATGATGCAGAAGTATTAACACAGAATAAGGAACTTGCTAACTTCTATGAAAAAACTGTAGAATTAATAGATGATTATTCTATGGTTAGTAACTGGATAATGGGTGATGTTTTAAGAAGAATAAAGGATGAAGAACTTGAAATCGAAGAAACACCACTTACACCAAATTTACTAGCAGAACTTTTAAATCTTATAAAAGCAAATACCATAAGTAATAATGTTGGTAAAAAAGTGCTAAGAACACTATTTGAAACTGGTAAATCACCAAAGCAAATAGTTGAAGAAGAAGGACTATCTCAAATTAGTAATGAAGATGAACTAATTGAAATGATAGAAAAAATCATATCTGAAAATGAGCAGTCTATAGAAGATTATAGGGCAGGAAAAGATAGGGCACTTGGTTTTCTAGTAGGACAAGTAATGAAGATATCAAGAGGTAAAGCAAATCCTCAACTAGTAAGTGAAAAAATGAAGGAAAAATTAGATTCCTTAAAGTAAATAAAAACAGCCAATGGATTTCATAATCTATTGGCTATTTTTATGAAGCGGTATTAAAAGTCATATCTTTAAGATATATGAGATAATAGTTGATGCTAAAATAGTTCTAGTAATATAAAAAACATTTGACAATAAAAGGCTACTTTCATATAATAGTAACAATATAAAAAATTAGGAACTGAGAAAGGATGGTGTAGATTATGAAAATTAGAGAAAAACTAAGAGAAATTAGTATTACCAAAAAAGTATTACTAGGTTTATTACTAGGAGCAATTGTTGGAATTATTACATACCAATTACCGGAGAGTGGTTTTAAGAATAATTTCTTGATAAATGGTATTTATGAATTATTTGGTCAATTATTCTTAAGGGGAATTATGATGCTAGTAGTACCTCTAGTATTTGTTTCTTTAGTAAATGGAGTTGCTGGAATGGGCGATGTAAAGAAACTTGGTAGAATAGGTATAAAAACTATTGTATTTTATTTGGGAACAACAGCAGTTGCAGTTGTAATTGCCCTAGCTCTTGGACACTTTTTAAAACCTGGAATGGGCTTATCATTACAGGCTATGGAAACTGTTGAAGTAACAGTTAACGAAAGAACTCCAATAGTACAGATTTTATATGAAATAATACCTAAGAATCCATTACAGGCTATGGCAGAAGGAAATATGTTACAAATAATAGTTTTTGCAATGATGATAGGAGTAGGAATATCATTATTGGAAGAAAAAGCAGAACTTTTGGTGAGGTTGTTTGATAGTTTAAATGACTTAATAATGAAATTAGTTGAAATCATAATGAAGGCTGCACCAATCGGAGTTTTTGGTCTTATAGCAAAGACAATGAGTACAGTGGGAGTAAAGGCTATAATCCCCCTTGCCAAGTATATTGGAACAGTTTATATAGGGCTGGCAATTCATATGTTTGTTGTATATGGTTTGCTACTAACAATATTGACTAAATTTGATGTGAAAAAATTCTATAGAAAATTTTCACCAGCTATGTCAATTGCATTTTCTACAGCTAGTAGTAGTGCAACAGTTCCAGTATCGCTTGATATATTAGAAAATGAGATGGGAATTTCTAAGGATATTGCATCATTTACAATACCACTTGGAGCTACTATAAACATGGATGGTACAGCTATAATGCAAGGTGTTGCAGTATTCTTTATAGCCCAATTATATGGTATACCACTTACACCACAGATGATAATAACAGTAATTTTAACAGCAACTTTAGCATCAGTAGGGACTGCAGGTGTACCAGGAGCTGGTACTATAATGTTATCGATGGTACTACAATCAGTTGGATTACCGCTTGATGGAATGGGACTTCTAATGGGAGTTGATAGATTAGTTGATATGGGTAGAACTACAACTAATATAACGGGAGATGCAGTTTGTACTGCAGTTATAGCAACAAAAGAAGGAGCAGTTGAAAAAGGCGTATTTTAATAAAAAGACTATTTTTAGTTTACTAAAAATAGTCTTTTTTTATGAAAAAATCTTCAGATATTATGGTAGAATAGTAATAGACTTACTTGAGGGGGAGAACATTGTGAAGCTAGGAAAGTTGTCAAATGAAGTTTTAAGAGAAATAGTTATAAATAATATAGATAATAAAAGAAAAGAAGTTTTAATGGGGTCAAATATAGGAGAAGATACAGCCATAATTGATTTTGGAGAAGAAGTTTGCGTCCTTAGTACAGATCCTATAACTGGAGCGAGCAAGGGACTGGGAAAACTAGCAGTTAATATATCTTGTAATGATGTTGCAACTAGTGGAGGAGAACCTCTTGCCATACTTATTACAATACTGGCGCCAGAAGATACTAAAAAAGAAGAGATTGAGGAAATAATGAAAGAGTCATCTGAAGCTTGTAAGGACTTAAATATAGAAATAGCAGGAGGACATACAGAGATAACAAATGCAGTAAATAGAATTGTTGTAAGCACTACAGTTATAGGGAAACAAAGTAAGGAAAAAATCCCTAAAAAATCTGAAATAGAGCCTGGCTATAAGGTGCTTTTATCTAAAAATATAGGGATAGAAGGCACATCAATATTAGCTAAAGAAAGAGAAAACTATCTAGAGACTTATTTAAGCAAAGAAGAAATAGAATATGCTAAGAATATGGATGGAAAACTTAGTGTAGTTAAAGAGGGGAAAATAGCAGGAGATATTGGAGTAAACTATATGCATGATATAACAGAAGGTGGAGTGTTTGGAGCTATTTGGGAGATGGCTAATGCAATAGACTTAGGTATAAGAATATTTGAAGACAGGATACCTGTAGATGGAGTAACTAAAAAAATTGGAGAAATTTTTGATATAGATATATATAAGTTTATTTCAAGTGGAAGTATGCTAATGATAAGTAGTGAAGAAAATAGCAAAAAAATAATAGAGCAGTGCAGTGAAAATAAAATAGATATATCAATCATAGGTGAAGTAACTGGAGAAAAGGATATAGTTATGGTGGGAAAAGACAAACTTGTAGATATAGAATCACCCGATACAGATGAACTATATAAGGCATTAGAATTTTAAATCTGTGTCAGGTAAGTATTAAATTACATTATAATTACAAAAGGTCTATTTCGTTGACTAATAGGTTTTTTAAATGATATATTTATAGAGTAAAGGTATATTGATATGGAGGGATTTTATGGAAAATAGGAGGATAAAAACAGTAATATGTGTCATATTATTGTTGGTGTTGTTTAAAACTACATCAGAGGCTGGAAGTAGTTTTTTAAATGTAACAATGAATAAGGAAAAATTTAGGGTAATGGAAGTACCTATACTTATGAATGGTAAAATAATTAAATCGGAAAGTCCTTCATTTCTTTATGTAGATAGAACTTTAGTACCAGCTAGACTTATCGCTGAAAATTATGGAGCAAAAGTTGGATGGGATATGCCAACTGAAACAGCCATAATAAATCATGGTGGGAATAAAATTGAACTCAAAATAAATAGTAATAAGGCAAAAATAAATGGAAAAGAACATATCTTAGATAATTCTTCTACACCAAGACTTGTAGATTTTGGGTCAGGAGAGGCTAAAACTATGGTTCCATTAACTTTTTTAGCAGATGTTTTAGGCTATACTACAGATTGGGATGATTCTCAAAAAGCAGCCTATCTAGTAAAAAAAGATAATGGTGGGAACACAGAAGTTGCAGAAAATACTTCAAACTATAATAAGGTTAGTAGTATAGCAGTGGAAGGAAATAATATAATTGTAAATGGCAGCAAAAAAGTTAAATATAATACTTTGAAATTTACAAATCCAAATAGACTAGTCGTGGATTTAATGGATTCTGAATTAGTGGGAACTGATTATCTTGAAAAAACTGTTAGCATGGGAAATATAAAAGGTGTAAGAGCATCACAATTTGTACCAGATCAAAACTATAAACCAACAGATAAAATCGTTAGGGTAGTTATAGATATAGTTGATAATTCAAACCCAAATGGGGCAAAGGTAGTTGAAAGTGGAAATCAGATTTTAATATCATCACAGTACACTGGAGATACTACAAAACCAACTATAGACAATAATGGTGGAGAAGATAATAATCAGGTTGTTTCAAATAGCTCTGTAGTGTATAATAATACAGCTAATACAATAAATATAAAGGCAGAAAACAGTACAAGATTTAATGTTAACTATAATAAAGCAGATACAACTTTAACTGTAACAGCCCCAAGTTCGGATTTAATGTTAAGTGCTGGTAAAACAGATGTATTAAATGAATTACTAATAGATTATGATGTTAAAATGGCTGGAAATCAGACACAAATAGATTTTCATTTTAGAAGAGATGTAAAACATAATGTTACAAGTGGTTATAATACAGATAATTTAGTGATAAAAATGGACAAGGCATCACTTATAACAAAGGATCAAAGAATTATAGTAATTGATCCAGGACATGGTGGAGGAGATCCAGGAAGTAGTTCAGCAAGTGGCATAAAAGAAAAAGATATTGCACTTGCAGTATCACTAAAACTTAAAGATAAACTAGAAAATGCCGGATATGGAAAGGTATTAATGACTAGGGATAATGATAAAACTTTAGTTCTTAAAGATAGACCAGAGTTTGCAAATCAAAACTATGCAGATGTATTAGTAAGTGTCCATGCTAATTCAGCAGGTAGCAAGAGTAGTGGAGTTACAGGTATAGAAGTACTATATACTCCTAATAGTAAAAATTACGCTAAATCTACTCAGCAGACTGAACTAGCTAAGATGGTATTAGATGAATTAATAAAAGAAACAAAGGCAAATAATAGAGGTATAAAACAAAGACCTAATTTAGTTGTTATAAGAGATTCTAAAATGTCATCAATTTTAGTAGAACTTGGATTTTTATCTAACCCAGGAGAAGCAAATCTATTAAATAATGATGCCTATCAAGAAAGATTAGCAAATGCAATATTTAGGGGAATGGAAAAATATTTAAATACCTATAATTAAAAATAAAGTAAAAAAATACCTTTATGTTATTACATAAGGGTATTTTCACGAAAGGATGTTTTTATGAATAATCAACTTAGAAGGCTTAACATAACAAAAAATTACTTAGAAAATCCAGATGGATCTGTTTTAGTAGAGATGGGAAGTACAAAGGTTATTTGTACTGCTATGATAGAAGATGGAGTACCATTTTTCTTAAAGGGAAAGAATGAAGGCTGGTTAACAGCAGAATATTCAATGCTTCCAGCATCTACAATCAAGAGAAAGGCTAGAGAATCTACTAGAAAGAGAATAGATGGAAGAACTCATGAAATACAAAGATTGATAGGCAGATCTCTTAGAATAGGAGTAGACTTAAAAAAGATAGGTGAGAGAACTATTTGGATTGACTGTGATGTTATACAGGCAGATGGTGGGACTAGAACAGCCTCTATAATTGGTGGGTTTGTAGCTATGGCTTTGGCTGTGGAAAAACTTCATTTAGAAGGAAAAATATCTGAAAATCCAATTAAAAATTATATAGCAGCTGTAAGTGTTGGACTATCTAAAGAAGGAACTATCTTAGACATGTGCTATGAAGAAGATTTCAAGGCTATAGTAGATATGAATATAGTTATGTCAGATAGGGGAGAATTTATAGAAGTACAAGGTACTGGAGAAGAGACTAGTTTTACAAGAGAAGAATTAAATAATATTTTAGATGTTGCAGAAAAGGGAATAAATGAAATAATAGAGCTTCAAAAAAGTTTATTGTCAAATTGTAAAATAATGAATATATAGGTGATTATATGAGAAGATTAGTAGTATCTAGTGGTAATAAAAACAAGATAAAGGAAATCAAAGAACTTTTAGATGGTTTAGATTTAGAAGTTGTATCAAAAGATGAAATAGGCTTTGAGCACTTCGACGTCATAGAAGATGGAGACACACTTTTAGAGAACAGTAGGAAAAAAGCAGTGGAATTATCTAAAAAAATTGACTATATGATTATAGCAGATGATTCAGGTATATTTGTAGACTATTTAGATGGGGCACCAGGAGTCTATTCTGCTAGATACAGTGGAGAAGATGGAAATGATAAGGCAAACAACATTAAGCTACTAAAGGCTTTAGATGGAGTAGAATCAAAGGATAGAACTGCAGCTTTTAAAACTGTAATATCTTTGGTTATGGAAGATAAATCTATATATGAAATAGAAGGTAAGTGCGAAGGGCTTATAGATTTTGAAGAAAAAGGTGAGAATGGCTTTGGCTATGATTCTTTATTTATACCAAGTGGCTATGATAAAACTTTTGGAGAGTTACCATCAGATATTAAAAACACTATATCTCATAGATATAAAGCCATGAAAAGTCTAAGAGATATGTTGGAAAAAATCCTATAATTATGAAGGCTTTAGTATTTAGTGATAGTCATGGAAAAACAGATTGTATAATAGAAATTATGAACAAATCTGTTTTTGATATGATTATACACCTAGGAGATAATTCTGAAGATGTGTTAATCTTGGAAAATCATACAAATAAACCAATTTATAAGGTAAAGGGTAATTGTGATTACTATGATATTAATACTTTGGAAGAGAAAATAATAACGATAGCGGGTAAAAAAGTATTTTTAACTCATGGACATAGATATAATGTTAAGAATAATTATAATCAAATATATTATAGGGGAAAAGAATTAGGGGTAGATTTGGTTTTGTTTGGACATACACATGTAACTTTTTTAGAAAAAGATGAGGATATAATCTTATTTAATCCTGGAAGTATAAGTCTTCCTAAAATGTCAAATGTTGGAACTTACGGCTATGTGGATTTTCAGAATAATGAGATTACAATAAATGTAAAAAAACTCTAAGAAAAGGCTAAAAATAGTTGACTTTTATTTCTAATCCTGCTATACTTATAAAGTGTTGAGGGAGAAATCCTTTGATGAATAAATGTGGTGGGCGTGGCCTAGTTGGTTAGGGCGTCAGATTGTGGCTCTGAAGGTCGCGGGTTCGAATCCCGTCGTCCACCCCATAAAAAGTTCTTGACAAAAAATGTTAAGTTTGCTATACTAATATAGTTGGTAAGAACAAAAACAAATGAATAAGACCCATTAGCTCAGTTGGTAGAGCACTTGACTTTTAATCAAGGAGTCCCGCGTTCGAGTCGCGGATGGGTCACCAAGTTATAATAGATCTTGCGGGAGTGGCGGAATTGGCAGACGCGCTAGACTTAGGATCTAGTGCCTTCGGGCGTGGGGGTTCAAGTCCTCTTTCCCGCACCATTTATAAACTGAAATCGAATGATTTCAGTTTTTATTTACTTAAAAATATAGAGTGAATATTTGCTTATGTTAAGTAAAAAACAAAAATATAGTAAGACTCATTAGCTCAGTTGGCAGAGCACTTGACTCTTAATCAAGATGTCCAGGGTTCGAACCCCTGATGGGTCACCAAATGACAATGTAATTTATATTACATTGTTTTTTTATATAAAAATATATATTATCAAACTAAGTTAGCATCAGCTAAAATCAAAAGGCTAAATATACTTGTAAAGTGTGTGAAGGAATAGTATCTCTACAGGATGCTCAATGCAGTGAGTGTAAATTTAAATATATTTAATTGAAAATAAAGTTAAGTATTATATAATAGGTTACATATGCATCTGTAGCTCAACGGATAGAGCAACTGGCTTCGAACCAGTGCGTTGGGGGTTCGATTCCCTCCAGATGTACCAAAAAAATCGCTAAAATAAGCCGTTAAACAGGATTAATCCTATTTAATGGCTTTAAATTTTTCTTTTCGCGAGCCATTTACTACTGATTTTCAAAACTTTACTTGATTTAAAATAAAAAGGGTGTTATAAGTATAGGTGAATGGAGGTTTAATAGGATTAATTTCCGATTTTTCGGAAAACATAAAAGGCTTGTAGGAGGAGATTATGAAATTTAGTAAATATCAGGGGGCTGGAAATGATTTTATAATATTTGATTATAGAGACATTCAAGGCATATCCTATAGTAATTTGGCAAAAAAGGTATGTAATAGAAAATTCGGTATAGGAGCTGATGGAATATTAATAGCTGAAAAAAGTAAAGTAGGGGATATAAAAATGCTCTATTATAATTGTGATGGAAGTAGAGGAGAGATGTGTGGAAATGGTATAAGATGCTTTTCCAAATTTATTTGTGATAATAAACTTATAAATAAAACAAGTTTTGAAATTGAAACTTTGGATGGAGTGAAAATTATAGGTCTTAATTTGAAAGAGAAAACTGTAGAAAATTTTATAGTAGATATGGGTGAACCTAATTTTAGGGCTAGTGATATACCAGCAATTTGGGAAAAGGCTTATATCTTAAATGAAAGTATTTTGATAGATAATATAGAATATAAGTTTTCAGCACTTAGAATGGGAGTGCCTCATGCAGTAATATTTATAGAAAATATAAAGGATATTAATATTGATTACTTGGGTGAAAAAATAGGCAAATATAAATTGTTTCCAGAGGGAAGCAATGTGAATTTTATAGAGATAGAGAACAGAAGAAAAATAAATATATTTACCTGGGAGAGAGGTGTTGGAAAAACCTTAGGATGTGGAACTGGTGCTTGTAGCGGCGTTGTGGTTGGAGAAAAGCTGGGCTTACTTGAACCAAAGGTGTCTGTACATAGTGAGGGAGGAAGTTTAGAAGTAGAAATTTTAAATGGAAGAGTAATTATGAGCGGAGGTGCTAGTTTGATAGCTAGTGGAGAGTATAATTATTCTTATGAGGAGGAAAGTGAAGATGAATAGTAGGGCGAAAACTAGTTGGAAAAATTATAGGTTTCCAATAATTTTATTATTATCCATAGTTTTAGGTAGTATACTAGGCGGAATTATGGGTGAAAGGGCAGTGGTTTTAAAACCTTTTGGTGATATATTTTTAAATATGATGTTTACAATAGTTGTACCATTAGTATTTTTAACAATATCATCAGCAGTATCAGCCATGGTTGATATGAGAAGGTTGGGAAAGATAATAGGAAATATGTTTATAACATTTGTAATAACAGGGCTTATAGCATCAGTTATAATGATTGGAACAGTGAAGATTTTCCCGCCAGCTAAAGGTGTAAATTTAGAATTACCAGAAGCAGGAGAAATAAAAGCTCTTGAAACTGGGGATCAAATTGTAGCTGCATTTACAGTTTCCGATTTTTCGGAAATATTATCAAAAGATAATATGATGCCGCTTATAATATTTGCTGTATTTTTCGGGATTTGCCTAAGTTTACTTGGAGAAAAGGGAGAAGCTTTAGTAAAGTCGCTAAGTGTACTATCAGAGGTATTTATGAAAATGATATCACTGCTTATGTACTATGCGCCAATTGGACTTGGAGCATATTTTGCAGCATTGGTTGGAGACTTTGGACCTCAGCTTTTAAGTTCTTATGCAAGAGCCATAGCTATTTATTATCCAATTTGTATCTTCTACTTTATTGTAGCTTTTACGGCCTATACATACTATGCAGGTGGAAAGTTAGGTCTAAAAACTTTTTTCCAAAAAGCACTTCCCATAACAGCAACTTCTCTTGCTACACAAAGCAGTATAGCATCGTTACCAGTAAATTTAGATACTGCTAAAAATATAGGAGTGCCAAAGGATATCAGGGAAATAATATTGCCGATTGGTGCAACTGCACATATGGATGGTACCTGTCTATCATCTATATTAAAGATATCTTTTCTATTTGGAATATTTGGAGTACCATTTGAAGGAATTAGTACCTATTTAACAGCTATAGCCATTTCGGTCATAGGAGGTGTAGTTATGTCCGGTGTACCAGGTGGCGGATTAATAGGTGAGATGTTAATAGTTAATCTTTATGGTTTTCCCATGGAGGCTTTTCCAATAATTGCAACTATTGGTTATTTAGTAGATCCACCAGCTACTGTTATAAATGTAGTTGGAGATACAGTTGTAGCTATGATGGTAACGAAGAAAATAGAAGGAAGAGACTGGATGAATAAAAAATTAACTGAAGATGAAGAGCTTGAAAACTATCAGCTGATTGATGAAATATAGGGTGAAAAATCTGTGCATTTGCACAGATTTTTTTATTTGGTTAAATAAATATCAATACTAGACAAAAATAAAACTAAGAGTTATACTTGGTTTAGTGGTAAGACCAATGAACCGTTAATCTTGAAATTGTTATGGAGGGATACTAATGAAAAAAACTAATAAGGTTTCAATAGTAGGAGCAGGAGCAGTAGGTGCTACAGCAGCATATGCATTATCAATATCAGGAATGTTAAATGAGTTAGTTTTAGTAGATGTAAATAAAGAAAAGGCACTAGGAGAAGTTTTAGACCTTAGACATGGTTCTGCTTTTATTAATCCTATGACTATTAGTACTGGAGACTATAGTGCTACAAAGGATTCAGATATAGTAGTTATAACAGCAGGAGCTCCTCAAAAAGTTGGGGAAACTAGAATTGATTTAGTTAATAAAAATGTTGAAATATTTAAGGGAATAATACCAGAGGTCGCTAAGTATAGTCCAAATGCCATATTATTAGTAGTGGCAAATCCAGTGGATATTTTATCTTATGTAGCCTATAAATTATCAGGTTTTCCAAAAGAGAGAGTAATAGGCTCAGGAACTGTACTTGATACTTCTAGATTACAATATGAAATAAGCCAAAGGTTAGAGGTAGACCCAAGAAATATTGAGGCATATATAATGGGAGAACATGGCGATACCGAATTTTCAGCTTGGAGTTTAGCTAGAATAAATGGGATAGATTTAGAGGAATTTTCAAAGGAAGTAGATTTGGATTTTACAGATAATCTAAAGGGAGAAATTGAAAAAGCAGTAATAAATGGTGCTTATGAGGTAATAAATAGAAAAGGTGCAACTTATTATGCTATAGGATTATCTATAAAAAGAATTGTGGAGGCTATATTAGGGGATGAAAATACAGTACTTCCAGTATCAGTTCTTGCAGAGGACTACTATGGAGTAGATGATGTTTATATAAGTATACCAAGCATTATAAATAAAGATGGTATAAAACATTCCATAAAGGTTGAGCTTACAGATGAAGAAGTAGAAAGATTTAAACTATCTGCAAAGGCTCTTGAAAAGGTATTAGACAGCTCATTTAGAGCTCTAGTATAGTACTGAGGTAAAACATCTTGTTATAGCAAGGAAAACGAAAATAAAACTATCTATTATATTGGTAATAGATAGTTTTATTTTTTCTTATAATTATTTAGTTTATTATAAAATCAATAATGATATTAGATAATTTAAGAGTTAAATACATTTGCCAATAAAATAGCTTGATTTATATAAAAAACGCCTTGATTATATCAAGGCGTTAAAATTTTATCTAGTTGGAATTTCACTAATAATTCTTTCTACTTGGGAGAAGATTTCATTTAAATCAATATTTAAAATTTTCTTATCTTCCATTACTATTTTTCCATCAATTATAACTGTATCTACATCAGAACCTTGAGCTGAGTAGGCAAGAGCAGAAATCAAATTATTTCTTGGATATAAATGAGAAACATTTAAATCTATTAAAATCATATCAGCCTTTTTACCAACTTCTATAGAACCAACTTCATCTTGTAGATTCAATGCCTTAGCTCCATTGATAGTAGCCATTTCTAAGGCTTGATACGCTGATACAGAAGTTGCATCTTCTGTAACTGATTTATTAACTAGGGCAGCTAGGTTGATTTCTTCAAACATGTTTAAATTGTTATTACTAGAAGAACTATCTGTTCCAAGAGCCATTGGTATACCCTTGGAAAGGATTTCATCAACTTTTGCAAAACCACTTGCAAGTTTAAAGTTGCTACCAGGATTATTTACTGGATAAACATTATTATCCCTTATGATTTCAATGTCTTCTTGGCTTAAAACAACGCAGTGAGCAGCAAGAGTATGAACATCAAAAATACCAATTTCCTTAGCATATTCAATAGGAGATAACTCATGAATCTCAAAGGAGTCCTCAACTTCTTTTTTAGTTTCAGATAGGTGGATATGGATACCTGTATTTAGCTCTTTAGCCACACTAACACATTCTTTTAGGAAGTCTGTACCACAAGTATATGGAGCATGTGGACCAACCATAACTTTTATACGACCATCAAAAGCATTATGCCAATCCTTATGCATTTTTCTAACCTCATCAAATTTTGCAGCATTTTTGATAGGGTCATTTTCATCTGCTATACCCCTTGAAAGAACACTACGTATACCAGTCTCTCCAACAGCTTTTGCAGTTTCATCCATAAAGAAATACATGTCTGAAAAAGTTGTAGTACCAGACTGAATCATTTCTACTATACTAAGTTTAGAAGCCCAGTACACATCTTCAGCTACAAGTTTAGCTTCAAGAGGCCAAATAGCAACATTTAACCATTCGTGAAGGGGTAAATCATCTGCATAATTTCTAAATATACTCATGCCAGTATGAGTATGAGAATTAATAAGCCCAGGCATAAGTAGTTTGTTTTTACCATCTATAATCTTATCTACTTTTAAATCTTTGTCATCCTTGAAAATATCTTTTATCTTGTCATTTTCAATTAGTATATTCATATTACTTAATATTTCATCTTTTCCATCCATTGGAACAAGTGTGATATTTTTAATTAATATATTCATTTAAGTACCTCCTTAAAATCTAAGTTCTAGACTTTATTATAACATAAAATAAGGGGTAAAATAAAAAGGCTTTTGATAACTATTATCATTTACATATTAAGAGGAATATGGTATATTATTTACAGGCTAAAATTTATCGCGGCGAAATATTTAATGGAGATGATAATATTGGCTAAAATGATGGGTCCTAGATTTAAACAATCAAGAAGATTAGGACTAAATGTATGTGGACACCCTAAGGCTATGAATAGAGCAGTAAAGGGAACTTCTAGAGCAGATAAAAAACTTACTGAATATGGTACTCAGTTACTTGAAAAACAAAGACTTAGAGCTTATTATGGAGTAATGGAAAAACAGTTTAGAAAGTATTTTGAAAAAGCTTTAAAAGAAAATGAAATTACAGGTAGTGCTCTTGTTGTAATGCTTGAAATGAGACTAGATAACTTGGCATATAGAATGGGATTTGCTTCATCTATAAGACAAGCTAGACAAATGGTTGTGCATGGACATATATTAGTAAATGGAAAAAAAGTAAATATTCCTTCTTATGGAGTAAAAGTGGGAGATGAATTGTCTTTAAGGGATAAATCAAGAAAGGTTGAAATGTTTGCTGACAACTTCAATGACAATCTTTTGAGTAACTATCCTTATATCAAAAAAGATGTAGATAAGTTCTCTGCTGTTTTAACACAAAAACCAAAGAGGGAAGAAATACCAATAGAGATTGAGGATCAATTAGTAGTAGAATACTATTCTAGATTCGCATAAAAAATACAGCTCATCTGAGCTGTATTTTTTATATATTTTTCTCGCTAAGTTTTATATGTTTTCTCATTTGTAAATTTACATAATCAAGATGAGCTTCCATTGCTTTTTCAGATAAAACTGAATCTCTAAGTTTTAGAGCCTGATATATTTTATAGTGCTGATTTTCAATATTTTTTTTGTGAATTGGCTCTACTAGTATATTTTTTCTAACATCAGTTATAAAAGTTTCAATAATTGATGAAATAGTATTTAAGATACTTTGTAGTAAAAAGTTTTTACTTGCCTTAGCTATTTCATAATGAAAAGAAACATCTAGTTCAGATAATTTTTTTTCATCTGTATACTTTTTTGCCTCATCTAGTATTTTTCTTATATTTTCTAATTCTTCATCAGTTATCTTTTCAGCAGCCATGGCGCAAGAACCCTTTTCTATTACTTTTCTAAGCTCTAGTATCTCGTAAGGATTGCTTTCTTTTATTAAAAAGATAGTGGAAAATGGATGAAACAAGATATCATCAAAATTTTCTTTTATAAAATTACCTTCCCCAGGTTTAGCTACAATAAGTCCCATTATTTCAAGTTCTTTAAGGGCTTCTCTAACTGAAGAACGACTGATTTCTAAGGATTCTGCCATTTGTCTTTCTGATGGTAGTTTATCCCCCTTGCCTAATTGGTCTTCGTATAGCATTGTTCTAATTTGTTCTATGACTTTTTGCGATATAGTTGTATTTTTTATTGGAGTAAACATCTACTCACCCTCTCCTAGTTAATATCTATATTTTATCTAAAAAACTATGTTTATTCAAGAATGAAAAAGGTTGACAATAAACTATTTTTGACAACTAAAATAAAAAGTAGTAGAATCATCAAGTAGGCTGAAAAAAGTAAAATTTTCCAGCTTATAAATAAAGAAAGGGGATGTGATTTTGGATATTTTTTTAAAACTAGGGCTGGCAATCTTAGTTGGGATTATAGGGGGAAAAATCTCTAATAGATTTGGTCTACCAAAAGTCTCAGGTTATATAGTAGGGGGCCTAATAATAGGACCATCAATTATGAAACTTTTCTCATTAGAAGAACTAGGTAGCTTAGGGTTTATAAATGACATAGCTTTAGGTTGTATAGCTTTTGGAATAGGTAATTCTTTCTTGCTATCAGACCTAAAAGAAATGGGAAAAAATGCACTTATAATAACTGTAGCAGAAGTAGCAGGAGCAGTTATAATAGTTTTTTCTACTATGTACTTTATATTTGATAAATCATTAGCCTTTAGTTTAGTTATGGCCAGTATGTCAGCATCAACAGCACCAGCAGGGCTAGTGCTTGTTATAAATGAACTAAAAGCTGATGGACCATTAGTTAGAAATATACTACCAGTAGCAGCCTTTGATGATGCACTTGGAATCATGGTATTTGGAGTAGCCAGTGCAGTGGCAAAATTATTAATAAGTGGGGGTAATTTTTCCTTAACAACAATAGTGGGAAAACCATTAATAGAAATGGTTTTATCAGTAGTTATAGGATTTTTACTTGGAATGATTTTAGCATATACAGCAAATAAGGTTAAGGATGATGAACAACTGGTAGCTTTAAGTAGTCTATTTATACTACTTAGTATAGGAATTAGTAAATATTTAAATATATCAACACTGCTTACCAACATGGTAATGGGAGGAGTAGTTATAAATGCTACTAGTAGATACAAGAGGATATTTAATTCTGTAAAATCTATGACACCTCCACTTAATATATTATTTTTTGTTTTAGCAGGGGCAAATTTGGAACTCGGAATTTTAAATACAGTAGGTTTGATAGGTGTTGGATATATAATTGCTAGAGGTCTTGGAAAAGTTATAGGGGCAGGATTTGGAGCTAAAATAGTAAATGCAGAAGGGTTTGTACAAAAATATTTAGGAATAAGTTTATTAACACAGGGTGGTATTTCCATAGGACTTGCCATGTCTTTAAAACAAACTATGCCAGAACTGGGTAATTTGCCTGTGACCATAATACTATTTAGTGTTCTGATATTCGAAATACTAGGACCAGCATTTACAAAATATACTGTTACTAAGGTTGGAGAAGTCAATGGTATGTTACAAAATTGAGAATAGGGGATAGAAATGAAATCAAATGTATTATTTTTAGTATTAAATAAAGGTGAATACTTAGAAGAGATATTAGATCTATTTTTTGAACTTGGAGTAAAGGGCGCAACAATAATAGATAGTCAAGGTATGGGAAGGGCAATCGGAGAGTCAGATCACTTATTTGGACCAATAAGAAAGCTGATAGATGGTGCTAGGCCATATAATAAAACTATATTCACAGTTATAGAAGATGAAGAGCTTTTATCTAAAGTGGTAGAGGGAGTACAGGATAAACTAGGTGATTTATCTGAACCTGGAGTAGGAATTATGTATACTATGCCACTTGGCAGTGTATATGGTATGGCAAAATATATGTAAAAAAGGCTTTTCATATTATAAGAATATGGAAAGTTTTTTCATTTTTAATTTTAAAAGTTAACATAATAATTGAAAGATGAGCTTGGCTATTAGGAGCAAATCTTAGGAGAGGGGAAACATCTTGGAAATTTTGTTTAAATTGGGAATAGCTATATTAGTAGGTTTAGCAGGAGGGAAACTTGCAAATAAGGTTAAAATGCCTAAAGTTTCAGGTTATATAATAGCAGGACTTTTACTTGGCCCATCATTGATACATCTTTTTACAGAAGTTGAATTAAGTAGTTTAAATATAGTTAATGATATGGCTTTGGCTTGTATAACATTTGGTATTGGTAGTTCTTTTTTACTATCTGATTTAAAGCAAATGGGGAAAAACTCATTTATAATAACTGTTGCAGAAGTACTGGGATCTTTATTAATAGTTTTTCTTGCCATGCATTTTGTATTTGGAAAATCCATAGCCTTTAGTTTGGTAATAGCTAGTATGTCAGCAGCGACAGAGCCAGCAGGACTTGTAATGGTAATCAATGAATTAAAGGCAGATGGACCCCTATCAAGAAATATTTTGCCAGTTGCAGCCTTTGATGATGCTGTTGGGATAATGGTATTTGGAATATCTGTGCAAATAGCTAAAATACTACTTAAGGGAAGTCAGGTTTCAGCTATTTCAATAATAAGTAAGCCTTTATTAGAGATAGTTTTCTCTGTGATACTAGGTATAATTCTAGGGGTAGTAATGTCTTATATTGGTAGTAAAATAAAAGAAGAAGAACAACTAGCAGCATTTGCCAGTGGTATGTTATTATTAACAGTAGGTATAGGTAAGTTTACTGGCTTATCTCCACTTTTATCTTGTATGGTAATGGGTGGAATAGTAATAAATACTACTAGTAGTTATAAAAAGATATTTAAGGCAGTAAACAGTTTAACTCCTTCATTAAATATATTATTCTTTACCTTGGCAGGAGCGAGTTTAGACCTTAGGATACTACCAACAGTAGGATTAATAGGAGTAGGGTTTATAGTTGCTAGAGCACTGGGAAAAATAATAGGAGCTACAAGTGGAGCACAAATTGTAAATTCAGAACCTGAAGTTAAGAAATATTTAGGTATGAGTATCTTAACACTTGGAGGTATATCTATAGGTTTATCTATGAATGTTAAGGAGATGTTACCAGAAATGGGAAGTTCTATAGTTACAATAATGTTATTTAGTGTAATCGTATTTGAAATTGCAGGGCCTATTTTAGCTAAAATAGGAATAATAAAAGCTGGAGAAGTTAATGGTATGTTAGAAAATAAAAAATAGGAGGCTATTATGAGTGCAAATGTGTTGTTTTTAGTGCTTAACAAAAATCAGTATTTGGAAGAAATATTAGATATGTTTATAAAAGCAGGAGTAAAAGGTGCAACCATAGTTGATAGTCAGGGAATAGGTAGGGCAGTAGGAGAATCAGATAATATATTTGGTCCAATAAGAAAGATAATAGATGGCTCTAGACCTTATAACAAAACCATATTTACGGTAATAGAAGATGAGGCTATTTTAGATGATGTTGTAACTAAGGTTCATGAGATACTTGGAGATATAACAGAACCAGGATTTGGAATAATGTTTACAATCCCTTTGGGACATGTATACGGTATGGCTAGAAATAAGTAGGGAAAATTAAGGAAAACTTTTCATATTTTGATATGAAAAGTTTTTTTCGTTTAAGTGATTTTAGTTAGACAATTTTGACAGTTTAGAAAATGTGTAGTATAGTTCAACCTACTTGCCAGATGGCTTGGTTGAACTTAGGAAAGGAGAAATAAGTTGGGAATATTATTTAAATTAGGTATAGCAGTATTAGTAGGTATGTTAGGTGGGAAATTATCAAATAAGTTAAAGTTACCTAAGGTTTCGGGATACATAGTTGCAGGGCTCTTACTGGGTCCGTCAGTAACAAAATTATTTAATATTAAGGAATTAAATAATTTAAACATAGTAAATGATATGGCTTTAGCCTGCATTACATTTGGTATAGGTAATTCATTTTTGATATCAGACTTAAAGAAAATGGGAAAAGAATCTTTTATAATAACAGTAAGTGAGGTTTTAGGTGCCTTGGTAATAGTTTTTTCAGCAATGTATTTTATATTTGGAAAATCCTTAGCCTTTAGTTTGGTAATAGCTAGTATGTCAGCAGCTACAGCACCAGCAGGACTTGTCATGGTTATAAATGAATTGAAGGCAGATGGTCCTTTAGTTAGAAATATATTGCCAGTAGCAGCCTTTGATGATGCACTTGGAATAATGGTTTTCGGTATAGCGATAGAAATAGCAAAAATTTCAATGAGAGGAACTAGTTTTTCTATAATTTCTATAGTTGTAAATCCAGCCTTAGAAATATTATTATCTTTAGTTTTAGGACTTATACTTGGAGTGATAATGTCTTATGTAGGAAAAAATATTAAAGAAGAAGATCAACTAGTGGCTTTTTCTAGTGGTATACTATTATTAGCAATCGGTTTAAGTAAGTATACAGGACTATCTCCACTTTTAGTTTGTATGGTAATGGGTGGTACTGTTATAAATACGACTAGAGCCTATAAAAAAATATTTAAGGCAGTAAATAGTTTAACACCAGTTTTAAACATCTTATTCTTTACTCTAGCAGGAGCAAGTTTAGAGCTTAATATCTTATCAACAGTAGGTTTAATAGGTGTGGTATATATAATAGCAAGAGCCTTAGGTAAAATACTTGGTACTGCAGTAGGGGCAGAAATAGTAAAATCAGAACCAATAGTAAAAAAATATTTGGGCATAAGTTTATTAACCCAAGGGGGGATTTCAATAGGGCTTTCAATGACAGTTAAAGAAATGCTGCCTGAGATGGGAGAATCAATTGTAACAATAATATTATTTAGTGTACTTGTATTTGAAATTATGGGGCCTATTTTGGCAAAAATAGGTATAACAAAAGCAGGAGAGGTCAATGGTATGTTATCAAAGAAAAGTTAGGAGGATATTATGAGTTCAAATGTATTATTCTTAGTACTTAACAAGGAAGAATATTTAGAAGAAATACTGGATATGTTTTTGGAAACAGGAGTAAAAGGAGCAACAATACTAGATAGTCAAGGTATGGGAAGGGCAATAGGAGAGTCTGATTATTTATTTGGGGCCATAAGAAAAATAATAGATGGCTCTAGACCTTATAATAAGACCATATTTACTGTAATAGAAGATGAAAATCTACTAGAAGAGGTCATTGATAGGGTTCAATCTATACTAGGTGATATATCAGAACCGGGAATTGGTATGATGTTTACAATACCTTTAGGTAAGGTATATGGTATGGCAAAGATTAATAGTAAGGGTAAATAAGATAAAAAATTACATGAAAAAGAGGTTGAAAACTAAAAGTTTTAACCTCTTTTTTTATATATCTATTTCTTGGCCAAAATCCATAATAATAGTTTTGGAAAAAATATTTTTAAGTTTAAATTCATCTGGATCTGCTTTTATTAAATCAAAGGTATTGTAGTGCATAGGTATGGATATTTTAGGTTTAACTAGTTCAATAGCTCTAACTGCATCGTCTAAATCCATTGTATAGAAGCCACCAATTGGTACCATCATAATATCTATATCATCTTCTTGAAATAATTCCATATCAGTCATAAGACCAGTATCACCAGCATGATAGATTGTAAAATCATCAAAGGTAAATATAAAACCACCAGGATTGCCACCATAGATGTTACCCTGAGCAGTATCAATCGTTGAAGAATGTATGGCAGGTGTCATCTTTACTGTGCCAAAAGGAAACTTATGTCTGCCACCAATTTGCATACCAAAAGCTGGAATTTCTAAAAAATTCAAGTAGCTTGCAATTTCTACATTGGTTATGACAATGGGTTCAAATTTTTTACAAAGTTCAATTGTATCTCCAAAGTGGTCACTATGACCATGGGTTATAAATATATGAGTAATATCTTCCAAGTCATCAATACTAATAGGACAATTAGGATTTCCAGTAATAAAAGGATCAATTATCCATTTTATGTTATTTATCTCTCCATAAAAACAAGAATGTCCTAAATATTTTAATTTCATAAAATCACCCCTCATACTTATAATAACAGATTTATAAAAATAAGATATAAGAATAAATAGGGAATTATCTGACAACTTATTGACTAAAAAATACTTAAGGTGTATTATTGAATTAATACACTAAGGAGGTTGAAAATGAACTTCGATGAAAACACACCAATTTATTTGCAAATAAGTAATTTAATAAAAATTGGAATCGTACAAGGAAAGTACAATCCAGGAGATAAAATGCCTTCAGTAAGAGAATTATCTACAGAATTAAAAGTAAATCCAAACACAATACAAAGAGCATATTCGGAAATTGATAAGGAAGGAATACTATATACAAAGAGAGGGATGGGGACTTTTGTGGTGGAAGATTTAAAGATAATTGAGGGATTAAAAGTAAATATGGCAAAAACTACAGTGGAAAAGTTTTTAGATGAAATGGATAGCTTAGGCATAAGCACAGAGGAAATAGTTGAAATAATAAAAGAACTAAGGAGGGATTAGATGGCAAATATAGTAGAGGTAAAAAAAGCTTATAAGTTTTATGGTGGAACTACAGCATTGGACTTTATAGATTTAGATATAAAAAAAGGAAATATTGTAGGACTTTTAGGACCAAATGGAAGTGGTAAAACTACTTTGTTAAAGGTAATTGCAAATGTTATACATCCTGAAAGTGGAGAAATATTTGTAGATGGAAAAAAAGTTGGGATTGAAACTAGAAAAATAGTATCTTATCTTCCAGATAATGATTTTCTACTTAAGTGGATGACCCTAAATAATGCGATAAAATTTTATGAAGATTTTTTTGAAGATTTTAGCAAGGAAAAAATGATGGACTTATTAAACTTTATGGAATTAGATGGAAAACTTGCAATCAAGGTAAAAGATTTATCCAAGGGAATGAGAGAGAAGTTTAACCTATCTCTAATACTGGCTAGGGATGCAGAAGTATATTTGTTAGATGAGCCAATAGGAGGAGTAGATATAATTACCAGGGACAACATACTAGAATCAATCATCAACACATTTGTAGAGGGAAAGACAATTATTATAACTACTCATCTAGTATCAGAACTTGAAAAAATACTAGATGAAGCAGTATTTATAAAAGATGGAAAGATTATACTTCAAGGAAATTGTGATGACTTAAGAATGGAGTATGGAACTAATATAGAAGGCGTATATAGACAAGTGTATAGGGGAGTTTAATCATAGTTTATTGGAAGGAGGTAAGTATGAATAAGTTATTAAAGTATGAAGTATATCGTAAGTGGAAGATAGTTTTAATATCTACTATAGCTATAATTTTAGCTTTAGCTACTAATCTAGTAGATAGTTTAATGATTACAAATACAAGATTTTTTGCTGGAACCCTAAATTTTTCAACTATGCCAAGCATGGTATATGGACAGTATCTAGGTCTTTTAACCCAGTTGATGTGGTGGGTAAGTTTTATGGCAGGTATAGATTTATACCTATGGCTAAGAAGTGATGTAAGTTATATGATTCCAATAAATAGAGGAAGTGTTCTCAATTCAAAAGTAATATTTTATTTGGCAGTTTACATACTATTGGATCTAGTTTTTATAGTGGCAATGATGGTTAAAAATGGTGGAAGTATAGATTATAGAAATTATATAGTTATATTGTTTATAACAATAACAGGGCTTATGAATTTAATGGCTAATTTAAACTATTTAACATTTTTCGCAGCCTATATAAGTAAACTTACAATTTGGGTTTTTATTTTTCTAAATACAACAATTGGATATGTATGGTTTATCATTGGAAAGCATCTGTTCTACAACAAAAATGTTAGGTTTGATTTGGAAAACATGAGATTTCAGTCAATGAATTATGTTGAAAAAATAAATGGAAATATACTGACAGATAGAATTATAAATGAAGGTCTAGATATAGGGAGTTTGGTCCTAGGACTTATAGTAAGTTTAATCATATTTTGCTGGTGTTATAAACTTATGGAAGAGAGAGTGTAGGTGATAGTATGGACACTAAACTTATAAAGTTAGAACTTAGGAGTGGATTGGTATTTGGAGTTTTTATTATAGGACTTCATCTACTGTTTACTGCATTAACAGGAAGAAAAAATAGTATGGAAGTGTGGGGAAGTCTTGTAGTCTTCTTTATTATAATCAACTGCTATGGGAGTTTAGTAAATGGAGAAAATTATATGTATAAAGTACTTCCTCTAACAAGTAAAAAATTATACATGAATTTCATATATGGAACTCTATTAATAATTCTATTAATAGGAGGTGCTGGATACTTGGGAAATATATATCCATTTGGAAATGGTCCTTATAATTTATTTATAACAATTAGGAACATTTACCTGATGTTGATTGTATTTGGCATATGTTTAACCATATTAAATATTATGTATTTGGCTACTAAGTATATTGATAAAAAAAGTAAAAAAAACTATAGTAAGATTTTTAGAATCGCCTTTATTATTGGTATTTTATTTGGAAATAAGATACCAATAACCAGAAAGCTAAGTCAGCTTGTTGGAGGCTATATATACGGAATATATAGTAGTTTTAATTATGGACATATAGTTTCATCTGATGATATGAAAATTATAAACTTTAGTGACTATAGACCAGAAAAACTAGGTGAGATAGTTGAGAAAACTTTTTTGTAGAGTCAAGATATGTATTTATGAATTTAGAAAAAATACTATTAAGTACAGTGATTCTAATAGCAATCATTTATATAAACTATAAAATGTATGAGAAAATAATGGAGGGATAATATGAAAAAAAGTGTGAAAATAGGAATTTTTCTAAGTATTATCTTAATTATTTTAATCTACACTTGGGGAGATAGGTTTAGGAAGGATAATTCAGGCAAATTCCATGAAAAAACATACTACTTAGAAAACTATGGAAAAAGCTATGGGAGATTAAAAGATGAGTATATAAAGAAAGATAGAAATAATATAGACCAAAATAATATATCCAGTTATGAGTTAAGAGAAATGGCAAAGCTCTTAGAGGACTATGATTTCTATGAGCATATGATTAAAGAAGATAAAGATAATTATAGTTTGATAAATTATTACATTGATAGAGGGGATTATGATAGGGCAGAAAAGCTAATAGATGATTTATCTACTAGTAAGTCAAATTACTCTAGTTGGGACAAGGATAAGTTGAGTATATATATGAATATGGTGGACATATATTTGGGCAAAGAAGATAGTCAAAACATGATAAAACTTTATTATGAAATGTTAGAAGATAAGGATGCTAGAGGTAGCTTTATCATAGATTTGATGGAAGATGAATATCTAAGCAAGATAATCAAGGGCTCAAAAGATGAAGAAGTTAAAAAGCAGTTAGTAGATAAGAGGATTAATAATCTTATATATTTTAATGATTTAAGATTTGTATTAGATGAAACAGGATATGACAGTGAGGAAATAAATAGGGCAATGGAAATTGCCAATGATAGGATTGTAGAAAATAAGACTTCCTACAATGAACTTAAGATATTTTTATATTTTTATCCAAAATTTGAGACAGAGAAACTAGTTGAAATGAGAAAAAATATAATAATCACTGAGTTAGGTAATGATTATATAATAAGAAGTCTTAGCACAGAGGGTGAGCTTAAGATTTTAGATGAGGACAGAGCAGATGTACCAAGATTTATAAAACTTGATAAAAACTTTGAGGTACACGATTTTGTTATGACAAATTGCGATGAAATTATTGTACTTGGCTATGATGATGGATTTATAATCAAGGAATACAGAGGTGAGAAAGTAGTAGATACTCTTGTTAGGGATGAGATAGTTATAAATGATAGATTTATAAAATCTAAAAGTTTAAATGAGGAGCTAAGGGTAGCTGGTAGTTATAAAAATAGGGATGTATATTTGGATAATAGAGCAGTATATGAGGTTATAAGATTTGAAGACAAGGGTAGATTATCAGACCTTATATTAAATAAGTATAGGGTTGTAAAAACTGGGAACTTAGAACTTATAGAAATGCAAAAAGTTTTGTAGGAGTTTTTATAGGGAGGTTGAAAGGAGGCTTTTATGGATAAGAAATTGAAAAAAATTCAAAAAAAGTCAGGTACAATGCCATATATTGTAACTATAGCCCTAATGGTGATCAATACTTTAAATGTCAGTAGGAATTATTCGGAAAATCAATTAGTCTTTTTATTTGGCATAGTACTAGCAATAACTATAGTCAATGAAATTGTAGATTATTATGGGGAATTAATAATTAATGAAAATAGTTTATTAAATCATATACCAATGACTAGATTCGAAGTAGCGAAAAATTATATTTATAGTCTTACAAAGTCTGAAGTGATTACAGCTTTATTTTTGGGATGGTTTTTGATAGATATAAGAGATGGCCTATTTAAATTAAACATTATTTATGGAGCAATTTTTATTGGAATAATTTTATTTACAATTAATAATTTAACCTTAAATATTTTAAATTTATTTGAATTTAAGATGAAAAAATTTATTTTGAATTTTGATAATAAGATAAAAAACATGATTACTGCAATTATAGTTTTATTTCAAGCCTTAGTATTTAGTCTTGTATATTATCTAGCTATAAAAATTCCAATTATAGTTGAAACTAGTAGTGGAGAGTTAGTAAATCCAGAAAACTTCATGGCTGTAAAATATAACTATATAAGGAGTAAGATGTTTTTCAGTATACATAATGAGAGTTATATAAATCTAACATTTCTCTTAATAATTTTACTAATAGATATTATAGTTTTAATAAGTATAAACTTTTATAAGAGGAGGCATGAATATGGAAACTAAAAAAGATACTATTTTAGGAATGAATAAAAGTTTAGTATACTTTATTTTAATATTAAGCCTCATATTTATGGCAAGAGCCTATGTTGAAGAAACAAAAATTAAGAAGGCTAGTTATTTAATAGAAGAGTATAGGTTTAGCGAGGCTATGGGTTACTATAATAAGGTAAAGGTAAAAGGTGAGGAAGAGGCCTTAAAAAGGATGTATCAAGAATCTGATTACAATGAAGAAATATATGAATATATCATAGAAAAGGGCTATAAGGAAAGGGATCAATTTTTCCACTATGCAAGTAGTGGAAATGCAAGCGAAAGAGAAGATGGAATATGGGAAGATGAAATAGCTTTAAATTTAGAAAAATATAGGAGTATGGATGTTGATAATCTGAATTTATTTAAAAAGTTAAATATTATGGTGAGAATAGATAGTGAGGATGAATTTTTTACTAGATTAGAAGCTAGTTTGGATAGGGATTTAGAAAATATAAAGCCCTCAAAACTAAAGTATATAAATTATGATATGGAGAGTTTGGATCATGAATTTTTATTAAAAGAAATGAAAGATAAGGGAATAAAATCATATTTTTGGTCCTATATTGGAGATTATAAAAACTGCAAGTATCTAGTTATAGGAAGTACAGCTGAGAATGAATCTTATATTTACACAGTAGATAATAAACACCAAATGAAATTATTAGATAAGGTTACTGGTATAAAAGCAGATTATGGATTTGAATATTTAAAAGGTTTTTTGCTACCAGAAGAAATTATTTTAAGTGAATTTTACGATAAAGGAAAGCGTATTTTACTTGGTTTTACGGTTTTAGATAAAGAATTAGAGATTGTAAGATGGGATTTAGATGATGACATAGAAGTAAAGGATGGAAAGATAGTTTCTGAAAAATTTAATAAGAGTATAGCTATTAAAGGTGAAAAAATCCATGTTGATATGAGAGCCATGAGTAGGGGGAAACTATTAAAGATATTTAATGTTTATAATGAAAAAAATAGGATTGAGAGTATTGTTGTAGGTGAATACAAAATGTTAAGGTCTGGAGAGCTAGAGTTTAGTGATTTTTATTTGGCAATTTAAAGTTGAAAGGAGGCTTTTATGGATAAGAGACTTAGTAGAATAGAGGGAAAGAGTGGGACTTCTCTTAGAATGCTTGCTATTTTAACAATTATGAACCTTATAAATGTAGGAGATAGTCTAAGTAGCCGTCAACTTATTATTTATTTGGGGATATTTTTCATCTATATAACTAATCAGATACTTGAATATTATGGGGAACTTATAGTAAATGAAAATAGTATTTTAAACTTGATACCAGTATCGAGAGAGTATTTGCTAAAGAATTATATCTATAATCTTTTAAAAACATCGGCAATTATAGCAGGATGTATAGGTTTCATCTACGCCAATAGAAACAAGGATTCATATATGGGAAGTTTTATCTGGATAAGTTTATTTGTAGAGTTTACATTTATAATAGTTGGAGTTATAGACTTTAATCTTGTCTCCATACTTGAGAAGAGACTTAGTAGAGATTTAGATTTAAATAATAATACTAAAATTTTAATAACCTTAATTATATCAGGGCTTTTAGGAGGAGTATTTTACCTAAGTAAATTAATAGCCTTAAAATATCCTATAGTATTAAAGCTACATGATATGAAAATTTTAAAGAAATCCATGATGCTAGATTTTAAGTATGAGTATATTAGAGCCAATATTTTTACAAACATTGAAGGCAACTATATAAATATAGTTTTTATAATAGTACTTTTATTAATTAGTTTGTTAATTGTGCTACTAAATAAATATTTAAAGAGGGGGACTAGAGATGAAAGCTAAAGAAAACTGGAAACTTGATAGCCCTAAAATTTTTAAGTTTATAATAATTTGTCTAGCTGCTTTGGTCCTGGGATTATTTGTTTGGGATAGACACAAGGAAGCTAGGGCGCGTGAATTGGTATTGAGCTATAGATTTGAAGAAGCTATGGAGTTTTTAGATGAAAATAAATTTCAAAATGAGAAAAATATAATGAACTATATGTATAGAAAATCTGAAGGAAATGAGGAAATATATAAGCATTTAGTTAAAAATGGCTATGAAATTAGGGTTAGTGAGAATAAGGAAGAAAGCCGACTTATAGAAGAAAGTTGGAGACTGGAAACTTTAGATGGGGAAGATAAGTATAGGGAAATTAGAAAGAATCTATATGATAGAAAAGAAAATATATATGATTATCAATATGTAGATATTCTTGAAAATTTTAAGAAATATGATATCGAATATGATGATTTACTAGACTTTGACATAGATAGTTTGGATTTTTTCGATAAACTATATCTACTAAAATTGGTAGATGATCAAGTATTTAAGACAAAGGTAGAAGAGTCTATAGAAAAGGGTCAACCTAGCTATGAAAATTTTAAAGAGAAATCAGCTGATGAAAAACTAAGAAAATATTTTATAAAAGAAATGGAAGAAAAGGGCATAGATAGGTATAGTGTCATAGATTTAAGGTCAAGAAGCTTTGAATATTTAGTTGTAGGTCAGGTGAAAAAAGAAAAGGCACATATATACAGTGTAGATAGGAAGAATAATATTGAATATAGACAGGAAATATTGGGAGAAAAAATAGGAGAATCAATAAGGTTTTATAGGGGACTTCTTTTGCCACTAGAAACAGAATTAGTGGAGTTTTTAGAAGCAGGTAAAACTAAAGTGGTATCCTTTGCTGAAATTAAGAAGAATATTGAAATTATAGAGTCTGAACTAGAAGATGATTTATTTATAGGAGATGGCAAAATATCATCTAAAGAACTAAACCAAGAAATTGAAATATATCCAGGTAGAACTAAAATTACATTAGAGAGTGGAAAACAAAGAACCTTATACAAGGTGTTTAGGATTTATGATGAGAATAATAATCTGAAAAATATAGTTATTGCAGAATATAGGGCTGAAGAATCTGGAAAACTTAAATTTAAAAATTTAAGACTTGGAATTTAAGTTTAAGTTTATATTAATAAATTCTTAATATAAATACTAGATACAAAAACAGAAAATGGTGCTAAGATAGTTAAGAGGTGATTTTTATGAAGAAAATAATAAAGATTATATTTTTAATTATTTTAGTACTAGCATTAATTGGGGCAGGGTGTTTATACTATGGCTTTAAGATAGAACCCTATAGTTTAAAGGTAGAAAATTATGATTTAAAAAATATAAATATAGAAAATTTAAAAATAGTTCAGATTTCAGATATACATATAAAACCTGAATATCAAGAGGAACAATTAGAGAGAATAGTAAGTGAGGTAAATAATCAAAACCCAGATTTAGTATTTTTTACAGGGGACCTATTTGATAATTATAGAAAATATGGTGATAAGGACAAGGTAACAGCTTATTTGAGTCAGATAGAATCAAATTATGGTAAGTTTGCAGTTTGGGGCAATCACGATTATGGAGGGGCAGCAAAAACTGTTTACCCATAGATAATGGAAGAGTCAGGTTTTATTTTACTAACAAATGATAGAAAGTATGTAGAGATAGGAGATAGTAGGATATCTATATATGGATTAGATGAAGATATGCTTGGTAGTCCTAAGTACACAAGTCCTAAAAAGAAATATGACTATGAGATACTTTTAATGCACGAACAAAAGTATTTTTCTGAGAATAAATTTAATGTTGACCTAGCACTTAGTGGTCATACTCATGGGGGGCAAATAAATCTGCCCCTTATAGATGAAACACAAATTTTGAAAAAGGTAAATCCTAGTTTAGTAAATAATTATATAAAGGGTTTTTATAGTACAGAAAATGGAAAACTTTTTGTAAATAGTGGTATAGGTACAACAATGATGTCAGCAAGATTTAATGTAAAGCCAGAAATATCAGTTATAAATATAAGTAAACCTTAAAAATAAGCACCCTGATTTTTTAATCAAGGTGTTTTTATATTTGTAAGATATGTGATAATCTATAGATATACGAGTGGATAAACTGAAAGGAGTATGACTATGAAAAGAATCTATGGAATTTTAGTAGTTGTAGGAATCATTTTGATAATGAAAACTAATACTTATGCATCTCCAGTAAAGACAGAAAAATCTAACTTTGAATTTGATAATCAGGATATAAATATAAATAAATTAGATGAAGACCTTAAATGGGAACATCAGTATATGTTTCCTAATGGAAGTAATTATATAATTACAGATATTGAAAAAAATCTAGGTAATAAAATAATTCTGCTAAATGGTAGGGAATTTAAGACAAATATAAATTTAATAAATAAAAATAATAGGGTTTTTATCCCCCTATATAAAATAAGTGAAGTTTTTCCAGTTAAGCTGGAAAAGGTAAATAATGAGGATGAGTATATAATACGAGGCGAAAATGGGAACTTAAGATTTAAGCTAGGTAGTAGTAGCTTAAATAAGGATGGTAGAGATATTGAAATAAAGGAAGAGATAATAAAGGAAGATGGCTTGATATATTGCCCTCTTAGAAGTATTGCAGAAAACTTAGGTTATGAAGTAACTTATCATAACTATAAAAATGATGGTAGAGATTTAATATATTTTACTGGGATTATAGCAATAGATGAAAAAACAAATAGAGATTTTATGAGTAAAGGTAAGGCATATAAAATTTTGAGTGAAAAGCTGAAAGAAGGCTATGATAGTTTTCCAGAGAATTTTAAGAATTTATATAAACCAGATGATATTGTAATTGAAAATACTGCTAAATCTCTAAAAAAAGATATAGATGAAATGGCCTATATAAAGGATTTTTCTCACTACTATGTTTATAAGGGACCCTATACAATATATTTTGATAAATATAATGGAGATATATTTTTTCATACTGTAAAAATAGCAGGCTCTGATTTGAAAAAAGTAAATTTTGAAGATGAAAAATTATTTGAATATGGATACATGGTTGATTAGATAAGTAAACTAGATAGAAAAGTCAAGATGGAAATTATAAAGGCTGGGGATTAATTTTCCCCAGCTTTTATTTTAATTAATAGTCTTTGCTGCAACTAGATTTACCCCAGTGCCATAGATATTTTCGATTATAATATCTCCACGCTTTATAGGTCTTATAGCCTCATAATTGCTTACCTCTTTCATAAAGTCTAGAACCTTATCCTTGGGTATGCCATCAGTAGTTTTAACTGGTAGCATAAGATTTTTTAAATCCTTGATTTTAATTGTAGAAGTGACAATTCTTTCAGGATTTATCATTTCTTTTAGGGCATATTTTTCTCCCCTTGGACAATTATTGCCAGTTATCTCATAACCTGATTCAGAATTCTGTTTTTTTTCTATTTTAAGGTGACATCCAATTGGACACACAATACAAGTTTTTTCAATTATCATAAAATCACTCCTTAAGCTAAAGCTTTTATATAGTCGGCAGCTTTTTCTCCAGCTATATAGCTTTCCTTAGTAACATTATCAACCAAACCATGAACATGAAGTACATTTCCACAAGCAAAGATACCCCTTACATTAGTTTCAAGATTTTCATCAACTATAGGACCATTAGACTTACTATCTATAAGGACGCCAGCTGATTTGGAAAGTTCATTTTCTGGTATAAGTCCAACAGATAAAATTAGGGTATCACATTTGATTTCTTCTTCAGTAGACTTAATGGGATTTAAGTTTTCATCAACTTGGGCAACTACAACGGATTCAACCCTATCATTCCCTTTTATGTCCGAAATTGTATGACTAAGTCTAAGGGGGATATCAAAATCGTTTAAACACTGATTTATATTTCTTTCAAGTCCAGAAGGCTTATCCATTATTTCGAGAACCAATTTTACTTTTGCACCTTCCAAAGTAAGCCTGCGAGCCATTATAAGTCCTATATCTCCAGAGCCAAGTATTACAATTTCTTTTCCAACATTATAACCATTGATATTTACAAGTCTTTGAGCAGTACCAGCAGTTAGAACACCACTAGGCCTAGTTCCGGGTATTTTTAAGGCTCCACGAGAACGCTCTCTACATCCCATGGCAAGGATTACAGCCTTGGCTTCTATTTTTTCAAAGCCAGTTTCATCATTTATAATATCTAAAACCTTGTTATTTGAAATATTAAGTACAAAGGTGTTTGTTCTATACTCTATTTTACTTTCTCTTAGTTTCTCTACAAATATTTCAGCATACTCAGGTCCTGTAAGTTCTTCATTAAATACATGGAGTCCAAAACCGTTATGGATACACTGGTTTAAAATACCACCTAATTCATGGTCTCTTTCCAAAACTAGTATATTTTCTATTCCGTTCTCTCTTGCCTTAATGGCTGCGCCAAGTCCAGCAGGGCCACCACCAACTACAACTAAATCATAATTTTTCATAATATCCCTCCCAGATTATTTTGTCCTACCAGTTAATATATAAGATGACTTGGAATTTTTCATTACCTCTTCCATAGGTATATTTAACTCCCTAGATAAGATTTCCACCACCCTAGGCATACAGAAACCACCTTGGCATCTACCCATACCTGGTCTAACCCTTTTCTTTACGCCATCTACAGTAGTAGCTCCAGCATTTCTTTTGATACAGTCTACTATTTCACCTTCAGATACAGTTTCACACCTACAGATAATATTTCCATATTTCTTATCTTTTTTGATTATTTCAGTTTTTTCATCATCTGTTAAATCATTAAAAACTAGAGGTTTTTTTCTTCTAGGATTAAAACTGGAATTTTCCTTTACATCTCCCAAGATGTTTACAGCTAGATTGGAAACATAAAGACCAATGGCAGGAGCAGAAGAAAGCCCAGGAGATTTTATACCTGCAACATTTATAAAACCCTTAACATCCTTTGCTTCACCAATTATAAAGTCACCAGTTGTCGAACTAGCCCTAAGTCCAGTGAAGTTTGTTATATTTTCATTAAAGGGTATGTTTTTAATACTTTTTAATGCCTTGTTTTTTATAAAATCTAATCTATCTTTGTGAGTTGCCTTATCTTCTTTTTCTAAGATTTCTATACTATCAGGACCAACGACTATATTTCCATGGACTGTTGGTGTAACCACCACACCCTTACTAGTTTCTGAAGGGCATTGGAATACAACTCTACTAACTAGGTTTTGTGCAGTTTTATCAAGTAGGAAGTATTCACCAGCTACTGGATTTATGGTTATTTTTTCATTTGAAACCATATTATTTATGGTATCTGCAAAAAGCCCAGCAGCATTTATAAGTATTTTACTTTCAAATTCTCCTTGATTAGTTTTTACTAAGAAGCTACTTTCTTGCTTTATTATGTCTATAACTTCTGTGTTTAAGTTTAAACTAACACCATTATCCATAGCGTTTTCCATAAGAGCTATGGCAAGCTCCCAAGGGCCTACTATACCACCAGTTGCAGCATGAAGTGCTATAATTACATCATCACCAATATTAGGTTCAAGTTCTAAAAGTTGTTTTCTATCTAAAATTGACAAGCCAGGAACTCCATTTTTTATACCTTTTTCATATAAATCATGTATTGTATTTTTATCACTGTCATTAAAGCCAAGAACTAGAGACCCAGGTCTTTTAAATGGTACATAGAGTTCATCACAAACCTTATCAAACATAGAATTACCCAGTACATTAAATTTAGCCATATTAGTGTTTGGTTTAGCATCATAACCTGCATGAACTAGAGCGGTATTGGCTTTACTAGTTCCATTTGCCACATCATTTTCCTTTTCTAATACCAAAACATCTAAGTCATATCTTGAAAGTTCACGACTAATATAACTACCTATTATTCCAGAACCTATAACAATTACGTCAAACATAATCTTCCCCCTTAAAAAAATAAAAGAGAACCTAAAAGTATGCCTTATAGCTAAGACATATTTTTAGGTTCTCTTCTCTCCGACCAAATATATAATTGTATTATAATCTTACATTTATTGTATCATAATAAATTAGAGAAGTATAGAAATAAAGGAGTTAAAGTTTTTAGAAATTAAAGATATATGGAAATATTGCAACTTAAAAATATTCATTTATATGAGCTAGTAATATGTGTATAATTGAAGGAGGAGGATTTTAAATGGGAAATATATTTTTTAATTATATAGAGGAAAATCCGATTATAGCAGCACTTAGTAATCTGGATAAGATAGATGAAGTAATCAAATCTCCTTGTAAGGTTGTATTTTTATTGACTGGAAATATTATGAACCTAGAGGAAATAGTTAATAAGCTTAGGGAAAATGGAAAGTTTGTTTGTGTACATGTGGATTTAATAGAGGGTTTTTCAAGGCATACAGTAGCTCTTGAATATATAGACAAAATAATAAATCCAGATGGTATTATATCCACAAAAACAAGTATTATAAAGGCTGCAAAAAGTTTAGGCATCTTTACCATTCAAAGATTGTTTGTACTTGATTCACTTGCACTTAGAACTGGAAAAGAGTCTATAAAAACTATAAAACCAGATGCAGTTGAGATACTTCCAGGACTTATGGGGAAAATTTTAGAAGAAGTACATAAGGAAACTAGAATACCAATAATAGCAGGTGGACTTATAAGGGATAAGGAAGATGTAATAGAGGCTTTAAATGCAGGAACAATAGGTGTATCTACTTCAGAGACTACAGTTTGGTATATGTAAATCTAATATAGGTAAATACTAAAGTTAAGATACGTTTTATGTATTTGACTAAAGAAAAGGATTATAATATTATTGTAGTAGCAAAAGAATTGGAATTTACAGTTTTGGCGATTATATACAGACTAGAAAGAAAATGGGTGAGAAGTTTGAATTTAGCAGTTATAGGGATTAATCATAAAGAGACTCCCATTGAGATTAGGGAGCAGTTTTCGTTTACAGAGTCTAAGAAGATAGAAGCAGGAAACTCATTGTTAGATGGAGTTACAAGTGAAGTGGTTATACTATCTACTTGTAATAGAAGTGAAGTGTATATTGTTGCAGATGATATAGATAGAGGAATAGAAGATACAATCAATATGTATAAATGCTTTTTCAAAGTTGAGGATACAGAAGATTATCTTTTAATAAAAAAGAATAAGGATGCAATAGTACATTTATATATGGTGGCATCTGGACTTGATTCAGCTGTTCTTGGGGAAGATCAGATACTTGGTCAAGTAAAAGATGCAATAATGTCATCAATGGAATTAAATTTTAGCAAGAAAGTTTTAAATAAATTATTCCAAGATGCCTTAAATGAAGGTAAAAAAATAAGAAATGAGATAAAAATATCAGAAGTACCCTTATCTACAAGCTATATAGGTATAAACTTAGTTAAGGAAGAGTTAGGGTCATTAGATGGAAAAAAAGCCTTGATAATTGGAGCAGGTGAGATAAGCAAATTATCTGTTACCTATTTGGTTGAAGAAAATATGGACAAGATATATGTAACAAATAGGACTCATAGTAAAATAAAATCTATATTTGATGAGTTTGAGGGTTTAACACCTGTAGAATACGAAGATAGATATAAGATACTTAAAGAAGTAGATATATTGGTAACAGCAACTGGAGCTCCTCATACAATCGTTAGGGCAAGTGATGTAAGGGATTTGGAAAATAAACTATGTATTTTAGATTTAGCTCTTCCAAGAGATGTAGAATCAGATGTTGAAGATAATCAAAATATAACCCTATATCAACTAGATGACTTAAATAAAATGTCCAAGGATAATATGGAGAAAAGAGAGAGATTATCAAAACAGGCTGAAAAAATGATAGAAAATGATGTCAATGATTTTTATGAATGGCTGGATACAATAAAGGTGGATCCTATATTACAGTCATTACATGAAAGATGTTTAGAGATAAAAGACTCCAGAATGGATTATATAAACAGAAAATTAGATTTAGATAATAGACAGATGATGGTCATAGATAAAATGCTTATGTCAGCGCTTAAAGGTCTTGTTAGAGAACCTATTAAAACATTGAAATCTATGGATAAAAACGATATAGATAGTTATATAAATACGATGAATGATTTATTTAGATTTTAGGGGTGAATTATGTATTATCCAGTAATGTTAAACTTAGAGAATAAAAATGTATTGGTAGTTGGTGGTGGTAGTGTAGCCTATAGAAAGGTGAAAAACTTACTAAAAGCCAAGGCTAACATAACAGTTCTAAGTGAAAAAATTGATGAGAAATTTATTGACTATGATTTGAATTATATAGAAGATACTTATGATGAAAAATACCTTAAGGGGATGTTTCTAGTAATTGGAGCAACATCTGATGTATTAATAAATGAAAAAATATCAAGGGATGCTAAAAAAATTAGTATAATATCAAATATTGTTGATAACAAGGATATATCCGACTTTATAACACCCTCTGTTGTGGATAATGATGATTTAGTTATAAGTATATCCACAAATGGAAAATATCCAGCCTTAAGTAAGTTTATCAGAAAAGACTTAGATGGTAAGTATGAAAAATATAATAGTGAATATATGAATTTATTGGAAGAGACAAGAGAAGAGATATTGGAAAATCACTTATCTAGAAAAGAAGAATTGATTAATAAGGCTTTAAGTTTAAATATAGAGGAATTAAGAGAGTTTTATAATAAGATTATAAAAGATTTCTAGTATTGTATTTAAAACTCTGAAATTAGATTTCAGAGTTTTTTGTTTTGAAATAATGATGAGGTGAAAATATTGAAGATAATTGTTGGAACTAGGGGAAGTAACTTGGCTGTTACGCAAACAGGACATGTTATTGATATGTTAAAAGATAAAAATCCAGAGGTGGAATTTGTAGTTAAGACCATAAAAACAAAGGGAGATATCTTAAATGAAGTACCTCTTGATAAAATTGGTGGTAAGGAAGTATTTATAAAGGAAATAGAAAAGGAACTACTAGATGGAACTATAGATTTAGCCATACATAGTATGAAGGATGTACCAGGAGTTTTACCAGAAGGACTAAAACTTTCACACATACCTAAGAGAGAAGATCATAGGGATGTACTCGTTCTTAGAAAGGGATTAAATTCTTTGGATGAATTACCTAGAGGAGCTAAAATTGGTACAGGAAGTAAAAGAAGAAAATATCAAATCCTAGAATTTAGAGAGGACTTAGAAGTAGTTGGAATCAGGGGAAATGTTCAAACTAGAATAGATAGGATAGAAAGAGAAAACCTAGATGGTGTAATAA
Organism: uncultured Tissierellia bacterium; assembly: GCA_946402705.1. Classification (GTDB taxonomy): domain Bacteria; phylum Bacillota; class Clostridia; order Tissierellales; family Tissierellaceae; genus CAMIXG01. Next base: position 19,349 of record CAMIXG010000004.1, on the reverse strand, counting down.
TTGCAGCAGCTGGAATGAACAGATTGGGACTTAAACTGGAAAATACCATAGTACATTTAGAAGATGACATACTACTGGCATCTCCATGTCAGGGTATACTAGGACTTGAAATAAGGGAAAATGATGTGGAAGTTGAAAAAGTTTTAAAAACTATATCAAATGAAGAAGCAGAAATTCAATCTAAAGCAGAGAGGGCTTTTTTAAAGGGGACTGGAGGCAGTTGTCATGTACCAGTTGGAGCCTATTGCAAGATAGAAAATGAAGAGTTAGAGCTTAAAGGTATGCTAGGAACTGAAAATGGTGAGATAATAAAGAGAGCTTTAGTAAGAGGAAAAGTGGAAGAAGCAGAAAAACTTGGCCTAGAACTTGCAAATATATTGAATAAGGAGATAGGAAAATAATGAATGGAAAAGTATATTTGATTGGAGCAGGACCTGGAGATGCAGGGCTTATAACTAGAAAGGGATATAGGAAACTTAAGGAAGCTGATGTTGTAGTTTATGATAGATTGGCAAACCCTGAATTAATGGAAGACTTATCAGATGATGTTAAGTATATCTATGTTGGAAAAGCTTCTAAAAATCATGCTAAAACTCAGGACGAAATAAATGAAATAATCTATCAAGAAGCCAAGGCTGGAAATATAGTTGCAAGATTAAAGGGTGGAGACCCTTATGTTTTTGGTAGGGGCGGAGAAGAAGGAGAGTACCTTTATGATAGAGGTATAGAGTTTGAAGAGATACCAGGGATAACTTCAGCCATAGGAGGTCTTGCCTATAGTGGTATACCTATAACACATAGGGGTATAGCAACATCTTTTCATGTTATAACAGGGCATCTTAAGGATGAAGAAGACGAATTGAATTTTGAAGCCTTAGCCAAATTAGATGGAACTTTAGTTTTCTTAATGGGAATTAGTAACCTAGAGAAAATCTCTTCTGAGCTTTTAAAGTACGGAAAAAATAAGGATACAAAGGCAGCACTTATAAATTGGGGTACTACAACTAGGCAAAAAGTAGTTGAGGGAACTCTTGAAAACATCTATGAAAAAGCAGTAGAATCTAATATTCAGCCTCCAAGTCTAATTGTTATAGGGGATGTTGTAGGTCTTAGAGAAAAACTTAGATTCCACGATAATAAACCTTTGTTTGGGAAAAATATAGTTATAACTAGGGAGAAAAAAGCTGCTAGAGAAACTATAGAAAAGTTTAGGGACCTAGGTGCAAATGTCATATCATTTCCAACTATAAGAACTCAACCTGTAGAAGATATGAGCAATTTAGATAAAGAAATAGAAAATCTTAGAAGCTATACCTATATAGCATTTACTTCTGTCAATGGAGTAGAGGTGTTTTTCAATAGGTTATTTGAACTTGGATATGATACTAGACACTTGGGAGATACTAAGGTTGTTGCAATAGGACCTAAGACTAAAAAATCCCTATTAAAATATGGAATAAATGCAGATATTATGCCAGAGAAATATGTAGCGGAAGAACTATTTGAAACTCTAAAACATATTTTAAAAGCAGAAGATAGAATTTTAATACCAAGAGCTAAGATAGCTAGAGAAAAACTAGTTGAAGATTTGGATAAGATAACAAATGTAAAAGAAGTTTCCATATATGAAACAGTGCAGGAAGATGAGGATAGAAGAAAAATAATAGAAAAGTTATCAAATTTAGATGATTATTATTTAATATTTACTTCTGCTTCAACTTTTAATAATTTTAACAGTATTTTAGCAAATGATGCTAAGACTATAATAGAAAAGGCAAAACTAGCATCAATAGGGCCTATAACTACACAAACAGTGGAAAAAGCAGGTTATAAGGTAGATTATGAGGCAGATGAGTTTACTATAGAAGGTATAATAGAAGCAATAATTAAGGAGGATTAATATGAGCTTTTCAAGAACAAGAAGACTTAGAAAAAACCAAGTAGTAAGAAATTTAATAAGGGAAACAAGTATATCATTAGATGATTTTATCTATCCTTTATTTATAGTTGAAGGTGAAAACAAAAAAGAAGAAATAAGTTCTATGAAAGGTGTTTATAGATTTTCCATAGATAAATTATTAGAAGAGGTTAGGGAATTATTAGACCTAGGCATAAATTCTATAATTCTATTTGGTATACCAGATGAAAAAGATAGTTGTGGTACATCAGGATTTGTAGAAGATGGAATAATACAAAAAGCAATAAGAGCCATCAAGGAAAAGTATCCAGAAATGTATGTTGTTACAGATGTTTGCATGTGTGAATATACAGATCATGGCCACTGTGGTATTTTAACAGATGATGGAGATGTTGATAATGATAAAACTTTAGAATACTTAGGAAAAATATCACTTAGTCATGTTGAAGCAGGAGCAGATATGGTTGCACCTTCAGATATGATGGATGGTAGAGTTGCAGCAATAAGAAGTGTATTAGATGAAAATGGCTATGAATATATACCAATTATGGCCTATAGTGCTAAATATGCATCTAATTACTATGGACCTTTTAGAGAGGCAGCAGAATCTGCTCCAAGTCATGGAGATAGAAAGACCTATCAAATGGACTACTATAATAGTGATGAGGCTATGAGGGAGATAATGGCTGATTTAGAAGAGGGAGCAGATTTGATAATTGTAAAACCTGCCCTTGCCTATATGGATATAATAAGAAGAGCAAAGGATGAATTTAATATACCAATAGCATCTTATAATGTTAGTGGAGAGTATTCCATGATAAAGTCTGCAATAGAAAATGGACTTGTAAATGAAGATATAATAATGGAGACATTAGTATCTTTAAAGAGAGCTGGCTCAGACATATTAATATCTTATTTTGCTAAAGATATAGCTAGAATGTTGAAAAAATAGGAGGCTTATAATGAATAGAGAAAACTCAAAAAAAATATTTGAAGAAGCTGTAAAATATATACCAGGTGGAGTAAACAGTCCAGTTAGAGCTTTTAAAGCAGTGGATACAGGACCTGTTTTTATAACTCGTGGCTATGGAAGTAAGATAGAAGATGAAGATGGAAATGAATATATAGACTATATAGGATCTTGGGGACCAGCCATACTTGGGCACAATGATGAGAGAATAGTTGATGGAATTGAAAACGTTATAGAAAGAGGCTTTAGCTTTGGACTTCCAACTAAAATAGAAGTAGAGATGGCTAAAAAAATGGTGGAGTCTTATCCAGGTATAGATATGGTTAGAATGGTAAACTCTGGAACAGAGGCAACTATGTCAGCCATAAGAGTGGCAAGAGGATTTACTGGGAAAAATAAGGTTATAAAATTTGAGGGTTGTTATCATGGACATAATGATTCTCTTCTTGTAAAATCAGGATCTGGAACTATAACTTATGGAGTGCCAACCAGCCTTGGAGTACCAGAAGCCATAGTAGAAAACACTCTAGTTTGTAGATACAATGATTTAGATGATGTAAAGAGAGTTTTTGATGAAGATGATGATATAGCAGCTATAATACTAGAACCAGTAGCAGGAAATATGGGACTTATACCTGCTGATAAAGAATTTTTATTTGGGCTGAGAAAACTTACAGAAGAAAAGGGAGCCCTATTGATATTTGATGAAGTAATCAGTGGTTATAGAATAGCCTATGGTGGAGCAGCAGAGGTATATGGTATAAAACCAGATATGGCTTGCTTTGGTAAGATAATAGGTGGAGGTATGCCAGTAGGAGCATATGCAGGTAGAAGGGAAATAATGGAGATAATCTCGCCAGAAGGTGGAGTATATCAAGCTGGAACCCTATCTGGAAATCCAGTAGCCATGCATCTAGGACTGAAAAGTTTAAATGTGCTTGAAAAAAATTCTGAAATTTATAGTAATATGATAGAAAAAGCTGAAATGCTGGAAGCTGGTTTTAAAGAAAATATAGAAAAAACTGGTATAAGGGCAAGTATAGTTAGGTATAGAAATATGTTAACCCTATTCTTTGGCGAAGGGCCATTTAAAAATTATGATGATGTTCAAAGATGTGATACAAAAGCATATGCAAAATATTTTGTTGAAATGTTGGATAGAGGTATAATGCTTCCACCAGCGCAATTTGAATGTATGTTTGTATCAGATGCCTTGACAAGGGAAGATATAGATAAAACTATAGAGGCAAATTTAGAAGCATTAAAATCTTTAATATAAGTTAGCAAGAGTGGGGTCAAATGGCCTCACTTTTTTTATACTCAAAAATTTAATGAACAAAAAATATTGACTTTGTTAAAAGCAAATGTTAAACTTTAAAAGTAGTTAGGTAACTAACTAAAAACTAATTAAAACTAATTTAAATAAAAAGGAAGATAAAAATGCAAAATAAAAAATTATATAGAGAGATAAGAAAGGTAAATAATAATATGAGAAGTATATCTCATAGTTCAATACATGGAGGTAGAAATCTATCACATGCCCAGATAAATATAATAGATTATACAAGTAAAAATCCTGGAGTTATGCAAAAGGATATAGCAGAAAGAATGGGAATAAAGCCATCATCTGTAACAGAAGTACTTAAAAAATTAGAGGAAAAAGATTACATCCTAAGGCTAAAAGATGAAAATGATTTAAGAAAGATAAGAATATATATAACTCTAGCAGGAGAAAAAGAATTAGAGAAGATAAAAAATAATAGGGATCAACATGAAGAAATGATATTTAATTCTTTAACAGAAGATGAAAAGGATACCCTATATGATTTACTGAGAAAAATAAATATGGATTTGGAGAAATTAAGGAGTTGAAAGTATGCAGGATAGAGAAAATAAGGGAATAAAAATAAGTATATTTGGAATAATTATAAATATAATACTATTTGTAGTAAAACTAATGGCAGGTTTATTTTCAAATAGTACTGCTATTATAGGTGAAGCATTTAATAACTTGCTAGATAGTGTTGCCTTTATCATATCAATACTAGGGTTTAAGATTACAAAAAAACCTAATAATCATTATTACCCTTTTGGGTATGGTCGGGTTGAATATATATCAGGCTTTGTAATATCCATTTTAACCATCTTGGTAGGCGTAGAACTTGTTAAAGCCTCTTATGTTAAGATATTTTCAGACTATACTATAATTCATAGTAAGAGCGTTCTATTGGTTTTAGGTGCATCGATAATTGCTAAATTGATTATAGGTTTATATAGTAGTAAAACTGCTAAGCAAATAGAATCTTTAACCCTAAAAGCACTGGCAGAAGATAGCTTTTCAGATATGATGATAAGTTGTGCTACCCTAGTATCCTACTTATTATCTTACTATTATAATTTAAAATTAGATGGATATATGGGTATGATTGTAGCCTTGATTATAGTATATTCTGGAATGAAAACCATGCTTGAAATATCTAAACCCTTAATAGGGGGAAGAGATGATGTTAAGGTTAATTCAAGGATAAGAGACTTACTTTTATCAGGCAACCATATTGTAGAAGTTCATGACTTACAAGTTCACAGTTATGGTAAAAGTAGGATATATTGTTCTGCTTGTGCCATACTAGATAAAGACATGAAAATATCAGAAACAGAAGTCGAATTAGATCAGTTACAAAAGCAGCTGGAATTAGAGTTTGGCAATATAGATATGCAAATAGGATTTAGGTATAGGTCTGAATAAATAGATTTAATTATGGAAGCTAAATTTGATAAAAAAACATCTTTATTAAAGAAGATGTCTTTTTTTATGATCTATTGCCTAGATTTATAAATTTTTCTTGTAGTTTAATTAAGTTTTTTTCAATAGTTAGGAGCATTTCATCTGAATCATCTGAAGATAGATTAAGAGGTTTAACTATCTTATTCTTATCTACAGGTTTAAAATCTAGATTTTTACTAGATAATTTAAGGTCCAGATTAAAGCTTATACCTACACTATTGTTTTCTTCTTCAGAAAAGTTATACTTAGTTTCAAGCTTTATTTTATCAGATTTAAAAAGTAACTCATCTTTATTTAAAGTTAAATCTCCACTTATATCATAACTTCTCTTTTGATAAATATCTGATGAATCCAGCTTGATTTTAAAGTTATCCTTAGTTTTTGATAAATCAATGTCAGTTGATAGTTTCAATAGTTCACTAGTTTCGTTATCATTTAAAATTTCTTCAATAGTTAAAAGATTTTTAATAGCATCATCTTTTAACAAATAGTTTATGTTACTTATTTTAGTAATTGGAGTAATATTTTCCTGCTCATTATAGCTAGTATCACCATCATATTGATAGGCAATAAAACTATAAAGATTATTTTTGTAATCTGTGAAATTTACCTTTAAAAGTGGATAAATCTCATCATCAAAGTAATCCTCAACATCTAAGGTGATAAGTCTTCCATCAGAGATACCAAGAGTGAAAACTAGTTTTTCATTTTCATATTTTTCATCTAAGTCTATATTGTCTTTTAGGTTATTTACATATTCAGTAAAGCTTTCATACTCTGGTATTTCACCATAATTAAAAGAATTAAATATCTCATAAAAATCCTTCATAAACTCTTCTAAAGCCTTATCTTCTAATAAGAGATTATAGTAATTAAGCCTTAGATTATCATAGTCATTTTTAGTAACTGTAAGACTATACTTATAAATGTTATGATTTTTTCCATCTATCATTTCTATTTCCTTGCCTACATTTTCCAACTCTTTTGAATCTATAAAATCTATTAAAATTTTGGAATAATCCTTAAAGTCATAATCAGATGCCAATAATTTTCTAATTTTGACAAGTTTAAGTTCTTCATTTATACTATCAAAAGATAAATCAAAGGGTTCAGAAATTGGACCAAATTGTGCAGCAAGTATTGAGTTATTCCAAGTGTTTTCATCTACTTTACTTGGTATTTCAAAAGTTTTATCATATAACTCAGCCATACTGAGATATATAGACTTATTACCAAATTCTGATCTAAATGTTATCAAGTTTTCATTATCTATAGTACTTTCAAGATTGAAATTAGCTACTTTGTTTTTAAAATTTAGATTTCCCAACATATAAATTGATGAGCTGTTCTTGTCACCACTTGTATTTGGTTCATAATCAAGTAGGGTGGAGTTTAAACTTGAGTATATATTTTCAGATTTACCTAGATTTTTTAGATAGTCATTATTATTAAGTTTTATATTATAGAGCTGGGTGATTGAGTCATTTATTGATTTCTTTATTTGTCTTTCAGGATTCATTGCAAAAACTATATCCCACCTAAATATAAAGCTAAAAATTAGAATAAAAACAAGGGGCAGGGTAATTATTAATTTCTTCTTAGAAAAATTTTCATGCTTATTTTTATCATTGTTCATAATATCCCTCCTTAGTATATGTTACCTAAATTATATCAGAAAATTCTGATAAATAAAATGAAAAAAGAAAAGACTAGATATCTATCTAGCCTAATAAATCTTTTATAAAATCCTTATATGGTTTTAAGGTTGTTGGTTTCTTTACATCATCAACTATAAATGTAGGTATTGATTCTATATCATACTTGATAGCTAGCTCATGTGCATCGTCTAAATAGCTGATATATTCTTTAGAGTTAATTTGTGCATTCATATCCTTAATATCCAAACCAACTTTTTCTCCAATTTCATTTACAACTTCTTCAAGAGCTACATTTTTCCCATGTTCGAATATATATTCAAAACCTAGTTGTGCAAATTCGAAAAACTTATCATGTTCATAGGCATATATACTAGCCATATGAAGTCTATTTGTATTAAATCTTCTTTCCCTATTATTATATACTAGGCCATATTCTTTGGCTAAAGATTCAATTCTTAAGTAGCCTAGATGGGCAGTTTCTCTGTCAACATGTGCATAAAGACTACTCCCCATTAGAGATTCATTAGGATTTAAAATAGATGGAATAAACAAAAAGTCTATATCATCTCTTTCAGCTTTTAATCTTTTCATAATAGAAAAGCCAATATAACAAAATGGGCAAGCGAAATCAGAAAAAATTTTAATTTCAGTCATAAATATCACCTCTCAGACCTTATACCCAAAATTAAACAGCTATAGCCTTATCCAATCTATCTATATAAATATTATTTAAATCTTCTTCTGTAAGGGCTATACTTGGTTTATCAAGTACCACAATTCCCTTATCCAGCATGATAACTCTGTCAGAGTATTTAATAGCATCTCTCATATTATGAGAAATCATAATTCCAGTCATTTCATATTTATCAATAAGTTCCTTTGTTTTAGTCATTACAACATGAGAGGTTTTAGGGTCTAGTGCTGCAGTATGTTCATCAAGTAAAATCAAATCGGGATGTTTCATAGAAGCCATTATCAAAGATAAAGACTGTCTTTGTCCACCAGATAAAAATTTTACCTTTGTATTCATAAGATTTTCTAGTCCTAAATCTAGCTGGGCAACTAATTCCTTATATCTATCTATATTTTTTTTATTAACTAGAAATTTAAGCGAAAACTTATTATTTTTCTTATCAGCAAGAGCCATGTTTTCTAGTATTGTTAAAGAAGGAGATACACCCATTGAAGGATTTTGATGGACTCTACCTATGAATTCAGACCTATCTTCTTCTTTTAAATTAGATATAGTTTTTCCATTTAGTTCAATTGTTCCATTATCGACCATTAGTGTTCCTGCGATTAAATTCATAAGTGTTGATTTACCACAACCATTAGGGCCTATAATAGCAGTACATTTATTTTTTTCAAAGTTTAAATCTAGTCCATTGAAAACCTGAATTTCATTTGGTGTTCCTATATTAAATCTTTTTTCTAATCCTTTTATATTAAGCATAATCTCGTCCTCCTTTTTTATTTAGCTTTCCCATAATATTTGGGAAGAAGTTATTGTATAGTAAGAACACAATAACGATAGTTGCATTTATTGCAGATAAATCATTTGGGTGTAGGCCTAGGTCAATGGCAAAACCACCAATTAATTTGTAGGCAATTGCACCAATTATGGCACGTGTAGTATTTTTCAAGAAAGAAGAATTTTTCATAAAAGTATCTCCTATTATAATAGCTGCAAGGGCTATAACTAAAGTCGCTTTTCCCATAGAAGCATCAACATAACCATTATACTGAGCCATTAAAGCACCACTAAGGGCTATAAGTCCATTGGAAAGCATAAGGCCAAGTATCTTGTAGTTGTCTGATTTTTGCCCTAGAGACTTAACCAAAGATTCGTTATCACCTGTAGCAACCAATAAGTAACCAACTTCTGTTTTTAAGAATAAATCTAGTAATAGCTTAACCACAATAACTATTGCTAGTAGTATTAGAAGTTTAGGGCCAAAGTCAAAGATGGTTCTTTGACCTGATAAGGGTACATTAGCAGCATTATTTATCCTAAGATTTACAGAATATAAAATATTCATAGTTAAGATTCCAGATAGTAAAGCATTTATCTTGAATTTTGTAAATAAGGTAGCAGTTAAAAGTCCTGCTAAAGTCCCAAAAGCAAAAGCTAAAATTGTTGCAATAACAGGGTTCACTCCCATTAATAAAAATTTTGCAAATATAAAAGCACCGAATGGAAAACTTCCTTCTACAGATAAATCAGCGATATTTAGTACTTTGTTTGTTATAAATACTCCCATAGCAAGGACTGCAAATATTAAACCTTGTTCTATAGAAGTCATAATTAATCCATTCATAATCATTCTCCTTTAAAATTTAATTGATTTTTGTTGCATTTTCAAAGGCCTTATTGTTGATATCTAAGTTTAATTTTTTCAAAGTATTTTCATTGTAAACCTTTGAAGTATTTTCAGCCTTTTCACACGAAAATGTTGTTATATCTTTTTTATCTACTAGGATTTCCTTAGCCATTCTAGCAGATTGTCTACCTAGTTCAAAGTAAGACAAACCATCAGTCATTAAAATTCCACCAGCTACATGGGCTTCTTCAGCACCAATGGTAATCATATTGTTTGCATTAGCCTTATCAGCTACTAAGTTTATAGCTGAGGCAACCATATTATCAGTTATAGTATAAAGACCATCAACTTTTTTAATAAGTGAATCAAGGGCTTGAGACATATCATTGATATTTGATATACCAATAGTTTCTATTTTAAGTCCTAGTTCTTCACCAGCTTTTTTTGCATTATCTATTTGAACTTTTGAGTTAGCTTCACTTGTGTTATATATAATTCCAATTGTTTTAATGTTAGGATCTAGTGTTTTAAAAAGTGCTAGTTGTTCTTTAACAGGGCTTTCATCAGAAGTACCTGTTACATTGACACCAGGTTTATCAAAGGCATTTACAAGTCCAGCCTCTACTGGGTCAGTTACTGCTGAAAATATAACTGGAATATCTCCAGCAACTTGTTTACTAGATTGAGCAGATGGTGTAGCTATTGCAAAGATTAAATCTGCCTTATCTGCTACAAATTTTTCAGAGATTGTAATAGTATTTGAGATATCACCTTGAGCACTTACAAAATCTACATCAAAGTCACCAAATTCTTTTAAACCTTCTTCAAAACCAAGTTTTACCTGGTCAAGTGCTGGATGTTCTGTAAATTGGTTAATTCCTATTTTAAAAGAGCCATCACTAGTTTTTTTAGCTTCTTCTTTTCCACATCCTACTAAAAATAAACCAGACAATAAAACTAAAACAATAATACTTAATAAATTTTTCTTTTTCATTTCAATTCCTCCTAAATTTTAATAAATAATTAGTCAGTTTGAATGATTTTAGATAATAAAAAAATCTCTCGCTCCTACAAGCCTAGTTTTTTTACTAAACTTATAGGGACGAAAGATTATATCTCCGTGGTACCACCCTAATTATAATAATTTAATATCATAAATTATCATCACTCAATCAGACCTAACAGTCCTATCCCTTTATAACGGTGGGCCTCCGAATTTGCCTACTAAGATATCTTTTCAACAAATCTACTTAAGAGTGTATATTATATATCGTCATTGTTATTGGTTCCCAGCTACCCCAAATTCTCTCAAAACAACTACCTGATATTTTTCTCTCTTGCAAAGTATTTTCTTAATTTATTAATGCTAATCATATTCCTTTAGAATATAAAAGTCAAGAAAAAATTTGAGAAAGAAAAAATATAATATAATTATAAGATGGTAAAAGTTTAGTTACTTATTTATTTATCAAGTATCACAGCATTTTTGAAAATTTCTAAATTTTTATTTATTTTAAGTTGATCTAAGGTTGATTTATTTATTTTTATATCCTTATTTTGAGATAGACCAACTGGCATATCTTTAATATCTTTTTTATCAATTAGAATTTCTTTTGCCATTTTAGCAGTGTCTTTTCCTAGCTCATAGTAACTTATGCCTTGAGTGATTAATATACCACCTAGAACTTGAGATTCTTCAGCTGATACAGAAATCATATTTTTTTCTATAAGTTTTTGACTAACAAGACCCACAGATGAGGCAACCATGTTATCACTTAACATGTAAAGAGCATCAACCTTTTTTGTAAGAGATTCTAAAGATTGGGCTACATCATTTATATTGGATATACCTACAGCTTCAATTTTTAGATTGGATTTTTCAGCAACTTCTTTAAGTTCCTTAAGCTGAATATTTGAGTTAGATTCACCTGTATTATAGATGACTCCTATAGTTTCTATGTCTTTATCTATCTGTGAGAACAATTTTAGTTGTTCTTCAATATTAGCCTTATCAGAAGTTCCTGTTACATTAGTCCCAACCCTGTCCCAGCTCTCTACTAAGCCAGATTCTACAGGATCTGTAACAGCAGAAAATAAAACTGGTATATCCCTAGCAACCTGTTTAGTAGATTGAGCAGCAGGTGTTCCTATGGCATAGATTAAATCTACCTTATCAGATGCAAACTTTTCAGATATGCTAATAGAATTAGGGATATCGCCTTGAGAGTTCATATAGACAACTTCAGCATCTACTCCCATTTCTTTAAGTCCATCTATAAAGCCTTCTCTAGCACTATCAAGTGCTGGATGTTCCATTAATTGATTGATACCAATTACCAATTTACCATCTTCTTTTTTTGCCTTGCCACAAGCAGTTAAAGTTAGTGACATAGTCATAACTATAGAAGTTATTAAAACCAATTTTTTGCCTAAATTTTTCATTATCATAATAAACCCTCCTAATATTTAAGTTAGATTAATTGGGAATAAAAAAAATCTTCCATCCCTATAAACTTAGAAATTTCTAAATTTATAGGGACGAAAGATTTACTCTCCGTGGTACCACCCATATTTAATGACATAGTCATCCTCAATCAGATCTAACAATCTTATCTCCTTTAACGGTGAGCATCCGAGTTTGTCTACTAGATTTCTCATTGAACAAACTAGCTATGGAGTGAATATTATATATCTCTTTAGTGCTAGCTCTCACCATTCTAGCTCTCTGTAAATAAAGTTTGATATTTTTGTCTCCATCAAAGCTTTTAATTCATTTTCCTTTAGAATACTATAACTTTAAAAAAAGTAATTGTCAAGTAAATAAAAATAAATAAATTCATATATTGTTTGATATATAAATTTTACCTATGGTATAATTGTAGCCGGGAGGGAAAGGAATGCAGGAAAAAGTTTATATTATGGGGCATAGAAACCCAGACTCAGATTCGATTTGTTCAGCATTAGCCTATGCCGAATATAAAAATTCACTAGGAGAGTTAACAGCAATCCCAGTAAGATTAGGAGATATCAGTAGAGAGACACAGTTTATCTTAGATTATTTTGGAGTTGAGGCTCCAGAGCTAAAAGAAACTGTTAGACTATCAGTGGAAGATTTAGATTATGATAAAATCGCGCCAATAAATCCAGATATTTCGATAAAAATGGCTTTAAATATAATGGAAAAAAACGGAATAAATAGTATTCCAGTAGTAAATACAAATGAAGAGCTAGTAGGTATGATTTCAGCATCAGATATGATAAAAAAATACATTGATGTATGGGATAGTAGTATACTAGGAAAATCAGGAGCAACTGTGGATAATATAATAGATACCTTATCTTCAGATGTTATTTTTATGAGTGATACTAATGTATTAGATGGAAAAACTGTCGTAATAGCAATGGATCCTAAGGATGCAAAAAATTATATTGATAAGGGTGATATAGCTATTTGTGGTAGTAGAGAAGATGCACAAATTTTAGCCTTAGACAAGGAAGTTGGAATTTTAATAGTAACTGGAGGTATAACTCCAAGTGAAAAGGTTTCAAAAAAGGCAAAAGATAAAAACATAAGTCTTATAGTATCACCACATGATACATTTACAGCATCTAAATTGATAACACAGGCTATGCCAGTGAGTTATGCTATGACTAAGGAAAATTTAGTCTACTTTGAAGAAGATGATTTAGTAGACGATATAAAGGTAGAAATGGCAAATACTAGGTATAGAACTTATCCAGTAATAAACAATGATAAGAAGGTTACAGGTCTAATATCAAGATACCATTTAATATCTAGTAAAAAGAAAAAGGTTATATTGGTTGACCATAATGAGAGAAGTCAATCCATAGATGGATTAGAAGAAGCAGAAATACTAGAAATAATAGATCATCATAGGGTGGCAGATGTATTTACTGGTAACCCAATATACTTTAGAAATGAACCAGTTGGAAGTACAGCCACTATAATAGGTTCAATAATGTTTGAAAATGGTAGAAGACCAAATAGAAAAATAGCAGGGATTTTGTGTGGAGCTTTAATATCAGATACCTTGTTATTAAGATCTCCTACAGCTACTCCAACTGATAAAATGATGCTGGAAAGATTATCTAGAATAGCAGATATAAATCCAGAAACATTTGCAAATGAAATGTTTAAAGCAGGTACATCCTTAGTTGGAAAACAACCAAAAGAAATCTTAAATCAAGATTTTAAAGAGTTTACTATAGAGGATGAAAAACTAGCTATATCTCAAGTGTTTACTATGGATTTAGATAGTTTATCAGAACTTAAAGAAGAGTTAGTTCCCGCTATGGAAAAAATTAGAAAGGATAAGGATTATTCTTTCCTAGTTTTATTACTAACAGATATCTTTAACGAATCATCTGAAATAATGGTTGTTGGTGAGGAACAAGAACTTATAGCATCGGCATTTGGAAAAGAAATTAGTAATAATTCCTTCCAAGCACCAGGAGTTGTTTCTAGAAAGAAACAAGTTGTTCCTCCTATAACTACTGCTATTACAAATAAGAAAAATGCTTAATTAGGAGTGACTATGGAAAAACTATTAAAAGATATTGAATTTATAGTGGAATTAGACAAGATGAAATCAATAGAGAGAATGACAACTTTAATAGGAACTAATAAAAGAGAAGATGATGCACAACATTCATGGCACATAGCTATGATGGGTATGACTCTAGCTGAATATGCAGATGAAAATATAGATGTATCAAAGGTTATAAAGATGTTATTAGTACATGATATAGTTGAAATCTATGCAGGAGATACTTTTGCCTATGACGAAAAAGGATATGAAGATAAACTTGAAAGAGAATTAAAATCAGCAGATAGGATATTTGGTATTTTATCTGAAGAAAAATCTTTGGAGTTTAGAAAATTATGGGATGAATTTGAAGAGATGAAGACAGAAAACGCCTTGTTTGCAAATTCAATGGATAGATTACAACCTATATTAAATAACTTCTATAATGAGGGAGGAACATGGAAAAAGCACGGTATAACTCACTCTAAAGTTCTTAAAAGAGTTGAGCCTATAAAGGCTAGTTCTACAATACTCTATGAATATACTTTAAGTTTATTAGATAAGGCAAAAAGTTTAGGATATATAGAAGAAGATTAAGTTAGGAGTTATTATGAAAAAAACTAATGTTATGAGACTACTAGATAGTAAGAAAATAATATATGATTACTATGAATATAAAGTTGATAAAGATCATGTAGATGGAGTATCAGTGGCTAAGGATATAGGAAGAGATGTAGAGGATGTCTACAAAACTTTAGTCGCTGAGGGTAATTCTAAGGAGCATTATGTCTTTGTTATACCTGTTGCTGAGGAATTAGATTTAAAAAAGGCAGCAGGAGCAGTCGGAGAAAAATCAGTGCATATGATTAAGGTGGCTGATATAAATAAACTGACAGGCTATATAAGAGGAGGTTGTTCTCCAATTGGTATGAAAAAAGACTTTAAGACAGTAATAGATGATACTGCAGTAAATAGGGAAACTATTATTGTTTCAGCTGGTAAGGTTGGATTTCAAGTAGAGGTAAATCCAAATGACTTTAAAGAATTTATAGATGTGGATTTTAAAAACATAACAGTTTAAAAGATTGGCCATTTGGTCAATCTTTTTTTATAAATATGATATAATATCCATTATAAATAGAGGTGATTATGTGATATTTATATCATCAATAACAAGTAAAGAAAAAGCAGTAGACTATAATAAAATGATAATTTGCCCAAGATGTGAGGCCTATGGTCAAGTAAATCTTAGTTATACCTATACTAGCCTAAGTTTATTTTTTATTCCAGTTTTTAAGTGGAATAAGGAGTATTATGTGAATATGGGATGTTGCCATGGTATATTTAGCCTAGGAAAAGATCTTGGTGAAAAAATAGAAAAGAAAAAATCTGTAGAAATATGGGCAGAAGATTTAATAGACCTAAATATAGAAATGCAAGTAAAGACATGTAGTAGTTGTGGTAAGCAAGTGGCATATGAATACAATTACTGTCCACATTGTGGTAGGAGGATTTAATGAAAACATATAGTTTTAGAGATTTAACTTTGGTAGACTTAAATGATAATCAAACCTTGGTCATATCATGTGATTCAGCAGGGGGAATAGGAGACAAGGAGCTAGATTTAGTTAAAACAAGTCAGGAAATAATAGGATATTTTACAACAACGGTTGCGCTTATGGAAATGCTTAGTTATGGAGCCAAACTTATAAGCGTGGTAAATAACTTGTCGGTTGAGATGAATCCAGCAGGAGAAGGAATAATAAAAGGCATAGAGAGAGCCTTAAAACCCTTAAACTTGGATGGGAGTATTATAACTGGTAGCACAGAAGAAAATATACCAGTAAGGACCACAGGGATAGGAATAACAGCCATAGGTATAGTTGATAAAAAAACCTGGGTACAGGCAAGGTCAAAAGTGAATGATTTAGTTGTATGTCTTGGTATACCTAAAGTTGGAGATGAAGTTGTAGAGGATAAAGAAAAAAGCATAATGAATGTAGATAGACTTTTGAAAATCTTGGACTTAGATTATATAAATGAGATATTGCCAGTTGGTTCTAAGGGAATTGAATATGAATTAAATCAGCTAGCAACTACTAATAGTTTAGGTTATGATTTATTTGATAATATAGATATAGATTTAAAGAAGACTGCAGGTCCATCAACTTGTGTACTTGTATCAACTAGCGAGGAAAATTATAATAAGTTAATAAAGAGTATAGATATTAAGGTTACTAAAATAGCTAGATTAAAAGGAGAAAGAAATGAAAATATATGTAGTTAGACATGGGCAGACAAAATGGAATGAACAGGGTAGAATGCAGGGAGCAAAAAATTCTAACTTAACAGAAAAAGGTATAGATGAGGCAAAGAAACTAAATGAATATATAAAAGATATAGACTTTGATAAGGTATTTGTAAGTCCTTTGGGAAGAACCATAGAAACAATGAACCATGTAGTTGGTGATAGAATTATAGAAACTGAAAAAATAGAAGATTTACAGGAAATGAATTTTGGGAAATTTGAAGGTGAACTACTAGTAGAGTTAAAGGATTCTCATCCAGAAGACATGGAAAAACTATGGACTCAACCAGAAAAGTATAGTTCAACTAGTGGAGAGATTTATGCAGATGTATTTGAAAGAGTAGAAAGAGCTTTAAAAGAGATAACTGCCTATGAAAATTTAGAGAATGTTTTAGTGGTAACACATGGAGTTATAATAAGTGTACTTCTATCTATAGTAAAGAAAAATGATATAGCTAGACTTTGGGATACACCAGTAGTTAGAAATACTTCGTTATCAATATTGGAATTTAAAGATGGGGATTTTGAAATAGTGGAAGAAAATATAATAGAGCATTTATGCTAGGTGATATTTATGTAGGTCAGTAAATAGGCTGTTATAAATAAAAAAGAGAGATTTTATATCTCTCTTTTTTATATTCATAAATCATATCTCTACTGCATGAATTACCAAACGATTATCTCCCCTGTCAGAACAAGTAGATAGAGTTAAAATTTTGGTATTTTCAACATCAACATCTAAGGTTTTTATCATGGACTTAGACTTTATTTTTTCTAGAAACTTACTTTTTTCAGAACTAGAAGAAAAGTTTTGCATTCTATAATTTTCATTAGGTTCAGCCACATAGGCAGAGTAGATAATATAGTTCTTTTCTCCATCAAAAGTATAAAGTTTAATAGAATTATTTTTGTCATAAAAATCTTGTTTACGAAACTTATCCAAATCATAAAACAGTTTTCCAGATTTGATAAAATGCCCATATACAACATTATTATCATCAGAAAAATTGTTAGTATTCCTATAATCTAAGAAGATACTACCATTACCATTATAGGATTTGTCTACTAAATGATCCATATAAAAACTGTTATCATCACTTTGAACAACAGGATAGGATATATTAGTACCAGGTATATCTATATAGGCTACTATATCAGGATATTCTCTCTTTAGAGTATCTAGAAAATATTCTTCAGGGGCTGGACTATCAACTGATTCAGAAACAAAATTTTCAATCTTAGTATTTATCTCAGTATGGCTATTTAAATTTTTATAATACTTATAAACCTTAAAAATATTAAAGGCAAGAAATAAGACTAAAAGAATTTCAATAGCAACTATTATTTTTTTCTTTATAATATCCCCTCCTTATTGTAAATATAAGATTAGATTAGAAAAGAGAGAATCATATTCTCTCTTTTCTATATTTTATTTAAAGTTATTATTTGCTTAAAAATCTTTTTAACCTTTCAAGTAGGAACAATAGTACTGCAATCATTCCTATTGTTATTATAGTTCTACTGATACCATCTTTAAAAGTTTGAGGGTTATCTGTAGGTGTTTTTGGTTTTATAGGTTCTTTTACTTCTGTGTTAGTAATAATAAAACCATCATGGAAGTCTCCATCTACAAGTGAAGTATAACCAGTTATAGGAGTTTCTTCCACTGTATAATTAATCATTGTAGAAGTTGCTGTATCTAATAATGGTAAATCTTCAAACTCGTAAGTCCAATCATTAGCATCATTTAAAATGATACTATCAATTGTAACACCATCAGCCAATAAGTTAATAGTAACTGATTTACCAGCTTTTCCAACCCAGTATTTAACAACTGGAATGTCTACATATTCAGGGTTATATTTTTCCCATTCTATTCTATCTGGATCATCTGGTTTAGGTTCTTTAGGTTTAGGTTGCTTAGGTGTAGGATCTTTAGGTTTTGGATCCTTAGGTTCCTTAGGTCTTTTTGGATTTGGATCATCAGGTCTTTCTTTATTGATGATTTCAAAACCATTTTCAGCACTACCTGTTATAGTTTGATTATATCCAGATACACTGTCTTCTCTTATTATATATTTAATAAGCGTTTTGCCATCAGCTTGGTATTTTGGTAAGTCTCTAAATGTGTGAGACCAACTACCCTTACTTAAAACTACCTTATCAACTTCCTTGCCATCAGCAAATAATCTAATTGTAATACTTCTGTTTGTATCATTTCCGTTAATTATATTGCCCTTGTCATCCTTCCAAGTCTTATTAACAGAAACATTAGTTTTATCCTTGTCTGGATTTGGTTTATCTGGTTTTTCAGAGTTTGTTAATACAAAACCATCATTTACATTACCAGCTAACTCCTTGTCAAAACCAGGGATATTTATCTCTTCAATCGTATATTTCACAAATTTACCATCAACTAGGGTAGGTAAATCTTTGAATTCGCCCTTCCAACTAGTATCTTTAGTAAGCTTTATAGTCTTGCCATTAAATTTACCATTTTCCAAAAGCTTAACTTCAACTACTAAATCCTTGATAGTATTTTCACTGTTAACCTTCCAAACTTTTTTAATTGGAATATTAACTCTAGTTTTTTCAGGTGGAGTAACAGGTTTTTCGGCATTGATTAGAGTAAAGCCTGTATCTTGATTACCACCAAGTCCCTTGTCAAAACCAGGGATAGTTATTTCCTCAATAGTGTAAATTATATCTTTACCATCATTAGTTTTAGTAGGTAAATCCTTAAATTCACCCTTCCAATTAGTAGCTTTAGTAAGTTTTATAGTTTTACCATTGAAAGTCCCATTTTCTAAAAGTTTAACTTCAACAACTAAGTCTTTAATAG